>NZ_JBHYMQ010000027.1:0-92756 GCF_042742985.1 Streptomyces sp. NPDC058864 | reverse complement strand
TCGACACCTCGCCGTACCTGGAAACGAGGTCGGCGACGTGGTTGCCGACCATGCCGCCGAACCAGCGGCACTGCTCCCGGGCGTGGGCCAGCGCCCGCGGGGAGTCGTCCTCGGTGACGTACGCGGGCGCGGCCACGCAGACCTTCACCTCGGACGGGTCGCGGCCGGCGGCGACCGCGGCGTCCCGGACCGCCTTGACCATCCACTCGGTCAGGTAGACGTCGCCGAGCTGCAGGATGAACCCGTCCGCCTTCGCCCCGGCGATCGCCAGCGCCTTCGGCCCGTACGCCGCCATCCACACCGGCAGTCTCGCTCCCTCCTTGATCCAGGGGATGCGGACGACCGTGCCGCCGAGGTCGGCCTCGCGGCCCTCGGCGAGCTCGCGGATGACGTGCATCGCCTCCTCGATGCGGGCGAGGGTGTTGGGCTTGCGGCCCGCCACGCGCATCGCCGAGTCTCCCCGGCCGATCCCGCAGATCGTGCGGTTGCCGAACATCTCGTTCAGCGTCGCGAAGGTCGACGCGGTCACCTCCCAGGTACGGGTGCCCGGATTGGTGACCATGGAGCCGACGACCATCCGCTCGGTCCGCGCCAGGATCTGGCTGTAGATGACGAACGGCTCCTGCCACAACACGGTCGAGTCGAAGGTCCAGCCGTGGGTGAAGCCGTTGCGCTCGGCGCGGCGCATCAGCTCCACGACCGCCGCGGCGGGCGGGTCCGTCTGCAGGACGAGTCCGAAGTCCATGGGTCCACGCGCCTTTCTCAGACGAGGTACTGACAGGTTCCGCGCGGGGTGTACTGGCCGTGGCCCGCCCGTCCGACGTACTCCCGGCCGTCGATGACGGGCTCGCCGCGGGACAGGACGGTCTCGACCCGTCCTGTGATCCGCTTGCCCTCGTAGGCGGAGTAATCGACGTTCATGTGGTGGGTGGCGGCGGACATGACCTGCTCCGCGTGCGGGTCGTAGATCACGATGTCGGCGTCCGCGCCCGGCGCGATGGTCCCCTTGCGCGGATAGAGCCCGAACATCCGCGCCGGTGCCGCACAGGCGATCTCGATCCACCGCCGACGGCTGATGTGCCCGTCCACCACCGCCTGGTGCAGCAGGTCCATCCGGTTCTCCACCCCCGGCAGACCGTTGGGGATCTTCGAGAAGTCGCCCCGCCCCAGCTCCTTCTGCCCCACGAAGCAGAACGGGCAGTGGTCCGTGGACACCACCTGCAGGTCGTCGGTGCGAAGGGCCCGCCAGAGGACCGCCTGGTGCTCCTTCGGCCGCAGCGGCGTCGAGCACACGTACTTGGCACCCTCGAAGTCCGGTTCCGCCAGGTTGTCCGTGGACAGGAACAGATACTGCGGACACGTCTCGCCGAACACGTTCAGCCCCTCGTCCCTGGCGAGGGCGATCTGCTCGACGGCCTGCTGCGCGGAGACGTGGACGACGTAGAGCGGCGAGCCCGCGACCTGGGCGAGCCGGATCGCGCGGTGGGTCGCCTCGGCCTCCAGCAGGGCGTGGCGGACCTCGCCGTGGTAGCGGGGATCGGTCCTGCCCGCCGCCAGGGCCTGTTCGACGAGCACGTCGATGGCGATGCCGTTCTCCGCGTGCATCATGATCAGGCCGCCGTTGTCGGCGCCGCGCTGCATGGCGCGCAGGATGCGGCCGTCGTCGCTGTAGAACACGCCGGGGTAGGCCATGAACAGCTTGAAGCTGGTGACGCCCTCCTCCACGAGGATGTCCATCTCCTTGAGGGTGTCCTCGTTGACGTCGGAGAGGATCATGTGGAAGCCGTAGTCGACGGCGCACTGCGCGTCGGCCTTGGCGTGCCAGGTGTCCAGTCCGCTGCGCAGCGACTGGCCCACCGACTGCACGGCGAAGTCCACGATCGTCGTCGTACCGCCCCAGGCGGCGGCCCGGGTGCCGGTCTCGAAGGTGTCCGAGGCGTGGGTGCCGCCGAAGGGCAGTTCCATGTGGGTGTGCGCGTCGACGCCGCCCGGGATGACGTACTTCCCGGTCGCGTCGATGACGCGGTCGGCGGACCCGGTCCAGCCCTGTGCCGGGTCGGAGTCGTGCGAGGCGAGGGCAACGACCCTGCCCCCCTCGACGAGGACGTCGGCGTGGACCTCGTCCGCGGCGGTGACGACCAGTCCGCCCCGGATGACGATGCGGCTCATGCTCCCACTCCTTCCAATGGCTGAGGGCGGGGTCCCCGGAAACCTCGATGCCATGTCGGAACGGCTCTACGCACGTAGACCCCGCCATGGTGGAAAACGTATGACCGGTCACCCACGGTGGCAATACCGCTGCTCCCCATCGACGGGACCGACGGGGACGATCACTCCTCCTCCGCGCCCCCGTACGGCGAACGCTCACAATATGCCACGAACCGGGCGCCCGGGTCTGCAGGTGACGAGGTGGGAAATCGCGTTGCCCCGACCGCGACGGCACGGCGACGATGGGCGGATGGAGGATCCCGCATGCGGCTGAGGCTGCGTCACTTCCGCCCGCGCACCGGCCCGGTGGAGCACCGGATCGTGCAGCCCTGGCATCCCCCGCGCCACACGGCGCTCACCGACCCGGCCGAGTACGGCTTCCTGGTCGGCGACCACGCCGGGCTCTCGGCCCTCGCCGGGCTGTTCTCCTTCGCGGCGTGCTCGCGGCGCACCGTCGTCCACGTGCCGCTGCGCGGCGGCGTCCCCCTGGACGAGGAGGCGTACCTGGCGACGGCCGGCGACCGCGTCGACCTCGTCCTCGTCCACCACTCGCTGGGCCTGCGGGTGAGCGAGTGGCCCCGGCCGCGCGGCCGGCTGACCGGCGGGGTGCCCCTGACGGTCCGCACGGACGAGGCGCGCACGGCGCGCGACGCCGACGCCTGGTGGCAGCGGTACGGCCACGCGGACTCCCGCGACCGGCTGCGGCCGGTCCGCCACGCGCGGACGCTGTTCCTGGTGGGCAGCCGCGGCACCTTCTCCTTCGCCGCCGCGTCACTGGCGCGGGCGGCCGGCCAGGGGCCGCGCCGGAAGGGCGTGACGAAAGGGCACATGGCCCTGGTCGAAAGGCTCACACCGCTGCTGGAGTCCGGCGACCGGGGGCGCGGGCCGGAACTCGACATCGCCTTCAAGACGTACCCGCCGTACGCCCACTTCCGCAGGCCGGGCCGTCCACGGCGGCGGGACGGCACCCCGGCGCCCGCCCCCGCTGCCGGCGGACCACGGGCGGCGGGCCCATGAGGTTCGCGACGTTCAATGTGCTGCACGGTCTGCCGGTCAGGGACGGCAGGCCGGCCCCCTTCCCCGGGGGTGCCGCCGCCGGGGAACCGCTCGCCCGGGCCGTCGCGTCCCTGGACGCCGACGTCCTCGCGCTGCAGGAACTGGACCGTTTCCAGGAGCGGTCCGGCCGGGTGGACCAGGCCGCGGCGGCCGCCACGGCGTCGGGCGCCCGGGACTGGCGCTACGCGTCGGCGGTGCACGGCCGCTCGGTGCCGGGCACGGGATGGGTGCGCGATCCGGCCGAGCCCGGGCTGCGCGTGTACGGACCGGGGGACGCGGCCCGCGGCAACTGCCCGCCGTCGCACGGGATCGCCCTGGCCACCCGGCTTCCCGTACGGGAGTGGCGGGCCCTGCGGCTGCGCCCCTCACCCGTGGGGTTTCCGCTGCGGGTGCCCGGGGTCGCCGGGCTCCGGATGACGAGCGACCAGCCGCGCTGCGCCCTGGCGGCCGTCCTGGAGGGCGCGCGCGGCCCGTTCACGGTGGTCGCGGTGCACCTGTCGTTCGTCCCCGGCTGGAACGTGGGCCAGTTGGTGACGGTCCGCCGCTGGATCGCCGGACTGCCCCGGCCCCACCTGCTGCTGGGCGACCTCAACCTGGTGGGCCCGGTGCCGGGCTGGCGCTGGGCGGGGCCTGGCGGGCGCTGGCCCGTACGCGCACCTACCCCTCCCACCGTCCCGTGGTGCAGTTCGACCATGTGCTGGCCGCGGGGGTCGGGCGGGCCGACGTGCGCTCTTCCGGCGCGCCGGTCGTGCGGGTCTCCGACCACCGGCCGCTCGTCGTCGACCTGGAACTCTGACGGCGGCGTCGTGGGCGGCGGCCGTGTCCCCGCCCACGACGTGTTGTGACGTACCGTCAGGCCGGGCCGTCGCCCAGCTCGCTCTGCGCCTGCTTGAGCGCCGACTCCAGGATCGAGGCGCCTTCCTCCGCCTCGGCGACGGTCAGGGAGAGCGGCGGGGCGATGCGCAGCGCGTCACCGGCCCGGCCGCCCTTGCCGATCAGCAGGCCGCCCTCGCGAGCCGCCTCAAGGACGACGCCCGCGGCGGCCGGCGTGGCCAGTTCGACGCCGAGCATCAGCCCGCGGCCGCGCACCTCGCGGACCACCGGGAGACCGGCGGAGATGGCCTCCAGCCGCGACCTGAGCAGACCGCCCACGCGCCGGGCGTTGCCCTGCAGGTCGTGGTCGAGGAGGTACTGGAGGTTGGCCAGCGCGCCCGCCGTGGTGATGGGGCTGCCGCCGAACGTGGAGATGGAGTTGGCGGTGAGGCAGTTCATCACCTCGGCGCGGGCGACGACGCCGCCCATGGACAGGCCGTTGCCGACGCCCTTGGCGAAGGTCAGCACGTCCGGCGGACCGGAGCCCTCGTGCGCCTGCCAGCCCCAGAAGTGCTCACCGGTCCGGCCCCAGCCGGTCTGCACCTCGTCGGTGATCCAGAGGATGCCGTGCCGGTCCAGGACCTGCTTGAAGGCGGCCAGCAGCCCGTCCGGGCCCGAGGTGAAGCCGCCGACACCCTGGATCGGCTCGGCGATCAGGGCGGCGACCTGCCCGTTGGCCTGGCCGAGCATGTCCTCTAGGTCCGCCACGCAGGCGGCCGTGAACTCGGCGTCGGACAGGTGCGCGTAGGGGCCGCGGTGACGGACGCCGCCGTGCACGTACAGCGTCTGCAACGGCGACAGGCTCGTGGGCGACCATGAGGTGTTGCCGGTGATGCCGATCGCCGAGAAGGAACGCCCGTGGTAGCTGTTGCGCAGCGCCAGGATCTGGTTGGACTTCCGGTACGTGGTGGCGAGCAGCAGCGCGGTGTCGTTCGCCTCCGTGCCGGAGGTGGTGAAGAAGACCCGGGCGTCCGGGATGCCCGACAGGCGGGCGATGCGCTCGGCGAGGTCGACGGCCTGGGAGCTCAGGTAGAGCGTGGAGGAGTGCAGGATCCGCCCGGCCTGCTCGCGGATCGCGGCGGTGACCTCCGGCAGCGCGTGGGCGGTCATGGTGGTGAGGATGCCGCCGAAGAAGTCGAGGTACTGCCGGCCCTCGGCGTCCCAGACGTGGCGGCCCTCGCCATGGGTGATCTCGATGGGTTCCCGGTAGTACGTCGCGAGCCACTGCGGCATCACGGCCCGGTGGCGGGAGTGGAGCGCGGCGTGCGGGTTCTCGGTGATGGTCATGGACGTGTTCACGCCTCCGTCAGGGTGCCGTAGGCGTCAGGGCGGCGGTCCCGGTAGAAGGCCCACTGCTGGCGCACCGCGGGGATCAGGTCGAAGTCCAGGTCGCGCACGATCAGTTGTTCCTCCTTGTCGGAGGCGACGTCGCCCACGAACTGGCCGCGCGGGTCGACGAAGTAGGACGTGCCGTAGAAGTCGTTGTCGCCGTAGACCGGTTCCCGGCCGACCCGGTTGATGGCGGCGACGAAGTACTCGTTGGCGACGGCGGCGGCCGGCTGTTCCAGCTGCCACAGGTACGAGGAGAGTCCGCGGTGGGTCGCCGAGGGGTTGTAGACCAGTTGCGCCCCGGCCAGGCCCAGCGCGCGCCAGCCCTCGGGGAAGTGGCGGTCGTAGCAGATGTAGACGCCGACCTTGCCGACGGCCGTGTCGAAGACCGGCCAGCCCAGGTTGCCGGGCTTGAAGTAGTACTTCTCCCAGAAGCCCTTGACCTGCGGGATGTGGTGCTTGCGGTACTTGCCGAGGTAGCTGCCGTCGGCGTCGATCACCGCGGCGGTGTTGTAGTAGAAGCCGTCCTGCTCGACCTCGTAGACCGGCACCACCATCACCATGCCCGTCTCCCGGGCGAGGGTCTGCATGCGCTGCACGGCCGGTCCGTCGGGCACCCGCTCGGCCCACCGGTAGTTCTCGGCCTCCTGCACCTGGCAGAAGTACGGAGAGTTGAACACCTCCTGGAAGCCGATCACCTGGGCGCCCTGCGCGGCCGCCTCGCGGGCGTGCTCCTCGTGCTTCGCGATCATCGACTCGGTGTCACCGGTCCACGTCGCCTGGACGAGCGCGGCGCGTACGACATTGGGCATGACAGCTCCTTTGACGCGAGGTCACGCCGGAACGGCGGGCTGGTCTACGCACGTAGATCCGGCGCTGGGACGAACGTAAGAGCCCACTGCCCACTGTGGCAATACCGACGCCGTTACTCAACGAAGCCGATCAGATTTCGCGGTCGGGCAGACCCGCTCGGCGCAGTGCGGCGGCCAGGTCGCGGCGTTTGGACACCGACACCAGGCCCGCCGCGTCCAGGAGCGGGCCGACGAGCCCGGCACCCTCGTGGGCGATGCCGGCGGCCGTCTCCGGGCTGCGGGCGCGGACGAGGGCGGCCAGCAGGCTCAGCGCCGCGTCCCGGTGGCCGGCGTCGAGCAGGGCTTCGGCGGTCGCGGCGACCTCGGGAACGGGCCGGGCGGCCGCCTGGTGGAGCAGGGTCCGGCGGTCGTCGCCCCGGTCGGCGGAGTCCAGGGCGGTCGCGGCGGCCGCCAGACGCCGCGGGGGCTGCGCCGCCAGCTCCCAGAGCAGGGTGGCCACGTCCGCGGCCAGTCCTGAGCGCTCCAGCGCGGCCGCGAGCTCGGGGACGTCCTCGGGCGGGCCGGCCACGGCCTCGCTCATCAGCACGTACGCCTCGCCGGTGCGGCCGGTGCGGCGCAGTTCGGCCATGCGCGCCGCGGTCGACCGCGCGGCCTCCCTGCGGGCGTGCGCCGCACGGACGTCGGTGCGGCTCTGTGCGGCCTCGCGGCCGTCTGGGGTGTCGTGGCCCGCCGCGCCCGCGAAGCGGGCCCCACGGGGACCGGGGGCACGGCCGCCCTGCGGTGCGGCGACGGCGGGCGGCGCGGGCGGCTGCGCGACCACTTCGGCCTCGGGTGCTCCGGCGAAGCGGGCCCCTCCGTACCGCGCTCCGCCGCGGGGGCGTTCCTTTCGTCCGCGGGCGGCGGGCCGGTGGGCCGTCCAGGGCCGGGCGTCGGCGTCACCGGGGCCGGACCCGTGGCCCGGTGCAGGGGCCGGACCGCCGTCCTGCGGGCGCGGGGACGCGGCCTGGGCGCGGGGCGTCGGAACGCGGGGGGACGGGGCCGCCTGCGGGCGGAACCACCCCTCGGGCACGTTGGGACGGGAGCGGACGGCGTCGATGCGCGCCTGGAGCTCCGCGCAACGCGCGACGGCCCGTTCGCGGTCGTCGCGGGCCCAGGCGAGTTCGTTGCCGAGGCGCTCCGCGTCGGCGGTGGTGGCCGCGCCGCGCTGCGCGGCGGTGACCTCGCGTTCGTGCAGCACCGCGTACTGGCGTTCCCTGAGTAAGACGTCCAGCCGGGTGCCCAGCGCCGCCTCGGCGCCCGGTGCGGCGTCGTGGGCGGCGACGGCGGCGGCGTGCAGTCCGCGGGCGGACTCCGCGGCCTCCTGCGCCGGGTGGCCGCCGCGGGCGGCGGCGACGTCCTGGAGGAGGGCGAGGACGACGTCCCACGGCGGGACGTCGGTGCCGTCGAGCCAGGCCTGGACGCCGCCGGGATCGCGTTCCGCGAATACCGCGTACCAGCCGGGCGTGTCGCCCGCCGCGCCGACGAGACCCCGCAGGTACCGGGCGAACTCGCGGATCGGGTCGATCACCTGGCTGCGCTCCCCGCGTTCCACTCTCGCTCCTCCCTGTCCGCCGCCGGGCGGCGGAAGCGTGTGGTCCGCACGGCATTCGACACCCGTTGTGTTACGGCGGCGCTACGGAGAGTTTTCGCGGAGGGGGCGGAGGCTGCACGGGCGCCCGGAACCCGCGCGGAGGCACGGTGGCGCGCCCCCTTCGCCGGGGAGCCGCCGGCGCGGTGTCCCGGACCCTCAGGGCCGGGCCGTCTCCAGGTGCTGACGGCGGTAGTGACGGGCGACGCGGGCGCGGTTCCCGCAGGACGGCTTGCACCATTCCTGGCGGCCGTGGGATTTCACGAAGTACCGGACGCACCGGGGCGCGGCGCAGGCCCGCAGCCGTGCCCGTTCCGGGCCGGCGAGGAAGTCGACGGCGGCGCGGGCGAGTTCGGCGACGATCCGGGCGGCCGGGCCGGCCGGCTCCACGGCGGCCTCCAGCAGGGCGGCGGGCGCCTCCTCCGCCTCCCACACCAGCCGGGGGACGACCGGGACCCGCGCCGCCGCGGTGTTGAGGTGTGCGAGGGCCTCCTCGGCGGGCATCAGGCGCCGGACGTCGGCGGAGCTGGGCGGTCCGGGCGCCACGGCGCGGGCGAAGAGGGCGCGCACCGCGCGGCGGAGCTCGAGGACGTCGGCGAGGACGGCGTCGTCCGCGGTGAAGCCGCCGTCCTGGGGAAGATGTTCGCCGACCCATGCCGTGAGCGCGGAGGGGTCGCCGAGGTCGTCGGTGACCCCTCCGTCGCCGTCGTGCCGGATGGTGCTCACCAGTTCCAGGGCCAGGTAGCGCTCCACGACGCCCCTCCTCTTGATCGTCCGCCGGTCGCACCCTACGGTTCTAATGCAAGATGACAGATTAACCATTAAGCCTGGAGGGGAGCGGCCCATGCCGCTGCTGGCTCACATCAGCGACCTGCATCTCGACGGCACCGAACGCTCGACGGAGCGCGCCGCCCGTGTCATGTCCTACCTGCGCGGGCTCCCGCGCCCGCCCGACGCACTGCTGGTCACCGGGGACATCGCCGACCACGGCGCCCCGGCCGAGTACGAGGAGGCCGCCCGGATCCTCGACGCGCCCTTCCCGGTGCTCCCCTGCCCGGGCAACCACGACCGGCGCGCCGCGTACCGCAAGGCACTGCTGGGCGAGGCCGAGGAGACGGGACCGGTGAACCGGGCGCACGTCGTCGCCGGGACCGCGGTCCTGATGTGCGACTCGACGATCCCGGGCGAGGACGACGGTCTCCTCGACGAGGAGACCCTGGAGTGGATGTCCGCGACGCTGGACGGGCTGGCCCCCGGTACCCCGGCGCTGCTGGCCTTCCACCATCCGCCCGTCGCGCTGCACCATCCGCTGCCCGACGGGTACCGGCTCGGCCGGCCCGCGGCCCTGGAGGAACTGCTGGCCGCACACCCGGAGGTGGTCGCCGTCCTGACCGGGCACGCGCACACACCCGCCGCCACCACCTTCGCCGGGCGGCCGCTGATCGCCGCACCAGGGGTGACGTGGACGCTGCGCATGCCCTGGGAGGGCGGGCAGGACGGCTCGGTGGCCGACCGCTCGGCGCCGCCCGGCGTCGCCTTCCATGTGCTGGACGACGAGCGGCGCCTGACGACCCACTACCGCGTGGTGCTCTGAACCACCATCGCCGAGCCGCCGCCGCGGCGCACCGTCTCGGCGGCGGCGAGCCAGCGGCCGTCCGGCAGCCGCTGGACGCCGGTCGTGGCACCGATCTCACCCGCGTCGGCGAAGCTGTGCCCGATGTCCTTCAGCTCCGCCGCCACGTCGCTCGCGAGGAAAGCGGGCTCGACCTGGGTGTTCGCTGCGTTGCGCTGGCTGGCGCGCGGCGCGGCGATCGCGTCCACCAGCGGCAGGCCGCGGTCGACGTGCTCGGTCAGTACCTGCAGCACGGTGGTGATGATCGTGGCGCCACCGGGCGAGCCGAGCGCGAAGTCCGCACGGCCGTCCTTCGTGACGATCGTCGGTGACATCGAGGACCTCGGCCGCTTGCCCGGACCCGGCAGGTTGGGGTCGTGGACGGAAGGACTGGCCGGGACGAACGAGAAGTCGGTCAGCTCGTTGTTGAGCAGGAAACCGCGCCCGGGGACGGTGATGGCGCTGCCCCCGGTCTGCTCGATGGTCAGCGTGTACGAGACGACGTTGCCCCACTTGTCGGCGACCGTGAGGTGCGTGGTGCTATCCCCCTCGTACGTCGTCGGGGCGGCCTTGCCGCCGCTGGCGCAGCGCGCCGGGTGGTACGGGTCTCCCGGGGCGACCGGGCTGGTGAGCACCGCGTCGTCCTTGATCAGGCAGGCCCGGGAATCGGCGAACGACCGGGACAGCAGCCCCGCGGTCGGGACCTTCTCGAAGGCCGGGTCGCCCACCCAGCGCCCGCGGTCGGCGAAGGAGATCCGGCTCGCCTCGAGGAAGCGGTTCAGGTACTGCGCCTCGGAGAGCCGGGAGAGCCTGCCGGTCCGCTCCAGGATGTTCAGTGCCTCGCCGACGGTGGTGCCGCCGGAGGAGGAGGGCGCCATGCCGTAGACGTCCAGACCCCGGTAGGAGACGCGGGTGGGGTTCTGCGGCTTGGCCTTGTAGGCCTTGAGGTCGGCCGTCGTGAGGTCGCCGGGCCGGACGACCCGGGTGGCCGCCGGGTCCACCGGCGGCTTGCGCACGGTGTTCACGATGTCGGCGCCTATGCCTCCGCTGTAGACGGCGGAGACGCCCTTGCGGCCGAGCTCGGCGTAGGTGCGGGCGAGGTCCGGGTTCTTGAGGGTGGAGCCGACGACGGGCGCTTGCCCGCCGGGCAGGAAGAGCGCGGCGGTGGCCGGGAAGTCCTTGAATCGCGCCTGGTTGGCCTCCGTCTGGCTGCGGAAGGTGGCGTCCACGGTGAAGCCGTCGCGGGCGAGGCGCTCCGCGGGCCGCAGCACGTCGCGCAGGCTGCGGCTGCCCCAGGATCTCAGGGCCGTGTCCCAGGTGGCGGGGGTGCCGGGGACGCCGACGCTCAGGCCGCTGGTGACGGCGTCGTTGAAGGGGAGGGGCTGGCCGTTCTCGACGAAGAGCTTGTCGGTGGCGCTCTTGGGGGCCGTCTCGCGGCCGTCGATGGTGTGGACCTTGCGCTGCCCGGCGTCGTAGTAGACGAAGTAACCACCGCCGCCGATGCCCGAGGAGTAGGGCTCGGTGACACCCAGGGCGGCCGCGGTGGCGACCGCGGCGTCCACGGCGTTCCCCCCGCGGCGCAGCACCTCGATGCCGGCGGCGGAGGCGTCGGCGTCGACGCTGGAGACCGCGCCCCCGTAGCCGACGGCGAGCGGGACCTTGGCGGGCGTGGCGTCCCGGGCCGGGGCGTCCGCCCCCGGCGGGGCCGCGGCCACCGACAGAGCGGCGGTTGCGGTTACGGCGAGCAGCGACAGACTCCGTACAGCGTGACGACGCATACGTGGACCTCCACTGGGGCGACCGTCCGGGCAGCCTAACCCCACCCTGCCTTCCTCGTCAGGAACGCCTCAACTACGATCCCGGCCCATGAGCGACGACGTGCGCAACATCGTCCTGGGACTGGCCGCGAGCGGTATCAGCGCCGCGCTGGGCTGGTTCGTCCGCACATACCTGTGGCGGCGCAAGCTGCGCCGCAAGCAGCGCTTCTTCGGGCTGCCCACCGGCTCGGAGTGCCTGATGGTGATCAACCGCGATGCCGGTTCGACGCGGGGGTGGAGCGTTGCGCGCCATGACGTCTTCGCGTTGATCGAGCTGTCCGCGCTGATCAAGGAGTGCGGGGCGCACGCCGAGGTCCTGCCCCACGACACCGCCTGGCAGGGCTTCGGCGCGCGCACGGAGTTCTGCATCGGCGGCCCGATATCCAACCACCGCATGGCGGCGCACCTGCGCTCCATGCTGCCCGGTTTCCAGGTCAACGACTTCACCGGGCCGGTCGAGGACCAGGGCGCGCTGACCGTGGGCGGCGAGGCCTACCGCATGGAGAAGGGCAAGGTGGAGTACGTCTTCCTGGCCCGGCTGGCCGCCGACGAGAACACCGGGAACAACCGCCCGGTCTTCCTCGCCTCCGGCCAGCGCGGGGTGACCAACCAGGCCGCCGTGCGCTACCTCGCCCGCCACTACCTGCGGCTGTCCCGCAAGTACGGGGTGGACGGCACCTTCTGCCTGCTGCTGAAGGTCGTCAACTCCGACGCCTACGGACCCGACGTGGTGGAGGTCGTCGCCGACGTCACCCGCGAGGCCAGGACGCCCGCCAGTCTCCCGGTGGCCGTCACCGCGGAGTGACGGCCCGGGACCGGGCGGGCGGCCGCGGAGGCACGGGCCCCCGCGGCCCCGTCATATGCGGCCGCGCACGCAGAGCCGGTCCAGTACGGCGGCGGCCATGGCCTTCTCGCCCAGCGCGTTGGGGTGGGCGGGCGCGGCCGGAGCGGCGGGCGTGAGCGGCTCGATCCAGCGGACGCCGGGGGCCGTGCACATGTCGTGGCCGACGGTCGGGGTGTAGGTGTCGACGTAGATCGCGTGGGCGGCCTTGGCGCGCCGGGCCAGCATGGCGTTGAGCCGCTTCTCGGTGTCGCGGAGGTAGGCGAAGTCCCCGTCGGCGAAGGGCACGGCCGGCCGGCAGCCGACGCCGCTGTCGGGGAGCAGCGCCGGGTAGCCGACGACCACGACACGGGCCCGCGGCGCGCGGTGGTGGATGGCGTCGAGCACGGCGTCGATCTTCGGTGCCGTCGCGTCCACGGCGGCCCGCAACTGGTCGGTGCCGCCGGCCGAGTAGTACTTCTGGCAGGGATTGCCGGTCGGGTCGGAGACCGCGGCGCCCGCGCAGGTGCGGATGATGCTGCCAAAACCGACGTCGTTCCCGCCGATCTGCAGCGTGACCAGGGAGGTGCGGCGGCTCAGTGCGTCCAGTTGCGGCGGGTTGCTGCCCTGCGCCTTCCACATCTCGGCGGTGGTGGCCCCGCCGCAGCTCACGTCGGTGAGGCTGGTGCCTCTCAGGCGCTCTGCCACCAGCGAGGGGTAGTTCCGGTTCGACCGGGCGCAATTGGCGTCCACCTGGTCGGGGATGAGCGGTCCCGACGTGTACGAGTCCCCGAGCGCGACGTACGCGTCCCGGTGTCCGTTGCCGTGACCGTGGCCTTGATGCCCGCCGCCGCGTGTGTGCGCGGTGGCCGGAACCGCGCTCAGCGCGGTGAGCACGAGCGCGGCCGACGCCGCGGCCGCTCCCAGGATCGATGCACGTCCGACACCCATCGGGCCCTCCCCCTGTCGACGCTGACAGGTTCAGATTCGGCGCCCGCCGTGGCCGAAGTCAATGGATGTGTCGCAAGTTCGCTCGATGGACTGACGTTCCCTCAGCTCGAGCCCCCGGCGCCGCGCTCCTTCGCCGACCGCGCCCCGCGGAGCCCCTTCGGAGTGGATCCGGAGCCGTACCCCACCGCGTACGACGTCCAGGCCGGCCACCGCCCGGCCGTGGTCGTGGACACCGCGGGCCCCTCCGCACCGGGCACAACCGGGCGTCGACCGGGCGGTGCGCGTGCTCAAGGCGGCGGGCCATGTCGAGCGACGGTTCGGACGCGGGGTGTTCTTGGTCGACCGATCCGCCCGCGGGACGCTCGACCGCAGTACAGGCCCGTGGACCCGCCCTTCGCCGCACGCGTCGCCGGTGACACCACGACCGTGGACCGGGAGGCCCCGGCCGTCACCACGATCGCCCCGCCGGCCATCGCCGAGCGCCTGGGCATCGCCACCGGCGACCCGGTGGTGACGACCCTTCACGAGTACCTGGCGAACCGCCGGCCCGTGCAGCTCGCCACCGGTCGGGAGCCGCCGGCCATCACCGACGGCACGGACGTCGCGCGTCCCGAGCGCGGACGACCGGCTGCGCGCACGGCCGGTGCGTGACGGCTGTCCGGCGGACGTACCTCGACGCCGACGACCGCGCCGTCGAGACCTCGGACACGGTGATCCGCGCCGACCGCCGGCACGTGGCGTACAGCATCGGCTTCTCGTCCTGACCGGCCCCGGCGGGGCCGAGTCCCGCCGGCCGGTGGCGCCCCCGGCCGCTATCGGCCTCCGGCGGCCGCGCCCGCGTGGCCCTCGCCGAGCACCCGGCCGACCAGCGCGTCGCGGTCGGCCTTCGGGATGGCGGTCCAGCGGGTACCGCGGATAGCGCCCTCGAGGGCGAGCAGGGTGTGGGTGCAGGCGTCCTCGGGAAGCCCTTCGCGGATCATCGCGAAGGCCCCTCCGGATCCGAGGCGGCGCAGCTCGTCGGCGTCCGGCACACCGGCGCTGCGGAGGCGCTCGGCCAGGACCGCGCCGATGTTGGGCATCTGCTGCAGGGAGTCCATGCCCCCATCATGCACCTCCCGACGCCCCGTCAGACGGCGATCTCGGCCCAGACACGCTTGCCGCCCGGGAGGAGTTCTGTCCCCCAGCGGTAGGTCAGGGCAGAAACGACCTGAAGACCGCGAGTGCGCCCGGTCGTGTCGGGGACCCGTCCGGTCAGCACCAGGCAGGGCGGAGTGCGGGAGCCGTCGCGGACCGACATGTGCACCAGCGTCAGCCGTCGCGACAGCGCGACGCCCACCCGCCGCCCCCCGGCGTGCCGTACGGCGTTGGAGACGAGCTCGGCGAGCACGAGGCCCGCGGTGTCCAGCAGGTACCCGAGGCCCCACACGTCCAGGGTGGCAGCCAGGATGCGGCGCGCCTGGGCCGGCGCCAGGTCGTCGGCGGGCAGGAAGACCTCGCCCAGCAGCACGGTGGCGGGCGGCGGGGACGGAGACGGTTCGGCCGCCGCGTCGTGGGTATGGAGGGTGTCCGGGGGCGACTCGTCGCCCGCACCGTGGCCGGCGCCGGGGGCGACGCGCCGGAACGGGGGCCGTGCGGCCAGGTTGTCCCCCATGTGACCACCTCACAGGTGTCGTAGGTGGCGCCGAGCATTCCCGCGAAGCACACGTGCACGCGATACCCCCGCGCTATTCTCACCACGACATACCCGCTGGTAACGCCGGTGGACGGCGGCCGGGGTGGACGGGAGTCGTGGATGTCGGGACCGGTTTCCGGTGATGCCGTCGAGATCCCCGCGTGGGCCTGGGAGCGCGAGGAGATACGGGAGGCCCTGCGGGCCCGCGACGCCGGGGCGATCCTGCGGTTCGCGCAGCAGTACGGCGGCGCGAGCCAGTCGCGCATCGCGGCCGCGACGGGGCTGCTGCAGGGCCGGGTCAACGAGATCGTGCGGGGCCGCCGTTCGGTGGTGCGGTTCGACGTGTTCGAGCGGATCGCGCAGGGCCTGCTCATGCCGGACCACGCGCGGATGCTCATGGGGCTCGCGCCGCGCCGCCTGCGCTCGTACGGCGTCCGGGACCTGATGGACCATCCGCAGGTGGCGGCGGTGGCGCTGACGAAGCCCGAGGCGGCCGCGGAGATCCGCGAGGCGGCGGCGCGGGCCGGCACGGTGGACGTGGTGGGCGTGCGCGCCCTGGGGCTTGTGGCGCTCGGCGACTCGCTGCTGCGCGGGCCGCTGACCCGGCGGGGCCGGTCCGGGATCGCCCGCATGCGGCTGCTGTTGCTGCACCCGGAGAGCCCGGCGGTCGACCGGATCGCCGAGGAGGTCGGCGAGACGCCGCGCTTCTTCGCGTCGAGCCTGCGCTTCGCGGAGGACATGCTCGGTGCCCTCGCCGAAGAAGGAACGATTCAGCTCGAGGTCTACCGCTACCGCACCGCGCCGGTGTGGCGGTTGGTGCGCCTCGACGGTGCCACCTTCGTCTCCGTCATCGGACCTCCGGCGGACCCGCGCGGCTCGCTGGTCTACCGGCTCTCCGCCACTCCGCCCGGTTCGGTGCTCTACGGCTTCGACCGCTGGTTCGAGGCCATGCTCGGCGAGGCCGAACGCGTCATCTAGCGGCCCGGCCGCGGGCCCTGCGTCGGACCCGGCCGGCGTTCAGCCCTCGGAGGCCTCGGCGTGGACCTGGGACAGCTCCGGGGTGCCGCTCTCCGCCCACTCGTGGCCGGCCTCGACCACATCGAGTTCACGGCCGGAGGCCAGCAGGATGACGGGGCGTCCGCTGGGCCAGACCCGCCAGCTCGCGCCCGGCACGGTGCGCACGACGACCGTGCCTAGGTAGAGCCCGGCGTCGTTGCCGAGCCAGGACAGCTCGTCCGGGTCGTCGCGCCAGCGCGGCACCAGTTGGTCCAGGCGCTCCAACGAGACGGCCGTGTCGTCGAGTTCCACTCCCTCGGACTCGGCCCTGGCGCGCAGCAGCTCGCACTCCGAGAGCACTTCGGCGACTCCTTCCGGGTCCTCGGCGAGGGACTCCGGTACGGCCGCGCCGCGGACCTCGCCGTACCGTTTGCGCCACCTGTCCAGGAAGGAGATGTCCATGGGCATCAGCCTATGGCGTAGGCCTTCCGAAGGGTCTCGTGGACGGTCCATGTCGTGCGGTCTCCTTCATGGAGGACACAGACGTCTCCCGGGCCCAGCTCCAGGGTCGGTCCGTCCTCCACCTCGACGGTGGCGCGACCGGTGACGACCACGAACATCTCGTCCGCCTCGGTGTCGGTCACCACACCCGGGGTGATCTGCCAGATCCCCCTCGTACGGGTGCCGTCGGGCGACTGCCACAGCACCTTCCCGGTGACCTCCGGGGAGCCGGAGACGATCTGCCCCGGGTCCAGGGGTTCGGGTTCGAGCACGGCGGCGGCGATGTCGGCGGAGAAGCTCTGCATGGCCGGAGCGTATGCGCGGGCGTATGCCGACGGTAACGACACGTTGTATACGTTCCGTTGCCGCACAATACGTAACGTAAGGCTGCCCGGTGCGAGAAGGGCCACACAATGCAGGATGAACGGGAAGCCGGGGCGCGGGCGGCGGACCGCGCCTGGCGGCTGCTGGAGGAGCTGGCGGCGCGCGCCCCGGGCACGGTCCGGCTGGCCCCAGGCGCGGACGACGCCGAGATCGCGGCGTGGGGCGTGCCGCTGCCCGAGGAGGTGCGGCACCTGGTCGGAAGGGTGCGGTCGATCCGCATCGGCGGGCTGGAGGAGTACCGGCTGGCCCCCGAGCGCGGTCTGCACCCCGGCGGCTGGGCGGTGGGGCCGCCCGGCTCCGCGCACCTGCTGCACGAGTCGGGCGGGGACACGCTCTTCGTCGACGTGGACGTGGACGAGGGCACCGGCACCTGGGGCCGGGTGTTCGCCGCGACCGGGGTCTTCCGCGACACCTGGGCGTACGTCGCGCCCTCACTGGTCGACTGGGTCACCCTGTTGGCCCGGGCGGGCCTCGCCGCCCTGGAACACGTCGCGCCGGAGCACGGGCCGGAGCCGGTGCCGGCGGACGGAACGGTTGCGGACCATGCCGCGGTGCTGGAACGGCTCGCCGAGACCTCGCACGTCTTCTCCTACCGGCCCGACCTGCGGGGCACGCCGGTGCGGCAGGCCCGGCCGGAGGCGGACCCTGAGCTGGCCGCGGTGCTGACCGGGCTGCCGGACGACGCCCTGGTGGTGGACCTGCGCGAGGTGGCGCACCCGGCCACCTTGCACCTGCCCTGCCCGCCGGGGCTGCGCGGCTACGTCGAGTTCCAGCGGCGGGCCGGCGGGCGCTTCGCGGTGGGCCTGCCCAGGACCGGTCAGACGTCGAGGTCGACCACGACGGGAGCGTGGTCGGAGGCGCCCTTGCCCTTGCGCTCCTCACGGTCGACGTAGGCGTCGCCGACAGCCTTGCTGAAGGGCTGGTTCGCGTAGACGAGGTCGATCCGCATGCCGCGGTTCTTGGGGAATGCCAGCTGGCGGTAGTCCCAGTAGGTGTAGGGCCGGTCGTACTTCAGCGGGCGGGGCACCACGTCGCCGAGCCCGGCCGCGCGCAGGTGCGCCAGCGCCTCGCGCTCGGCGGGGGTGACGTGGGTCATCCCCTCGAAGACCGACGGGTCCCACACGTCCTCGTCGGTGGGCGCCACGTTGTAGTCGCCGAGGACGGCGAAGGGGCGCTCGCCCGCCGCGTCCTCCGCGACCGCCGCGCGCAGCGCCTCGAACCAGCGCAGCTTGTACGCGTAGTGCTCGTGGCCGACCTCGCGGCCGTTGGGCACGTACACCGACCAGACCCGGACCGGGCCGCAGGTCGCCGAGACCGCGCGGGGCTCGTCGACCTCCTCGTACAGCGGGCCGCCGGGCAGGCCGACGACGACGTCCTCGAGACCCACCTTGGACAGCAGGGCGACGCCGTTCCACCGGCCTGTGGCGTTGACGGCGGTCTCGTAGCCGAGGGCGCGCAGCTCGTCGAAGGGGAACTGCTCCTCGGCGCACTTGGTCTCCTGGATGCACAGCACGTCCGGGCTGTTCTTCTCCAGCCAGGCCAGCAGCCGCGGCAGGCGGGCGGTGATCGAGTTGACGTTCCAGGTGGCGATGCGCATGGACCCGAATGTACCGCCCGCCTCCGACAACCGGTCCCGGGGCGTTCCCGGGGGCTTCCGGGGCGGGTCGCCGGCCCGGGGCCGTCAGCCCAGGTCGGCGGTGTCGCCGGGGGCCATCCTGCCGTGCTCCGCGCCGCCGACACCGGGCCCGTCGGGGCCGAGCAGCCGGTCGTACAGGGTGCGGGCGAGCTCGTTGAGCAGCCCGTCGTGCACGTCGATGGCGCGGGCCGGCTTCACCTCGCGCAGGTAGTCGATGACCTCGGAGACCTTGTTCCAGGGGGCGTGCACGGGCAGCAGCAGCGTCTCGACGGACCGGCCGGGCACGGTGAGCGCGTCGCCGGGGTGGAAGACGGAGCCGTCGACGAGGAAGCCGACGTTGGTGATGCGCGGGATGTCGGGGTGGATCACGGCGTGCATCTGCCCGTGCACCTCGACGTCGAAGCCGGCCACGCTGAAGGTGTCGCCCTCTCCGACCGTGTGGACCCGGCCCGGGAAGGCGGCCGACACCTGGTCGGCGACGCTCTTCAGGGTCCAGATCTCGGCGGCCGGGTTGGCCTCCAGGGCGGCGCGCAGCTGCTGTTCGCTGAAGTGGTCCGCGTGCTCGTGCGTGACGAGGACCGCGTCCGCCCCTGCCGCGGCGTCCGGCTCGGTGAAGGCTCCGGGGTCGATGACGAGCACGCGCCCGTCCTTCTCCAGGCGGACGCAGGCGTGGCCCCTCTTCGTCAGCTTCATGACTCTCCTCCGGAGCGGTGATCCTTTGCATGGCCATCATGGCCGAGGCCGTGCGCGCCGCACACGCCGCATCCGGGTGGGGACGCCGTTGGACCGACGGACCGCCGCGCGCGGGCTCACTCCCGCGGCCGAGTCTCCTCCCGGATGACACGCCGCGCCACCGCGAAGGCCGAGGTGGCGGCGGGCACCCCGCAGTAGACGGCGGTGTGCAGCAGCACCTCCTCGATCTCGGCCGGGGTGAGGCCACCGCGCAGCGCGGCCCGGGTGTGCACGGCCAGTTCGGTGTGGTGGCCGCCGGCGACGAGCGCGGTCAGGGTGACGACGCTGCGGGTCCGCCGGTCGAGCCCGGGCCGGTTCCAGACCTCGCCCCAGGCATAGCGGGTGACGAACTCCTCGAAGTCCCCGGCGGACTCCCCGGACTCCTCGGCCGCCCGGTCGACGTGCGCGTCGCCCAGGAGCTCGCGCCGGGTGCGGTCGCCCTCGGCGTACGCCCCCGGGCCGCCGGCCGCGACGCCGTCCTGGTGCCGCGCGGCGGGCCGCACGGGCGCCGCCACCGGTACGGGCTCGGTGGCGACGGGTGCGGGCTGCGCCGGCACGGCCACCGCGACGGGCTGTTCGGTCCAGGTGGCCTCGAAGTGGCGCACGAGGAGCTCACCCACGGCGGTGGGCTGCTCGACCGGCACCAGGTGTGAGGCTCCAGGGACGACCGCGAGCCGCGCGTCCGGGATGGCGGCGACCAGGGCCCGGGCGTCGGCGGGCGGTGTCACCTGGTCCTCGGCGCCGCCCAGGACCAGCGTCGGCACGGTGATCAGACCGAGCTCCGCGCGCACGTCGTGGGCTGCCAGCGCCTCGCAGGCGGCGATGTAGCACTCGGGGTCGACGGCCCGGGCCATCTGGACGGACCAGTCGACGATGGCGGCCTGGGCGGCGCGGAAGGCGGGGGCGAACCAGCGCTCGGGGGCGCTCAGGGCGATCTGCTCCAGGCCGTTGGCGCGGACGACCACCCCGAGCTGCCGCCAGGCGTCGGGCGTCCCGAAGCGGGCGGCCGAGGAGACCAGGGCCAGCGAAGCGACGCGCTGCGGGGCACGCAGCGCGAGCTGGGTGCCGATGGCGCCGCCCAAGGCGCAGCCCGCGTAGCCGAAGCGCTCGACGCCGGCCGCGTCCAGGGTGCGCAGCAGGCGGTCGGCGAGGTCGGCGGTGGAGACCGAGGGGTCGGCGGGGGCACCGCCGTGCCCCGGGAGGTCGAACCGCAGCACCTGCCACTGCCGGGTCAGCTCTGGTATCTGCCGGTCCCACATGTGCCACGTCGTGCCCAGTGAGGGGCCGAGGACCAGGACCGGCGCGTCCTGCGGGCCGTCGACGCGGTGCTGGAGGGTCTTGGGGGTCTGCTCGTCGCTCACTCGCGCCACGCTATCGAGGCGTTCGCGGGCACGGACGGCCGGGCCCTGCGACAACGCGGGGCCCTTGCGGCGCCTGGGCGCCGGTCAGCGGAAGTTTATCGTGGACACGACATAGACCACGGGGTGGTCCGTGTCGGAGAAGTCGACGGTGATGTTGTGGTCCGGCTTGTCCCCGTGCTGCTTGAGCTTGAGACCGGCCCACTTGCGGTCCGTGCCGAAGGCCCAGCGCACGGTGCGGGCCTGCTTGGGGCTCACGGTCACGTCGCCGTCCGCGAGGGCGGAGCGGCTCTTGCCGTACTGGGCGAGGAAGGTGTCCAGGCCGCCCTGGTTGGTGCGGAACTGCACGTAGAAGGAGCTGGCCGCCCAGTTGTTGGTCTCCAGGTACGCCACCGGCTTTGAGCCGGAGGGGATCGTCACCTCGTAGATGCGCCGCTGCACCTTGGTGGGCCACAGGTAGGTGAGCGTGGTCGCTGCGGCCTGTTCCTGCTTCTCCTCGCCGCTGTCCCGGCTCTGCTCGGCGGAGATGATCACGTAGCCGATCGGCACCAGGATCAGCAGCGGGACGACCATCCACTGCACCCAGCGCGGCGGTTTCCTCGGGGGCATGGCACTCACTTGCCGACGACCTTCGCGTAGCGCTCGTACCGCTCGACCCGCCGCCGGTTGGCCCGCCGGAAGCGGCGCGCGACCAGCCGCGCCAGATCCGCGGCGCCGACCATCCCGGCCTCGGGGCCGAGCTGCGCCTTGACGATACGCGCCTCCGGCCGGTAGCCACGCCCGGTCAGATGACGCCGGAAGGCGTCGCGGGCCGGGGCGATCAGCAGGTCGTCGGCCGCGCTGACGCCGCCGCCGATGACGAAGCAGGAAGGGTCCAGGGCCGCGGCGAGGTTGGCGATGCCGACGCCCAGCCACTGGCCGATGTCCTGGAAGAGCTCGACGCACATCGCATCACCCTCACGGGCGAGCTCCGTGATGAGCGGACCGGTGATCTCCCGGACCTGGCCGCCGACCCGGTCGATGATCCCGTACGCCACCGGGGAGTCGGCCGCCGCGAGCTCGCGGGCCTCGCGCACCAGGGCGTTGCCCGAGCTGTACTGCTCCCAGCAGCCTCGGTTGCCGCAGGCGCAGCGGTGCCCGCCGGGCACCACCTGCATGTGGCCGAACTCGCCCGCGACGCCGTAGCGGCCCCGCTTGACCTGGCCGTCCTCCAGGATGGCGCCGCCGATGCCGGTGCCGAGCGTGATCATCACGAGGTCGTTCTCGCCGCGGCCGGCACCGAAGCGCCATTCCGCCCAGGCGGCCGTGTTCGCGTCGTTGTCCACCATGACGGGGACCCGCAGGCGCTCGGTGAGACGGGCCTTCAGCGGCTCGTCACGCCAGGACAGGTGGGGGGCGAAGAGCACCCGGGAGCGGTCCGCGTCCACCCAGCCGGCCGCGCCGATACCGACGGCGTGGACGTCGTGCCGCTCGGACAGGTCGAGGACGAGCTCGGTGATGGTGTCCTCCACCACCTTCGGGCTCTTGCTCTTGTCCGGGGTCTCGGTGCGCAGCTTCTCCAGGATGTTGCCGTCCGCGTCGACCACGCCGGCCATCACCTTGGTGCCGCCGATGTCGATGCCGACGGTGGGGACCCTGGGCGCGGTGAGGTGCGAGCGGCGCTCGCGCCGGCCCACCGTGCTCAGGAGCGTGGAACTGCTGGAGGTGCGGGCGGCACCCCGGTACATGCTCATCGGTTCACCCCCGTGGATCCGATCCCGGACTCGGTCCCGAACTGCTGCTCGGTCGTCGCTCGCAAGGCTCGTCTCTCCGGGGTCGGGGGCGTTTCTCCGAGTGATTCTAAGTGCCGGGGGTCGCGGGGGCGTGGCCCCCGCCCCGGGGCGGGCGTCTGCGGGCGCCCGAGCCGCGCCCGACCGGCCTCAGGAGGCCGGGCGGCGCAGCTCGTGGGCGAGGGCCTCCAGGTCCGTACCGCCGGCCATCTCCCGGGTGAGCTCGTCCACCGTGATCGCGTCCCTGGTGTGGGAGCCGGTCATCGTGCCGCGGCGCAGCAGGACGAAGCGGTCGCCGACCAGGTGGGCGTGGTGGGGGTTGTGCGTGATGAGGACCACGCCGAGCCCGGCGTCCCGTGCCGCGGCGACGTACTTCAGGACGACGCCGGACTGCCGGACGCCGAGCGCCGCCGTGGGCTCGTCGAGGACGAGCACCTTGGCCCCGAAGTGCACGGCACGGGCGATGGCGACGCACTGGCGCTGCCCGCCCGACAGCGTGCCGATCGGCCGGTCCACGTCTCGCAGGTCGATGCCCATGTCGCGCAGCGCGGTGCGCGTGGTTTCGCGCATCATGGCGACGTCCAGGCGCTTGAAGGGGCCGCGCCCCTTGCGCGGCTCGGAACCCAGGAAGAAGTTCCGCCACACCGGCATCAGCGGGACGACGGCCAGGTCCTGGTAGACGGTGGCGATGCCGTGGTCGAGCGCCTCGCGGGGCGACGCGTGGCGCACGGGCACGCCCTCGATCTCGTAGCTGCCCCGGTCGTGCTGGTGCAGCCCCGCGATGATCTTGATCAGGGTGGACTTCCCGGCGCCGTTGTCGCCGAGGACACAGGTGATCTCCCCGGCGTGCACCTCCAGGGAGACGTCCTCCAGGGCGCGCACATGCCCGTACGCCTTGCTGACCTCGGTCAGCTTCACCAGGGCCGTCACTTCGCCGCCTCCGCCCGCTTGCGCACCCAGGCGTTGAGCAGCGTGGCCAGCAGCAGCATGGCGCCCAGGAAGAACTTGAACCAGTCCGGGTTCCACTCGGCGTAGACGATGCCCTTGCTGGTCATGCCGAAGATGAACGCGCCGACCGCCGAGCCGATGGCGGAGCCGTAGCCGCCGGTCATCAGACAGCCGCCGATCACGGCGGCGATGATGTACAGGAACTCGTTGCCGATGCCCTCTCCCGACTGCACGACGTCGAAGGAGAACAGCAGGTGCTGCCCGGAGATCCACGCGCAGAAGGCGACGGCCATGTAGAGGCCCGTCTTCGTACGGGTGACGGGGACGCCGACCGCACGGGCCGCGTCGGGGCCGCCGCCGGACGCGAAGATCCAGTTGCCGGCACGGGTGCGCAGCAGCACCCAGGTGGCGACGGCGACCAGGGCGATCCACCACAGGATGGTGACCTGGAGGTCGACGTCGCCGATGGTCAGGTGAGAGGCGAACAGCGCTCGCGCGGAGGGGAAGCCCTCCATGTCGGCGATGGACTTGGTGCTGACCGTGCCGTCGATGAGCTTGGTGAAGCCCAGGTTGAGGCCGGTGAGCATCAGGAAGGTGCCGAGGGTGATGATGAAGCTCGGCAGCTTCGTGCGGGCCAGCATGATGCCGTTGAAGAAGCCGATGGCAAGGGTGACGAGCAGCGAGACGCCGACGCCGACCCAGACATTGGCCGTCATCTGGTAGCTGAACATCGACGACACCAGGGCGGAGGACGTCACCAGGACGCCCGCCGACAGGTCGAACTCGCCGCCGATCATCAGCAGCGCCACCGGCACCGCCATGATCCCGATGGTGGACGCCGCGTACAGGACGGTCCCGAGGCTCGCCGGCCGCAGGAAGGAGTCGGCCGCCACGGAGAAGAAGACGAAGACGGCCACGGCGCCCACGACGGCGCCCAGCTCGGGGCGGCTGAACAGGCGGTGCCCGAGCCGCCGCGGGGGCGCGAGGCTGTCCGCGGTCATCGGGTGCCCCGCTTCGCGTAGTCCTTCAGTGCGGCCGCGTCGTCCTTGGTGACGATCTGCGGGCCGGTGAGGACGGGCCTGCCGCCGCCGAGGACGTCGGCGTTGTACCGGTAGAGCCACAGCAGGTCGACGGCCTCGTACCCCTGCAGGTACGGCTGCTGGTCGACGGCGAAGCCGATCGTGCCGGCCTCCAGCGCGCTCGCGACCTGGGCGTTGAGGTCGAAGGTGTCGACCTCGGCCTGGCTGCCCGCCTGCTCCTTCGCCTTGGCCGCGGTGGCGGCGTACGGCGCGCCGAGGGTCACGACGGCGTCGATGGAGCGGTCGGCCGCCAGCTTGGCCTGGAGGGCGGACTGGACGTCGGGCATGTTGGTGCCGTTGACGTAGAGGTTCTCCGTCGTGCCCCCGAAGGTGTTCTTGACGCCCGCGCAGCGCTGCTCGTGGCCGACGTTGCCCTGCTCGTGGAGCACGCACAGGGCGTGCTTCCTGCCGCGCGCCGTGAGCTCCTCGCCGACGGCCTCGCCGGCGATCGTCTCGTCCTGGCCGATGTGCGCCAGGGCGCCGTACTCCTTGGACTGGGCGGACCCGGAGTTGATGGTGATGACCGGGATGCCCGCCTTCTCCGCCTTCAGGACGACGTCCTTCATCGCCTCGGGCTTGGCGAGCGTGACGACCAGGCCGTCGACCTTCTGGTCGATGGCCGTCTGCACCAGCTGCGCCTGGTCCTTGCCCTGGTCGCTGTTGGAGTACAGGAACTTGATGTTGTCCTTGGCTGCGGCCTGCCGGGCGCCCTTCTGGACGATGTCCCAGAAGCTGTCGCCGGCGCCGGCGTGGGTGACCATGGCGACCGTCCACCTCGGTGTGTCGACGGCCGAACCATTGGCCTGGGCCTCCTTGGCCCGCTGCTCGGCGCGCAGGCCTCCGGTGCTGCTGCAGCCCGCCAGCGCCACACCGATGACCACTGTCAGTAGCGCACCGAGCGCACGCATTCCCCTGTTCGCGCTCTCCACGTCGTGCCTTTCCCTGCAGGTCTTGGAACCGACCAAGTATCCGTCACAGGGTGCGATGCTTGCGGAAGGGGGGGTTCCGCGGCCGCTCAGGCCCGTACGAGCAGCTGGAACTCGAAGGCGTAGCGGGAGGCGCGGTAGATGTGCGTGCCGTACTCGACGGCCCGCCCCGTGTCGTCGTAGGTCGTCCGGCTCATGGTGAGCAGCGCGGCCCCGGGCTCCTCGGCGAGCAGCTCGCCCTCCGCCTCGGTGGCGCACCGGGCGCCGACCGACTGGCGGGCGCTGTGCAGGGTGATCCCGGCGGCGCGCATCATGCGGTACAGGCCGGTGGACTCCAGCTTGGTGTTGTCCAGGGGGAGGAGTCCGGGCGGCAGGTAGTTGCACATGTGGGCCATCGGCTCGCCATGGGTGGAGCGCAGCCGCTGGAGGACGACGACGTCGCTGCCCTCGGCGATGCCCAGGGCGGCGGCGACCTGGGCGGAGGCCGGCTCGGTCTCGTTGCGCAGCACCCGGGTGGCGGGGCTCTGCCCGGCCGCCTGGAGGTCGTCGAAGAGGCTGCTCAGCTCCAGGGGGCGCTTGACCTGGCTGTGCACGACCTGGGTGCCCACGCCGCGCCGGCGTACCAGCAGTCCCTTGTCGACCAGGGACTGGATCGCCTGCCGGACGGTCGGCCGGGAGAGGCCGAGCCGTCCGGCGAGTTCGATCTCGTTGCCCAGGAGGCTTCCGGGGGCGAGCCTGCCGTGCTCGATGGCACCCTCCAGCTGCTGCGCGAGCTGGTAGTACAGCGGCACCGGACTGGAGCGGTCCACCTCGAACTCGAGCGGCGCGGACTCTGCTTTGGACACAGGGGGAGCGTATCCGCCGGTCTCGATCTCAGGAAACTCTGACATCACATTGTCCGAACATTTGGATCCACGCCTTCTCGAGGGCCCGTGGACGGGCCGGTGCGGTCGGTGCCGCCGGGTTCCGGGAGCGGATGGCGGGGGTGTGCTCACAGATGGCGGCGGCGGTCTCCCAGGTGCCGCTCGTAGGACTTGCGGGCCTCGACGGCGGCCTCGCGGGAGGCGGTCTCGGCGACCGGCACGTCCCACCAGGCCTGGGCGGCGGGAGCCGTCGGTGTGGGGTCCGTCTCGACGTAGACGCAGGTCGGGCGGTCTGAGGCGCGGGCGGCGGCGAGCGCCTCGCGCAGCTCGCGCACCGTTTCGGCGCGCAGCACGTCCATCCCGAGGCTGGCCGCGTTGGCGGCGAGGTCCACGGGGAGCGGGTCGCCGGTGAAGGAGCCGTCGGCGGCGCGGTAGCGGTAGGCGGTGCCGTAGCGCTCGCCGCCGACCTCGGAGGACAGCCCGCCGATGGAGGCGTAGCCGTGGTTCTGGATGAGGAGGAGGTTGACGTTCACGCCCTCCTGGACGGCGGTCACGATCTCCGTCGGCATCATCAGGTAGGTGCCGTCCCCGACGAGAGCCCACACGGGCCGGTCGGGCGCCGCCATGCGCACGCCGATGGAGGCCGGGATCTCGTAGCCCATGCAGGAGTAGCCGTACTCCAGGTGGTACTGGCGCGGGGAGCGGGCGCGCCACAGCTTGTGCAGGTCACCGGGGAGGGAGCCGGCGGCGTTGATCAGCACGTCGTCGTCGCCGACCACCGAGTCGAGGGCGCCGAGCACCTGGGTCTGGGTGGGGCGGTCGCTGTCGTCCGCGGCGTAAGCGGCATCGACGACGCGCTCCCAGCGCTCCCGCCCGGCGCGGTACTCGGCCTCGTACTCCGGCTCGACGCGGTGTCCCGCCACGGCCTGCGCGAGGGCTTCGAGGCTCGCGCGGGCGTCGCCGACCAGGGTGCGGGCGCCGAGCTTGTGGGCGTCGAAGCCGGTGACGTTGAGGTTGAGGAAGCGCACCGCTGGGGCGGCGAAGAGCGTGGAGGAGGCGGTGGTGAAGTCGGTGTAGCGGGTGCCCACGCCGATGACCAGGTCGGCGGTGCGCGCGATGTCGTCGGCGACGGCGGTGCCGGTGTGGCCGACGCCGCCGAGGTCGGCCGGGTGGTCGTGGCGCAGCGAGCCCTTGCCGGCCTGGGTGGAGGCCACGGGGATGCCCGTCGCATCGACCAGTGCGCAGAGGGCGGGCTCGGCCTCGCTGTGGTGGACGCCGCCGCCCGCGATGATCAGCGGGCGGCGCGCGGTGCGCACCGCCTCGGCGGCGGCGGCGAGTTCGGCGGCCTCGGGGGCCGGGCGGCGTACGTGCCAGACGCGCTCGGCGAAGAACTCCTCGGGCCAGTCGTACGCCTCGGCCTGGACGTCCTGCGGGAGGGCGAGCGTGACGGCGCCGGTCTCCGCGGGGTCCGCGAGCACCCGCATCGCCTGGAGCGCGGACGGGATCAGGGCCTCCGGCCGGGTGATCCGGTCGAACCAGCGGGACACCGGGCGCAGGGCGTCGTTGACGGAGACGTCGCCGTACTGGGTGTGCTCCAGCTGCTGGAGCACCGGATCGGGCACGCGGTTGGCGAAGGAGTCGCCGGGCAGCAGCAGCACCGGCAGCCGGTTGACGGTGGCGAGCGCGGCACCGGTGACGAGGTTGGTGGCGCCGGGGCCGATGGAGGTGGTGACGGCCTGCGCGGACAGCCGGTTGAGCTGCCGGGCGTAGCCGACGGCGGCGTGCACCATGGCCTGCTCGTTGCGGCCCTGGTGGTACGGCATCTCCTGCCGGTACTCCACCAGCGCCTGGCCGATACCGGCGACGTTGCCGTGGCCGAAGATGCCCCACGTACCGGCGACGAGCCGGCGGCGGACCCCGTCACGCTCGGTGTACTGCGCGGACAGGAACCGCACGAGCGCCTGGGCGACCGTGAGGCGGCGTACGGACTGGCTGCTCATCAGGACCTCTCGGGGGCTTCGCCGGTGGCGGCGGGGGCGGTGTACAGGGGCAGGCGCGGGTCGAGCGGCTGGTCCGGCCAGGTGTCGCGGATCCAGGCGTGGTCGGGGTGGTCGCAGATCAGCCAGGCGCGCTCCTTCCCCGGGCCCGCCATGACGTTCAGGTAGTACATGTCGTGGCCGGGGACGGCCATCGAGGGGCCGTGCCAGCCGTCGGGGACGAGGACGACGTCGCCGCTGCGGACCTCGGCGAGGACGTCGGTGCCCCGGCCGTTGCCGGAGGGCGAGACGCGCTGGTAGCCGATGCCCTCCCTGCCGTGCGCCGGGGCGATCTCGAAGTAGTAGATCTCCTCCAGGCGCGATTCGCCCTCGCGGTCCTCGTCGTGCTTGTGGGGCGGGAAGGACGACCAGTTGCCCGCCGGGGTGAGCACCTCGACCGCGATCAGGCGATCGCACTCGAAGACCCCGGCGGCGCCGAAGTTGTTGACCTGGCGGCTGCAGCTGCCGCTGCCCCGCAGCTCGACGGGGACGGCGGAGGCCGGTCCGTAGCGGGCGGGCAGCCGCCGCTCGCAGCGGGCTCCGGTCAGGGCGAAGCGGCCGCCGGAGGCGGTGGTGACGGTGACGGTCTCGTCGCGCGGCACGTACGCGAAGTCGCTGACCGCCGTGAACACGCTCTCGCGCCCGGTGAGCCGGAAAGTCTCCCCCTGGGCGGAGACCTCGCAGCCGCCGGAGAGCGGGAGCACGATCCACTCGCTGTCCCCGGTGGCGAACTCGTGCCGTCCGCCGGGCGGGAGTTCCAGGATCCGCAGGGAGGAGTGGTCCCAGCCGGCGCGACCGGGGTCGACGTCGACGGCGTAGGGGCCGGCAGCGGCCTTCCCGGCGGCCAGGTGGTCCTCGGTGCTGGTCATGTGGCGTGGGCCTCGCACTTCTCGCGGTTCGACCGGGACTTCACAGCAGGGCGACGGCGGTGTCTACGGCGGTCTCCACGCTGCCCTCCGCCGGGTAGAGCAGGGTGCGGCCGACGACCAGCCCCTGGACGGTGGGCAGGCGCAGCGCCTTGCGCCACTTCTCGTAGACCGCGTCCTGTTCCCTGCCCACCTCGCCCCCGAGCAGGACGGCGGGCAGGGTGGAGGTCTCCATGACGGTGGCCATGTCGTCGACGTCCTCGGTGACGGGCACCTTGAGCCAGGTGTAGGCGGAGGTCCCGGCAAGCCCCGAGGCGATGGCGATGGACTTGGTGACGGCCTCCGCGCTGAGATCGTTGCGCACCCTGCCGTCGACGCGGCGGGATATGAAGGGCTCGACGAAGACCGGGAGCCGGTGCTCGGCCATCTCGTCGATGGCGCGGGCGGTGGCGACCATGGTGCTGAGCGAGCCGCTGTCCTCGTAGCTGATGCGCAGCAGCAGCTTGCCGGCGTCGAAGCCGAGCCGGGCTATGTCCTGGGCGCGGTGGCCGGTGAAGCGGTCGTCGAGTTCGAAGGAGGCGCCGGCGAGGCCGCCGCGGTTCATCGACCCCATGACGACCTTGCCCTCGAGCGCGCCGAGCAGCAGCAGGTCCTCCAGGATGTCCGCGGTGCCGAGGACCCCGTCCACGCCGGGCCGGGAGAGCGCGGTGCACAGCCGCTCCAGCAGGTCGACGCGGTTGGCCATGGCGAACTCGCGGTCCCCCACGGCGAAGGCGCCCCGCGCGGGGTGGTCCGCGGCGATGATCATCAGCCGGCCGCCGTCACCGACGAGCGGGCGGCGGACGCGGCGGGCGGCGGCCTCGGCGATCGCCTCGGGGTGGTGGGTCCGCACCTTCACCAGGTCGGAGATGCTGATGCGCAAAAGAAGCTCACTTTCGGGCAGAGGACGGACCGTCAGCCGCGGCCGAGGAGGTCCTCGACCTCCGACGCGGTGGGCATCGCGGAGGAGCAGGCGAGGCGGGAGGCCACGATCGCGCCCGCGGCGTTGGCGTGGCGCATGATCCGCTCCAGGTCCCAGCCGGCGAGCAGCCCGTGGCAGAGGGAGCCGCCGAAGGCGTCGCCCGCACCGAGCCCGTTGACCACCTCGACGGGGACCGGTGGCACCTCGGCGGCGGTGCCGTCGCGGTGGACGGCCAGGACGCCCTTGGGGCCCTGCTTGACGACGGCGAGTTCGACGCCGGCGGCGAGCAGCGCCTCCGCGGCGGCGTGCGGTTCGCGCACCCCGGTGGCGATCTCGCACTCGTCGAGGTTGCCGACGGCGACGGTGGCCGAGGCGAGCGCCCGTGCGTAGTAGGGGCGGGCCTCGTCGGGGTCCTTCCAGAACATCGGGCGCCAGTCGAGGTCGAAGACGGTGGTGCCGCGCCGCGCCCTGGCCTCGAGGGCGGTGAGGGTGGCGGTGCGGCTGGGCTCCGCGCACAGGCCGGTCCCGGTCATCCAGAAGATGCGGGCGGCGCGCACGGCGTCGAGGTCCAGTTCGTCGGCGTGGATCTCCAGGTCGGGCGCCTTGGGGAGCCGGTAGAAGTAGAGCGGGAAGTCGTCCGGCGGGAAGATCTCGCAGAAGGTGACGGGCGTCGGGAGGGCGGCGACCGGGGTGACGTAGCGGTCGTCGACGCCGAACTCCTTGAGCGCCTGGTGGCAGTAGGTGCCGAAGGGGTCGTCGCCGGTGCGGGTGATGACGGCGGTGGCGCGTCCGAGGCGCGCGGCGGCGACCGCGACGTTGGTGGCGGAGCCGCCGAGGAATTTGCCGAACGTCTCGACCTGGGGCAGCGGTACACCGGTCTGCAGCGGGTAGAGGTCCACCCCGATCCGGCCCATCGTGATCAGGTCGTACGGCTCGGTCATGGACGTGACTCCTCGTCGTGCGTCACCGGGGGAAGTCGCTCTGCGGCCCTGTCAGGTCTAGCCCGCCCGGTCGCGCGATGTCAACACTATGTCCTTACATACGAACGTACCGCCCACCGGAAGTCCGGGTCGTTATCTTGTCGTTACGTCGAGATGAATTGATGTCTTGACAAAGTCTTGACAGGGACCCCGGGGAGGGGTTTGCTCCCGTGCAGCACCCGGCCATGTGAACACGTCCGTCCCCTTCTCCCTCCCACCGCAGTGAGGTGCAGGAACATGGAACGCTCTCGCAGAAACCGTCGGATCTCCGCCGCCGCGGCCCTCTCCGCCGCGGCGGTCCTCCTCGCAGCCGGCTGTTCCAGCAGCTCAGGCGGGAAGAAGGCAGAGGAATCGGCCGACACAGCCGCCGCAGGCAAGGCCGACACCCCGCGGATGAAGATCGCGATGGTCACCCACGCCGCCCCCGGCGACACCTTCTGGGACCTGATCCGCAAGGGCGCCCAGGCCGCCGCCGCCAAGGACAACGTGGAGCTGATCTACTCCAACGACCCCAACGCCGCGACCCAGGCCAACCTGATCCAGAACGCGATCGACCAGAAGGTCGACGGCATAGCCGTCACCCTGGCCAAGCCCGACGCCATGAAGGACGTCGTCGCCAAGGCCGAGGCCGCGGGCATCCCGGTGGTCGGCTTCAACGCGGGCCTGGACGACTGGAAGGACCAGGGGCTGCTGGAGTACTTCGGACAGGACGAGAGCGTCGCCGGCGAGGCGCTGGGCAACAAGCTCAACGACCTAGGCGCCAAGCACAACATCTGCGTGATCCACGAGCAGGGCCATGTCGCCCTGGAGGCCCGCTGCGCCGGCGTGAAGAAGACGTTCAAGGGGAAGACCGAGAACCTCTACGTCAACGGCACGGACATGCCGTCGGTGAAGTCCACGATCACCGCGAAGCTCAAGCAGGACTCCGGCATCGACTACGTCGTCACCCTGGGCGCGCCCTTCGCCCTGACGGCCGTCCAGTCGGTCGCGGACGCCGGCAGCAAGGCCAAGGTCGGCACGTTCGACCTCAACAAGGACCTGGTCAAGGCCGTCCAGGACGGCGGGGTGCAGTTCGCCGTCGACCAGCAGCCGTATCTGCAGGGCTACCTGTCCGTCGACTCCCTGTGGCTGTACAAGACCAACGGCAACGTCAGCGGCGGCGGAGTGGCACCGGTCCTGACCGGCCCGGCCTTCGTCGACAAGGAGAACGTCGAGTCCGTGGCCGCGTTCGCCGCGAAGGGCACCCGGTGATCCCTGTGTCCCAGGCAGCCGCCCCCGCGGCGTCCCCCTCACCACCCGCGGCACCCGCCTCCGGGGCGGACGGCCGCACCGCCGAACGCTCGCTGCTGCGCAGGACCCTGGCCCGCCCGGAGATCGGCGCGCTGATCGCCGCCGTCGCGGTCTACCTCTTCTTCTTCGCGGTGGCGCCGTCCTTCCGCGAGGCGGGCTCACTGGCGACCGTGCTCTACCAGGCGTCGGTCATGGGCATCATGGCGCTGCCCGTGGCCCTGCTGATGATCGGCGGCGAGTTCGACCTCTCGGCCGGCGTCGCGGTCACCGCGTCCGCCCTGACCGCGAGCATGTTCAGCTTCCAGCTCAGCATGAACGTGTGGACCGGCGTGGTCGTCGCCCTGGTGGTGTCCCTGGGCATCGGGGCGCTCAACGGCTACATGCTGGTGCGGACGGGGCTGCCCAGCTTCCTCATCACCCTGGCCACCTTCCTGATGCTGCAGGGCCTCAACCTGGCGGTCACCAAGATCTTCACCGGCAACGTCGCCACCGACTCCATCAGCGACATGGACGGCTTCGGCCAGGCGCGCGCGCTGTTCGCCTCGGAGATCGGTATCGGGGGCGTCCAGATCAAGGTGACGGTTCTGTGGTGGCTCGGCTTCGCGGTGCTGGCCACCTGGGTGCTGCTGCGCACCAGGTTCGGCAACTGGACCTTCGCGGTCGGCGGCAACAAGGACAGCGCGCGGGCGGTCGGCGTACCGGTGGCCTTCACCAAGATCGCGCTGTTCATGGCCGTGGGCTTCGGGGCCTGGTTCACCGGCATGCACCTGCTCTTCTCGTTCAACGCGGTGCAGTCCGGTGAGGGCGTCGGCAACGAGTTCCTGTACATCATCGCGGCGGTCATCGGCGGTTGCCTGCTCACCGGCGGCTACGGTTCGGCGGTCGGCTCGGTGATCGGCGCCTTCATCTTCGGGATGGTCTCCCAGGGCATCGTGTATGCCAACTGGAACCCCGACTGGTTCAAGTTCTTCCTCGGCGTGATGCTCCTGATCGCGACCCTGGTCAATCTGTGGGTCCGCCGCACGGCGACCCGGAGGTGAGCCCCATGACCACCGCCACAACCCCCGACGGCGCCACCACCGCCGCCCCCGGGCCCCTCGTCGAACTGGACGGGGTGGGCAAGAGCTACGGCAACGTCCGCGCCCTGCACGGGGTCGACCTGGCCGTCCGGCCGGGACAGGTCACCTGCGTCCTCGGCGACAACGGCGCGGGCAAGTCCACCCTGATCAAGATCGTCTCCGGGCTGCACCGGCACACCGAGGGCGAGTTCCGCATCGACGGCGCACCCGTGCGCCTCAACACCCCCCGGGAGGCCCTGGACCGCGGCATCGCCGCCGTCTACCAGGACCTGGCGACCGTTCCGCTGATGCCGGTCTGGCGGAACTTCTTCCTCGGCTCCGAGCTGACCCGGGGCCCCTGGCCCGTACGCCGCCTGGACATCGCCCGGATGAAACGGACCGCGGACGAGGAACTGCGGGCGATGGGCATCGTCCTGGACGACCTGGAACAGCCCATCGGCACCCTCTCCGGCGGCCAGCGGCAGTCCGTGGCCATCGCCCGCGCGGTCCATTTCGGCGCACGGGTGCTGATCCTGGACGAACCGACCGCGGCACTGGGCGTCAAGCAGTCGGGGGTCGTCCTGAAGTACATCGCGGCCGCACGGGACCGGGGTCTGGGCGTCATCTTCATCACCCACAATCCGCACCACGCGTTCATGGTGGGCGACCACTTCTCCGTGCTGCGGCTGGGCACCCTGGAACTGAGCGCGGGCCGGAAGGAGGTCTCCCTGGAGGAACTCACCAACCACATGGCCGGCGGCGCCGAGCTGGCCGCGCTCAAGCACGAACTGGCCCAGGTCCGCGGCGTCGACGTGGAGGAACTGCCCGAGCTGGAGGACCTGACCGAGGGCCGCCCCAGCCCGTGAGGTGCCGGCCCCGGCCCTCCCCCACACCCTGACATGACGTCCGTATGTCAGGACCAACTCTTGACGGCTGCCCGGCCGGACGGCGAAGCTTCCAGCGGGACCACGGAGCTCCGCGGGCATCCGTACCACCGCCCTGACGGGCCGCCCTACCGAACCACGACCGGTCCGCGGCGACCGGTGAGAGGAGCCCTCCTCATGACTGCCCCCTCCCCCCTTCTGGACCGGATCCGGATCGGCTCCGCGCCCGACTCGTGGGGCGTCTGGTTCCCCGACGACCCGCAGCAGGTGCCCTGGCAGCGCTTCCTCGACGAGGTCTCCCAGTCGGGCTACGAGTGGATCGAACTCGGCCCGTACGGCTACCTGCCGACCGATCCGGCCCGGCTCACCGAGGAGACCGCGCGCCGGGGCCTGAAGGTCTCCGCGGGCACCGTCTTCACCTCCCTGCACCGCGGCCCGTCGGTGTGGGACGCCACCTGGGAGCACGTCGGCGAGGTCGCCGCCCTCGCCCAGGCCATGGACGCCCGGCACCTGGTGGTCATCCCGTCCTTCTGGCGCGACGACAAGACCGCCGAGGTCATCGAGCCGCACGAGCTCACCGCAGAGCAGTGGGGGCACCTCGCCACCGGCATGGAGCGCCTGGGCCGCCAGGTCCGCGACACCTACGGCCTGGACATCGTGGTCCACCCGCACGCCGACACGCACATCGACACCGAGGAGCACGTCGAGCGCTTCCTCGACGCCACGGACCCCGGGCTGGTGAGCCTCTGCCTGGACACCGGCCACTACGCCTACTGCGGCGGCGACAGCGTCAAGCTCATCGAGACCTACGGGGAGCGGATCGGCTACCTGCACCTGAAGCAGGTCGACCCGGAGATCCTCGCCGACGTCGTCAAGAACGGGGTCCCCTTCGGCCCGGCCGTGCAGCGCGGCGTCATGTGCGAGCCGCCGGACGGGGTGCCCGCGCTGGAACCGGTGCTGGCCGCGGCGCAGGGCCTGGGCGTCGACCTGTTCGCCATCGTCGAGCAGGACATGTACCCCTGCGAGCCGGAGCGGCCGCTGCCCATCGCGCAGCGCACCCGGAAGTTCCTGCGCTCCTGCGGTGCCTGACGCACCGCCCACGAAAGGGAAGACACGCATCATGACCCAGCACGGACCGCTCGGGGTCGCCGTCATCGGCACCGGCAAGATGGGCGCCGACCACGTACGCCGCATCAACGACGTCGTGAGCGGCGCCCGGGTGACCGCCGTCGTCGACGTCGACGCCGAGCGCGTGAAGGCGGTCGCCGACGGAATCGAGGGCTGCACGGCCTACACCGACCCCGCGGCGGCGATGGCCGCGGCCGACGTGGACGCCGTCCTCATCGCCTCCCCCGGCCCCGCCCACGAGGCGGCGCTGCTCACCGCCTTCGAGCACGACCTGCCGGTGCTGTGCGAGAAGCCGCTCACACCGGACGCCGCCTCCGCGCTGCGCGTGATGGAGGCCGAGCAGCGGCTGGGGCACCGGCGGGTGCAGGTCGGCTTCATGCGGCGCTACGACGCGGAGTACACGAAGCTCAAGGCCCTGCTGGACAGCGGCGAGCTCGGCCGGACGCTGATGCTGCACAACCGGCACCGCAACGCGAGCATCCCGGCCGGCTTCACCAACGCCAACCTCGTCAACGACTCGCTCGTGCACGAGATGGACGTGACCCGCTGGCTGCTCGGCCAGGAGATCACCGCCGTCACCGTGCTGCGCCCGCGTCCTTCCTCGCACGCGCCCGAGGGCCTGGACGACCCGCAGTTCGTGGTCTTCGAGACCGACGGCGGGGCGGTCGTCGACGTCGAGGTCTTCCTCAACTGCGGCTTCGGCTACCAGGTGCAGGCCGAGGCGGTCTGCGAGCGCGGCAGCGCCCGCATCGGCGACGCGCACGACCTGCTCGTCAACACCGCGGGCCGCTGGGGCGGCACGATCGCCCAGGACTTCGTCGAACGCTTCGCCGACGCCTATGACCGCGAGGTCCAGGCGTGGGTCGACGCCACCCGGCGCGGTGAGGTCACCGGCCCGAGCGTATGGGACGGCTACGCCGCCGCGGCGGTCTGCGAGGCCGGAGTCCGCTCGCAGAGCACGGGCGGCCGGGTCGAGGTCGAACTCGTCGACCGACCGGCGTTCTACCGCTGAGGGACGCGCGTCCCCGGCCACCCCGGATCCGGCGCGGGTGGGACGGTTACTCCCTGGCCGCCCCGCCCGCGCCTCCACCGCACCCGTGAGAAAGGCACCCCCGTACATGCGCGTTGTCCTCTTCGGCGTCGGGCGCCTCGGTTCCTTCCACGCGGCCACCCTCCACGCCCACCCCGAGGTCTCCGAGCTGGTCCTCGCGGACGCCGACGCCGCGCGGGCCGCCGCGGCCGCCGCTCGGCTGGGTAGGGGCGCGCGGGCGGCCGCCTCGGTCGACGCGGCGTTCGCGGCGGGCGCGGACGCGGTCGTCATCGCCTCGGCGACCTCCGCGCACGCGGAGCTGATCTCCCGCGCCGTACGGGCCGGGCTCCCGGCGTACTGCGAGAAGCCGGTCGCCCTCGACCTGGAGTCGACGGTCACCGCGCTGCGCGAGGTCGAGGAGGCCGGCACCGTCCTCCAGATGGGCTTCCAGCGCCGCTTCGACCCCGGTTACCGCTCCGCCCGGGAGGCCGTACGGTCCGGCCGGCTCGGACGGCTGCACACCGTACGGGCGCTGACCTCCGACATGGCGCCCCCGCCGCCGGAGTTCGTGCCGCTGTCCGGCGGGCTCTACCGGGACTGCCTGATCCACGACTTCGACGCGGTGCGGTGGGTGACCGGGCGTGAGGTCGTCGAGGTGTACGCCACGGGTGCCAACGGCGGGGCCGACTTCTTCCGCGCGGCGGGCGACGTGGACACCGCGGCGGCGCTCCTCACCCTCGACGACGGCACCCTCGCGACCGCCACCTCCACCCGCTACAACGGCGCCGGTTACGACATCCGCATGGAACTCGCCGGGTCGCTGGACCAGATCGCGGTCGGCGTCGGCCCCCGTACGCCGGTCACGTCCGTGGAACCCGGCGCGGCGCCGGGCGTGCCGGACCCGTGGACCGGGTTCGTGGACCGCTTCGGGGAGGCGTACCGGGCGGAGATCGACGCCTTCCTGCGGGTCGTGACGGGCCGGTCGGACAACCCCTGCGACGGGCGCGAGGCGCTCGACGCGCTGCTCGTGGCGGAGGCCTGCGAGGTCTCGCGCAGGGAGCGGCGGCCGGTCACGGTCGCCGAGATGGCCGAGGTCGCGGAGCTCGCCGGCAAGCGCGCGGGAGGGCGCCCGGACTGACCGCACGAGGCGCCCCGGGCGCGTCACCCCCGCGGGGCGCCCCGGGTGGCGTGATCAACCGCGCCGGTGCTTCCTGGGATGAGTCGGTCCCGGCTGTCCACGAGGGAAGAACCTTTCATGGCGATGAAGGCCCAGGCGCTGCGCACGCCCCGAGCGGCGGGACTGGTGGGGATCGCGTTCGCCGTGCTGATCGGCGCCGCCATCGTCCTGGTCCGGGCCTCCATCCCCAGCGGTGAGGGCGCGCTGACGGGCTCGCCGCTCGCTCTGTCCTCGCGCAGCGGCGTGCAGACGGCGCTGGCCCTCATCCCCTTCGCCGGCATCTTCTTCCTGTGGTTCATCGGCGCGGTGCGCGCGCACGTCGGCCCGGGCGAGGACAAGTTCCTCTCGACGGTGTTCCTCGGCAGCGGCCTGGTGTTCGTCGCGACGCTCTTCGGCGCCGCCGCCGCGGCCGGCAGCCTGCTGGCCACCACGGAGATCGCCTCGCCCGGCACCTCGCGGGCCGAGCTGTCGTACTTCGGGCAGCACTTCACCTACAGCCTGCTGACGACGTACTCGATGCGCATGGCGGCGGTGTTCGTGCTGTCGGCCTCGACCGTCGCGATGCGGCTGGGGACGTTCCCGCGCTGGCTGGTGCTGCTGGGGTATCTCGTGGGCGTCACCTTGCTGTTCGTGGTGCCGAACGTGCCGCTGGCCGAGCTGGTCTTCCCCCTCTGGGCGCTGGTCGTCAGCCTCCACATCGTGGTGGCGAGCTTCCGTTCCCGGCCGACGGGGCTGCCGGGCGCCTGAGCGCCGGCGGTCAGGCCGTCGTGCGGCGCAGCAGCAGCGTGACGAAGCCGAACGTGCCGCGGTAGCCGTGCAGCCACTCGGCGCGGTGGACGGCGGCGGCTTCGAGGGCGGCGCCGCTGTCGGGGTCGCCGGGGTGGTCCAGGGCCCACTCGGAGAGGGAGCCGGTCCAGGACCACTCGTAGTCGTCCCACTCGCGGACGGTGCTGACGTGGGCGAGGACCGGGGTCCAGCCGTCCGCGACGATCCGGTCCACGGTGCTCGCCAGGTCCTCGTACTCCCCCAGCATCCCGACGAGGTCCGGGGTCGGTTCGCGCTCCCAGAAGCCGTCGCCGACGAGCACGGTGCCTCCGGGGGCGAGGTGGGCGCGGGCCGCGGCGAGGGTCGGCAGGAGGCCGCCGAAGGCGTGCGCGGCGCCGACGCTGAGGACGACGTCGAAGGGCTGCGGCGAGGTGAGGTCGCCGGCGTCCCGTTCGTGGAGGGTCAGCCGGTCGCCGACGCCGAGCGCGGCGGCCTCGCGGGCCGCCTTCTCCAGTGCACCGGTGTCCAGGTCGACGCCCTCCGCGGTGACGCCCGGGTGGTCGCCCAGGGCCCGCAGCAGCCAGGCGCCCTCCCCGCAGCCGAGGTCGAGGACGCGTTCGTCCCCGCGCCGGAGCGCCCTGCCGAGCAGGCGGCGCACGGTGGCGTCGTCGAGCGGTGCGGCGATGGGGTGGTGCGTGTGCGCGATGCGTGAGATGCGGCGTCGTTCCATCGGCGCAGCTTCGCAGGGAGGGCGGTTCACCGCATCCGGTTAATTCGGCGCGGGCGTGCAACGCGATACGCGTCGGCGGCGGTTTCCCGGGTCGAAGGGTCATCACGGGGGAAGGGACGACCGGCATGGACAGGAAGATCGTCAGGACGGCTGGACGGTGCGGTCCGCCGCTACAAGCCCCACTCCTCGCGCAGCGCGCCGAACACCTCGTGGAACTCGGGGAAGGTCTTCTTCACGCAGCCCGGTTCGTCGAAGGTCACCCCTTCCGTGCGGAGCCCGGCGACGGCGAAGCTCATCGCGATGCGGTGGTCGCCGTGGCAGGCGATCTCGACCGGGGCGGGGGTGCCGGGGTGGATCTCGATCCAGTCGCGGCCGGTGTCCACCCGGATGCCCTGTCGGCGCAGGTTGGTGGCGCAGGCCTCCAGGCGGTCGCACTCCTTGACCCGGGTGTTGTAGACGTCCTCGATCCGGACCGGTCCGTCCGCGAAGGGCGCGATCGCGGCGAGCGTCGGCATCGTGTCGGAGATGTCCCGCATCGTGGTGGTGATCCCGCGCAGGGTGCCGGTGCCGGAGACGGTGGTGGCGTCGGCGCCGGTCTCGACGCGGGCCCCCATGCGGCGCAGGACGTCGACGAAGGCGAGGTCGCCCTGGAGTGCGCCGGTGCCCAGGCCGGGGACGGTGACCTCACGGCCGGTCAGGGCGGCGGCGGCGAAGAAGTAGCTGGCGGTGGAGGCGTCGGGCTCGACGGCGTAGTCCGCCGCGCGGTACCCGCCGGGCGGGACGACGAGCACGCTGCCCTCGCGCCCGACTTCGACGCCGAAGGAGCGCATCATGGCGATGGTGATCTCGACGTAGGGGGCGGAGACCAGCCCCGTGACGTTGACGCGCAGTCCGCCGCGCATGAGGGGGCCGGCGAGGAGCAGCGCGGTGAGGAACTGCGAGGACAGGCTCGCGTCGAGGTCGAGCGCGCCGCCCGCGATGCCGTCGGCGACGACGGTCAGCGGCAGGTGGCCCTCGCCCTCCTCGTGGCGCAGGTCGGCTCCGAGTGTCCGCAGGGCGGTGGTGAGCGGGGCGACGGGACGCCGGCGCATCTGGGCGGAGGCGTCGAAGCGGTAGGTGCCGTGCCCCGCCGCGGCGAGCGCCGGCAGGAAGCGGGCGGCCGTGGCGGCGTCGCGGCAGTGGACGTCGGCCTCGGCGACCGCCGGCCCGGCGGGGCGTCCTTCGACGCGCCAAACGTCCGGGCCGCGGTCGACGCGGTAGCCGAGCCGGACCAGCCCCTCGGCGAAGCCGTCGGTGTCGTCGGAGAGCAGCGGCCGCCGCAGGGTGGTCGTCCCCTCGGCCGCCGCCGCCAGGAACAGCGCCCGGGCGGTGACGGACTTCGATCCGGGGACGGCGACGACGGTCACGGTGTTCTCCTGTGCTGCCTGACGTGCGGGAACGCCCTGGTGAGGGGCAGGGCCATTCTAGGCGCCGGGCGTGCCGGGGCCGGTGGGCGTGAAGCGCACCGGGAGTCGGCGCACACCGCGCATGAGCATGCCGGGGAGCCACTCCAGGTTCGCCGGATCGGCGTCGAGGGCGAGGTCGGGGCAGCGCTCCAGGAGGGCGCGGACGGCGATGCGTCCCTCGAGCCGGGCGAGCGGGGCGCCGAGGCAGTAGTGCAGGCCGTGCCCGAAGGCGACGTGGCCGCGGGTGTCCCGGCGGATGTCGAAGCGGTCCGCCTCGGTGAAGCGGCCCGGGTCGCGGTCGGCGGAGGCGAGGGCGACGAGGACGGGTTCGCGCGCCGGGATGACGGTGCCGGCGACGTCGACCGGTTCCGTCGTGAAGCGGAAGGTGGCGGTCTCCACCGGGCCGTCGTAGCGGAGCATCTCTTCCACGGCTCCGTCGATGAGGCCCATGTCGGCCCGGAGCAACGCCAGTTGGTCGGGGTGGGTGAGCAGCGCGCGGACGCCGTTGGCGATCAGGTTCACCGTCGTCTCGTGTCCGGCGATCAGCAGCAGGAAGGCCATGCCGCTGAGCTCGGGGCGCGAGAGCCGGTCGCCGTCCTCGGACGTGGTGCGGATGAGCGCGCTCATCAGGTCGTCGCCGGGCGCGCAGCGCTTGTCCTCGATCAGCTCGTGCAGGTACGCCGCGAGTTCCTCGAAGGCCTTGCGTTCGGCTTCCGGTCCGGTCGGCGCGACGACCTCGTTCGACCATGCGCGGAAGGCCGCCCGGTCCAGGTCGGGCACCCCGAGCAGTTCGCAGATGACGGTGATGGGCAGCGGGTAGGCGAGCGCCTCGACGAGGTCGGCGGTGCCGTCCGGCCGGTCCAGCATCGTGCGGAGCAGGCCCGCGGTGATCTCCTCCACGCGCGGTGCCAGCTCTTCGACCCGCCGTCCGGTGAACTCCCGGGCCACCAGCTTGCGCAGCCGGGTGTGCTCCGGCGGGTCGGAGACGAGCATGTGGCGGCCGAGGAGTTCCTCGTCGTAGGACATCCAGCCGAGCGCGCGGGAGTCCTTGGCGAACCGGGTGTCGGCGAGCGCGGCCCGGGCCTGGTCGTGGCCGACGATCAGCCACAGCTCGCCGACGTCGGCGGTGCGCACGCGGTGCACGGGCCCCTTCTCTCGGAGCCGGGCGTAGACGGGATAGGGATCGGCGGTGAACTCCTCGCCGTAGACCGTGAGATCGACCGTGTCCATGTGCCGCACGGTAACCCGGGAGCCCGCCGCGACACGTCACCCTGCGGGACGAGACACCCCGGACGGTCTCATCCGAAGGATTCAGCCGATCGTGGCGGCGCGCCAGGTGTCCTCGTCGGCGTCCAGGAGCGAGGCGACGACGGCGGCGTCCGGAAGCGGCCCGTGGTCGGCGGCGACCCGCAGGGCCGAGGCCGCGGTCAGATGGCCGAGCCGCAGGGCGCGCTCCACGGGCAGGTCCCGCAGCAGACCGCTGAGGAAGCCGGCGGCGAAGGCGTCCCCGGCGCCGACCGGTTCCGCCACCCGGACGGTGAGGGCGGGCACGCTGTGTGCATCGGTCCCGGTGAAGGCCGTGACGGCACGGGAGCCGTCCTTGACGACGAGGACGCCGGGCCCGGGCAGCAGCTCGCGGACCGAGCGGGCGTCGGTGATCCCCTCGCCCCACAGGGCCTGGGCCTCGTCGAGGCCCACGAGGACGATGTCGGCCCGGTCGGCGAGCGGTCGCAGGACGTCGGCGGCGGAGCGGCCGGTCCACAGCGCGGGGCGGTGGTTGACGTCGAAGCTGACGGGCCAGGGCCGGTCGGGGCGCAGCGCCCTTTCGACGAGGGCGTGGCAGCCGGCCGACAGGGCGGGGGTGATGCCGCTGAGGTGGACGAGCGCGGCCCCGCTCAGCGCCGGGTCGTCGAGGACGTCCGGGGTGAGCGCCGAGGCCGCGGACCCCGCGCGGTGGTAGTGGACGCGGGTGCCCTGCGCACCGGGGTCCTTGAGCAGCAGCCCGGTGGGCCGCGCGGGGTCGGTGCGCACTCCGGAGACGTCGACGCCGCCCGCGGCGATCCGCGCGCGGACCCGCCGGCCGAAGGGGTCGTCGCCGACCGCGGAGACCCACCGGGCGGGGATGCCGTGATCGGCGAGGTAGAGCGCGACGTTGGACTCGGCGCCCGCGATGTCGATGCGCAGCAGATCCGCGTCGTCCAGCGGTCCGAGCGGGTCGGGGGCGAGGGCGGCCATGGTCTCGCCGACGCAGACCACGGGTCCGGGTCGCAGCGTCCGGGGGGTGCTCATGGTGGCTTCCTAGGGGGTGTCGGCGCGGTCCGCCGGGCGGTACGAGGCAGCCGGTGCGCCGGGCACGTCCACCCGGACGGCGAAGACGGCGCCGTCGAGCGGCCCCGGGGCGGCCAGGCCGATGTGCGCGCTGGTGACGAGGAGGGTCCGGCCGTCGGGTCCGCCGAGGCAGAGCCCGGCGGGCTGTCCGGCGGGCAGTTCGACGATGCGGTCGAGGCTGCCGTCCGGGAGGTAGCGGTGGACCTGTCCGGTGCCCCAGACGGCGGTCCACAGTCCGCCCTCGCTGTCGGTGGTCATGCCGTCGGGGCTGCCGTCGGCGACGGTGACGAAGGTCTCGGGCGTGCCGGGGTCGCCGCTCGCGGGGTCGACCGGATAGCGCCGGATGACGCCCCGGGCGCTGTCGGCGAGGTACATGACGGTGCCGTCGGCGGTGAAGGCCGGGCCGTTGGGGATCGTGATGTCCCGCAGCACACGCGTGACGCGGCCGTCGCGGTCCAGGCGGTAGAGCGAGCCGGCGTCCGCGGTGGTGTCGTACGCCATGCTGCCCGCCCAGAAGCGGCCGTACGGGTCGGCGACGCCGTCGTTCATCCGCATCGGCACCGCGGCGCCGTCCTCCGGGCGGGCGATCCACTCGGTCCTGCCCGCGGGGTCGATGCGGCAGATGCCGGTGCCGGCGGCCGCGACCCAGTGGCCGGGGTGCCCCTCGACCGGCGCCACCGCGCCCAGCGGGCAAGGCAGTTCGGCGATGAGCGCGTGCGGGGCGGCGGGGCCGTCGGAGGCGGCCAGCAGTCGGCCGCCGAGGATGTCGGTGAGCACGGCGCGGCCGTCCGTCCAGCGGATGCCCTCGCCGAGTTCGAGGCGGTCGGTCCCCAGGACCACCGGGGGCACGGTGGCGGTCACGGGCGGGCCTCCGCGCGGACGGCGTCCAGGAAGCCGCGGGCCCGTTCCCGCAGGGCGGTGACGCTGCCGCCCTCGGCGGCGTCACCGATCAGGGGCGATCCGACGCCGACGGCGACGGCGCCGCCCCGCAGGTACTCCGCGGCGGCCGGGGCGTCCACGCCTCCGACGGGCACGAAGGGCAGGTCGGGGAAGGGGCCGCGCAGGTCCTTCAGGTACCCCGGGCCGCCGGCGCTGCCGGCCGGGAAGAGCTTGAGGGCGGCGGCGCCGAGCCGCAGTGCCTGGAGGATGTCGGTGGGGGTCATCACCCCGGCGAGCACCGGGAGTCCGAGTTCCCGGCCGGTGGCGATGCCCTCGCTGACCGCGGGGGTGACGAGGAAGGCGGCGCCGGCCTTGTGGGCGGCCCGTGCGTCGTCGGCGCTGAGCACGGTTCCGGCCCCGAGGGTCGCGTCCGGGCCGAGCGCGGTACGTGCCCGGGCGATGACGTCGAGGGCGTCACGTCCGCTGAGGGACACCTCGATGAGGGTGATCCCCTCCTCGGCGAGGGTGAGCACGGTGGTCAGCGCGGCGTCCGGGTCGCTGCCGCGGACGATGGCGAGCAGCCGGTGGGCACGCAGCGCGGCGAGCAGGTCCATCCGACATCCCTTCTGGTGATGGGTGTTCAGGGGCGGCGGGTCGCGGTGACCGTGAGCCGCCAGGCGACCTCGCCGGAGGGCGGGACGACGACCGTGTCGCCGTCGCCCGCCCCGGTGCGGTCGAAGACGCGGCCGAGCATCGGCTCGACGCCGATCGATCGGTACGGCGCGTCCTGTGGGAAGCCTCCGAGGTTGCGCCACAGGGCGATCGCGACGGGCCGGCCGCCGGCCTCGACGGCCAGGTGCAGCGCGTCGGGACCGTCGTGCACGGTCACCGCCGGGGTGAGGACGACCGCCCCGACGGCCGTCCCGTCGTCCGGACCCAGCCGGTCCAGGGCGATGCCCTCGACGCGCGGCCAGGCACCGGTGACCCAGCCCGCGCCCTCGTCCGGGTAGAGCCGGGTCTCGGTGCCCGCCTCGATGCCGATCCACGCGTCCGGGGAGAGTTCCAGCAGGGCGTGGGCGGCCCACACGAAGCGGTGACCGGGCTCGGCGGTGAGTGTGTAGTCGGCGACGGCGGCCCCCGACTCCGTGTCCAGGCGCCGGGTCAGCCGGAAGTCGGGGCAGTCCACGACCTCCGTGTCCCCCTCCCGGCGCCAGGGCCGCGACCAGGCGTCCCCGTGGTCGGGCAGCCCGCGCACGGTGGGCACGCACTCCTCCAGGCCTCCGGCGTCGGCGAAGGGGTCGCCGGGCCGGACCAGGGGGCGCCGGGGCTCGTCCCGGTGCCAGAGCCATTCGCGGCCGCCCGCGGTCAGTGAGGTCCAGCGGCCCCCGTGGTCGGGGTCGGTGACCACGGAGACCGGGAGCCGGTCGCCGGTCACCATTCGGCGAAGGAGCCGTCGGCGTGGCGCCACACCGGGTTGCGCCATGCGTGGCCGGAACGGTCCGCGGCGCGGACCGCGTCCTCGTCGATCGCGACGCCGAGCCCGGGCAGTCCGGTGCGGCGCGCCTGGCCGTCGACGAACCGGAAGGGCTCGGTGTCGACCAGGTAGGACAGCAGGTCGGCGTCCTTGTTGTAGTGGATGCCCCGGCTCTGCTCCTGGATCAGGAAGTTCGGCGTGGCGAAGGCGACCTGCAGGCTCGCGGCCAGCGCGATGGGTCCGAGCGGGCAGTGCGGTGCCAGGTGCGCGCCGAAGGTCTCGGCGAGCGAGGCGATCCGGGTGACCTCCGATATCCCGCCGGCGTGCGACAGGTCCGGCTGCGCCACGGCGATGCCCGCCGTCAGGGCGGGGAGGAAGTCGGCCCGCCCGTAGAGCCGTTCACCGGTGGCGAGCGGCACGGACGAGGCCGCGACCAGCCCCGGCAGCAGGTGGGCCTGGTCGGGCAGGACGGGTTCCTCGACGAACAGCGGGTGCAGCGGGGCTATCTCGTGCAGCACGCGCCGCGCGTTGGCCGCGGTGAACCGGCCGTGGAAGTCGACGGCGACGTCCCGGTGCGGGCCGAGGGCCTCGCGGGCGGCCGCGACGCGTTCCACGACGGCGGCCGTCTCCGCGGGGCTGCCGAGCGGCGGGGTGCGCCCGGCGGCGTTCATCTTGACGGCCGTGAAGCCCGCCTCCACCTGGGCGTTGATCTCCTCCTTGAGCCGGTCCGGCTCGTCGCCGCCGACCCAGGCGTACACCCGGACCGAGTCGCGGACGGGGCCGCCGAGCAGGGTGTGCACCGGCACCCCGAGGGCCTTGCCCGCGATGTCCCACAGGGCCTGGTCGATGCCGGCCACGGCGCTGGAGAGCACGGGCCCGCCCCGGTAGAAGCCGCCCTTGCTGAGCACCTGCCAGTGGTCCTGGATCCGCAGGGGGTCCTGGCCCACCAGGTATTCGGCGAGCACCTCCACGGCGGCCCGCACCACCTCGGCCCGGCCCTCCACCACCGGCTCGCCCCAGCCGACGACGCCCTCGTCGGTCTCGATGCGGCAGAACAGCCAACGGGGCGGGACGAGGAAGGTCTCGACGCGCGCGATCTTCACTGTGCCTGGCCGTCCTTCTGTTCGGCGGAACCGTCCGCGCCCTCGGGCGCCTGCGGGCCGCTGACCTTGTCGAGGTCGCGCGTCGCCTGGTCGAGCAGGGCGCGCATGGCGTGTTCCGCGGCGTCCGGGTCCCGGTCGCGCACGGCGTCGAGGACGGCGCGGTGGCTGGGCACCGGGTCCTCGCTGTGCGGGGCGCTGTGCACGAGCTGGTCGCGCTGGGCAAGGCCCGACTCGATGACCATCTCCATGCGTTCCAGCAGTTCGTTGTGGGTGGCCGCGAGCAGCGCCCGGTGGAAGGCGAGGTCGGCCTCGACGGCGTGGGTCGCGCCGCCCTCCTCGCCCATGGCGGTCAGTGCCGCCTCCAGCGACTCCAGGTCCGCGTCGGTGCGGCGGGCCGCGGCCAGCCGTACGGCGGCGGGTTCGATGATGCCGCGGACCTCGCCGAGGTTGCGCAGCAGCGCCAGGTCGGCGCCGGTGTCGCTGCCCTCGGAGAACTGCCAGCGCAGCACGTCGGCGTCGAGCAGGTTCCAGTCCGAGCGGGGCCGGACGAAGGTGCCGCGCTTCTGCCGGGCATCGACCATGCCCTTGGCCGCGAGCACCTTCAGCGATTCGCGCAGGGCCGTCAGACTGACGTCCAACTCGCTCTGCAGGGCCGCCATGTCGAGCGTCGCTCCCTCGGGGATCTCGCCGCTGAGCACTCGGCGGGCGAGGGTCTCCACGGTCTGGCCGTGCACTCCGCGGCGCGCGTATGGCGTCATGTGTTTGCCTTTCTTGCTGTTCGGTCGGTGGCCGGGGCGTTCGGTTCCGTCAGGCGGAAGCCTTGGTGACGCTCCAGCCGCCGTCCACGAGCAGGCTCGATCCGGTGATGTACGAGGCTTCTTCGGCGGCGAGGAAGGCGACGGCGGCGGCGACCTCCTCGGGGGTGCCGAAGCGGCGGGCCGCGGTCTCGGCGACGCTCGACTCGCGGTCGGCCTCCGGGACACGGTCCCAGGCGGCGGTCAGGATCGGTCCCGGCAGCACCGCGTTGACGCGGACGTCCGGACCGTACTCGACGGCGAGTTGACCGCACAGCGACAGCAGGGCGCCCTTGCTCGCCGCGTACGCCGGGTGGCCGGGGATGCCCCGGTGGGCGTGGACCGAGGAGACGAGCACCACGGCTCCCCCGTGCTCGCGCAGGTCGGGCAGCGTCGCCTTCACGCCGAGGAAGGCGCCGGTGAGGTTGACCGACAGCTGCCGCTCCCAGGAGGCCAGGCTGGTCTCGTGGGCGGGCGCGACCGTCACCGTGTACGCGTTGCTGACCAGGACGCCCACGGGACCGAAGCCGTGGGCCGCGGTGACCACCCGCTGCCAGTCGGCCTCGTCCGCGACGTCGGCGGCGACGAACAGGGCCCGGGCCCCGTCCTTGCGCAGCCGTTCGGCGGTCTCCTCGCCCCGGTCGGCGGCGATGTCGACGAGGACGACGGCCGCGCCCTCGGCGGCGAGCCGGGCCGCGGACGCCGCGCCGATGCCCGACGCGGCGCCGGTGACGACGGCGACGCGGTTGGTGAAGCGGGCCGCTGGGTTCATGGGGTGGGTCGTCTCCTGTTCGAGCGGGGGTGGGGGGAGGATTCTTCCGCTGTTGTCACTGCCGTGCCAGGACGGTCAACTCCGCGTCGTACTCGGCGGTCCAGGCGAAGGGCAGTCCCGAGTGAAGCAGGTACGCGCCGCTGTAGCGGGTGCCGGTGGCGGTGTCGGCGTAGACGGCGTCAGGCCGCAGTCCGCGCAGCCGGAGCCGGGCGGGCCGGCCGGGCACCAGGGGCGCGCCGTCGAGGGGGCCGGTGTTCCAGGCCGTCACCACCAGGCGGTCACCGCCCCGCTCCTCGTACTGGACGCCGCAGGTCGGATCGGCGGGGCTGCCCAGCAGGTGGACCTCGCCGTGGTGGACGACGTCGCGGACCTCCTTGTAGCGGGCGACCCACCGCGCGGCCTCGGCACGCCGGCCGGGCGTCCAGTGGCGGATGTCGGCGCCGATGCCGAGCACGCCCGCCATGGAGTTGACGAAGCGGAAGGCGAGCGAGCGCGGCCGCGGGTCGAAGACGCCGGGGGCGTCGGTGACCCAGGAGCTCATGGTGTGCGGGGCGTGTGCGTGGAGGTAGCCGTACTGGATGCGCAGCCGGTCCATGGGAGCGGTGTTGTCGCTGGGCCACACCACGTCGGTGCGGGCGATGGTGGCGTGCTCGACCCGGCCGCCGCCGCCCGCGCAGCCCTCGACGGTGGCGTGCGGGTGCGCGGTGCGCAGGTGCTCCAGGACGCGGAGGTAGCCGGCGATGTGCGCGGCGTCGAGGTCCTGGCGCTCGGGGTCGGCGCCGGCCGGGTGGCCGGGGCGGCCGCGCTCGGTGGGCGGCCGGTTCATGTCCCACTTGAGGTAGCTGATGGCGTGGGAGCCGAGCAACCGGTCGAGGGTGCCGATGACGAATTCCTGGACGTCCTCGCGGCCGAGGTCGAGCAGCAGCTGGTTGCGCACGAGCGTCGCCGGGCGGCCGTCGATCCGGTACACCCACTCGGGGTGCTCGGCGTAGAGCTTCGAGCGGGGGCTGATGCCCTCGGGCTCGACCCACAGGCCGAAGTCCAGGCCGAGGGCGCGGACGTCCTCGACGAACCGGTCGAATCCGCGGGGGAATTCGGCCGGGTCCGGGTCCCAGTCGCCGAGGCCGCCGGTGTCGTCGGGCCGACCGGTGAACCAGCCGTCGTCGACGACGAAGAGTTCGGCGCCCAGTTCTGCGGCGACCTTGGCGAGCTCCAGCTGGCCCTCGGCGTCGACGTCGAAGCCGGTGGCCTCCCACGAGTTGTAGAGGACCTTGCGGGGCCGGTCCATGCGCTCGCCGGTCAGGTGCCGCTCGTAGCGGTGCCAGACGCGCGCCAGGCCGTCGAGGCCGTCGGGGCTGAAGGCGCAGGCCAGCCGGGGCGTGACGAGGGTGGCGCCGGGGGCGAGGCGGACGGCGCCCTCGTGGGGCACGCGGCCGGCGCGGACGCGCACCGCGCCGCCGGGCTCGGCGTCGGCGGTGATCCGCCAGTTGCCGGACCACTCCAGGGCGATGCCGTAGGTGGGGGTGGCGCCCTCGGCGGGGGCGGCGGCGTCCTGGATCGCGAGCCAGGGGTGGTAGGCGTGGCCCGCCGAGCCCTGGGTGCTCTCCATCTCGAAGCGGCCGCGCTCCAGCGTCACGTCCTTGAGCTGGAACTCCTGCGACCACTGGCCGGCCAGGTAGGACAGCCGCGCGCCGCCCTGGACGGGCACGTTCACGGCGGCGGAGTCGAAGCGCTCCAGGCGCACCTCGTCCGTGCCGGTGCACGTCAGCTCCGTCCAGCGCAGCACGACGTCGGTGCCGGGCACCGTCTCGTAGTGCAGCGCGGTGCGCAGCCCGAGGAGGTCGTCGGCGAAGTCCAGGCGCAGGGCCCGGTCGCCGTCCTGCGTGGCGCCGTCGAAGCGCCACCAGCTGCCGCGGTCGCCGCCGGGGCGGGAGGCGACCAGGTCGGCGCCGGTGAACGGCCGCAGTCCGTACGGGATGTACTCGGCCGGGGCGGCGTCGGCGGGGGTGATGAAGTGGGTGCGGCGCGACCAGTCCATGGGCGACGGCCCGTCCTCGGCGCCGTGCGGCCCCCAGGCGGCGAGTTCGGCCCAGCGTCCGTCGCCACCGAGGGTGACGGCGTAGGTGGTGGTGTCGGTGCGCAGCAGCCACCGGTCGTGCGCGGTCACTTGACGGCTCCGAGGTTGAGTCCGGCCACGAAGTGGCGCTGGAAGCGGAGGAAGACGGCCACCGTCGGGGCGGCGGCGATCACCGAGCCGGCCGCGATGACGTTCCACATGGAGACGTACTGGCCCTGCAGCCCGATGAGGGACGCGGTGATGGGCATCTGGGTGTCGGTGCGCAGCACCGTGATGGCCCACAGCAGGTCGTTGAAGATCCAGGTGAACGACAGGGCGCTCAGCGCGGCCAGTGCCGGGCGGGCCAGCGGCAGGATGATCCGCCAGTAGATCTGCCAGGGGCCCGCGCCGTCGATGACGGCGGCCTGCTGGATCTCACCGGGGATCGACCGCATGAATCCGTGCAGCACGAAGACGTAGAAGCCGACGCCGAAGCCGACCTGCACCCCGATCAGGGCGTACAGCTGGTCGTAGATGCCGAGCACTTCGCTGAGCTTGGAGACCGGGATCAGGAGGATCTGCGGGGGCAGCAGGTTGCCGCCGAGCATGAGCAGCAGCAGGACGCGCCGGAACGGCAGGTCGTAGCGGCTGATCGCGAAGGCGGCCATGGAGGCCAGGCCCAGCGACAGCAGCACGGTGGGGATCGTGACCAGCAGGCTGTTGATGAGGGCGCGCTGCTGGCCGCCGTCCACCCACGCCTGGCGGAAGCTGTCGAAGGTGAAGGAGTGCGGCCAGCTGCCGACGCCGTGCGCGGCGATGTCGTCGAAGGTCCGCGTGCTGGTGACCAGGACGAGGACGATCGGCAGCAGCCACAGCGCGGACAGCAGGACCGCGGTGAGGTGGAAGCCCGTGGTGCGCAGCGCGCGGCCGGTCAGGAGGGGCCGGCGGGGCGCCGCGGCCGGGACCTTCGCGGTCCCGCCGTCGCGGCCGGCCGTGTCCTCGACGCGCGCGGTGGCGCGGGTGGCGGTCATCAGTCGGCCTCCCGGAAGGCGCGCACGAGGTAGCCCACGATGACGCCGAAGGCCAGCACGAAGATGACGACGGCGAGCGCGGAGCCGTATCCCAGACGCAGGGACTGGAACGCGGTGGAGTACATGTAGGTGCTCAGCAGTTCGGAGGAGTGGTACGGGCCGCCGCGGGTGAGCGCCCACACCACGTCGAACGAGCGCAGCGAGTCGATGACGATCACCGACAGGACGACCGCGTTGACGCTGCGCAGCTGCGGCAGCGTGATGTGCCGGAACTGCTGCCAGCGGGTGGCGCCGTCGACCTTGCCGGCCTCGTAGAGGGCGGGGTCGATGCCCTTGAGGCCGGCCAGGTACAGCACCATCACGTAGCCGACCTGGCGCCACAGCGCGGGCACGATGACCGCGTAGAAGGCTGTGTCCTGGTCGGCGAGCCAGGCGTGCTTCCAGCTGCCGAGGCCGATGGCCTCCAGCACGTTGTTGATCAGGCCGTCCGGCTGGTACATGGCCTGCCACACCAGGGCGGTCGCGACCAGCGAGAAGACCACCGGCAGGAAGAGCGCCGCCCGGTAGAACCCGATGCCGCGCCGCTCCTGCTGGAGCAGCAGCGCGGCACCGAGCCCGAGGGCGGCGGAGAGCCCGCCGAAGAGCAGAAGCCACAGCACCGTGTTGATCGCGGCGGTGCGGAAGACCTCGTCGTGCAGCATCTCGCTGAAGTTGCCGAGGCCCACGAACTTCGGGGCCCCCAGGCCGTCCCAGGAGGTCAGGGAGAGGTAGAAGCCCTGGAGGGCCGGCCAGAAGACCCAGAAGGCCTCGGCGAGCAGCGGGACGAGGACGAAGGCCAGGACCACCGGGGGCACCCGGGTGGCCCTGGACCGACGTGTGGAGCCGATCAGCGCCATCGTCACTGGCTCCAGATCTTCTGTGCGCTGCGCTGCCACGTGGTGAGGATGGAGCCGATCTCCTTGGGCTTGGCCAGGTAGTGCACCAGCGCGGTGTCGGCGGTCGGCTGGAGGGCGTCGCTGGAGTCGCGGTTGAAGAACTGCGTGACCTCGGCGGCGCTCTCGATGAGCTTGCGGCCCTTGACCACCAGCGGGGTGCCGGCGTCCTTGGCGTCGGGGTGGGTGGGCAGCGCGGTGCCCGAGGAGTTCTTGAGGTAGAGCTCCTGCGCCTCGGCGGTGGCCAGGTAGCTCAGCAGCTCCTTGACACCGTCGGTGCGCTTGCTGCGGGCGCTGGCGAAGTAGCCGTCGGTGGGCGCCTCCTCGGCGACCGGCACCTTGGGGTCGATGATCGGGAACTGGAAGAAGTCCAGGTCGCCCAGGGCCTCCTTCGGCGCGGCGTCGGCGAAGAAGGTGCCGATCAGCATCATGCCGGTGCGGCCCTGCAGGAGGGCGGTGGTGGCGTCCTGGAACGGTATCGCGGTGCCGTTGGGGTCGAAGAACGGCCGGGCCTGGTCCCACGTGTCGAAGACCTTGCGGACCTCGGGGTCGTCGAAGCGGTGCTTGCCCGCCAGCAGTTCGCGGTGGTACGTGGCGCCGTTGACGCGGATGTTGAGGTAGTCGAACCAGGCGGAGGCGACCCACGGGGTGTCGCCGCCGGCGCCGAGGCCGATCGGGGCGACGCCCTTGCTCTTGAGCTTGTCGCACAGGTCGAGGAACTCGTCCCAGTTCTTCGGCTCCTGGACGCCCCACTTGGCGAAGTTGGACTTCCGGTAGAACATGCCCCACCAGTAGTAGCTGGTGGGCACGAAGACCTTCTTGCCGCTGGAGGCCGAGGTCGACAGGTTCTTCAGGGCGTCGGTGTAGCCGGACAGCTCGGGCTTGGCCCAGATGTCGTCCAGGTCGAGGAGCAGGTCCTTCTTGGCGTACGACTCGGCGACGGAGCCCGGGTACCAGGTGTAGATGTCCGGCGGGTTGGCCGAGGTGAGGTACGTCGGGAGCTGCGTGCGGAAGGTCTCCGACGCGACGGTGTTGAGCTTCGCCTCGGCGCCGCCGCGCTTGTTGAAGGCGGCCACGAGCTGCTGCATCGAGGTCTTCGCCTGCGGGGAGGAGAGGTTGGACTGCAGGGTCACCGGGCCGCCGGACTTTCCTCCGGAGGCGGACGGGCTCTGGGTGACGCAGCTGCTGAGCAGCGCGCCGGCGCCGACGGCGCCGGAGACGGCGAGGAACCGGCGGCGGCTGGCGTTGAAGGCGGTCATCTGTGCACTCCCTTAGTGCCCACGGAACGGAGCTGAGGCCCCCTGACGGCCCGGCTCTGGGTGCGGCAGGCACAGCCTGTCGCAGGGGTCAGCGTCCCGTCAAGATTAATTAGTAATTTATTTCCGAGCGGTTGAACCCCGGGGCCGAACAAGGCCCGGAGGCACGCCCGTTGGTGCCGGCTGGCACGGGTCGACGCAGGTGGAACGGGGTGGGGCAGAGCGTTGCGAGGTACCGCGCGACCGTCGCGCGGGGCTCAGGAGGCGGCCCGGTGGACGCGGCCGTCCACCCCGCGGAAGGCGACGAGCACACCGCCGCCCGCCCCTGCGACGCCCTCGGGGGAACCGTCGAAGGCGCCGCCGACGATGCTGCAGCCGCTGTCGTGGTGCCGCGGCGCACGATGCGAAGCCAATGGGTTCTCCCGAGAGTTGGGGTTCGGGGCACCACGCTCCGCTCGTACCTGGCGCCGGTGCCACGGCGGAAACTGTGGCCGGAGCCCGGAAGCATGTCAATATTAATTGCTAATTAACTTAAAAACGCGATCTTCTGGTGACCTGGAGGGTGCGAGGGGCCGGACCCCGCAAGGGTTCTGCCGGCTTCCGTAGGATGTGCCGATGCCCCGCCCCCGCCTGGTCGCCACCGATCTCGACGGCACTCTCCTGCGCGACGACGGCACACTCTCCGTCCGGACGCTGGACGCCCTGCGGACCACGGCCGGCGCGGGCGCGGAGGTCGTCCTCGTGACCGCCCGGCCGCCCCGCTACCTCGACGCACTCGCCGCCGCCACCGGCCTCACCGGGACCGCGGTCTGCTCCAACGGCGCGATCGTGTACGACATCGGCAGCCGCACCGTCACCGGGTCCACCCCGCTCGCCCTCCCCGTCGCACGGAGGGTGGCCGGTGCCCTGCGGGACGCGGCGCCCGGCGTCGGCTTCGCCGTGGAGACGGGCCACCGGCTGTACCGGGCCCCGGAGTACGGGCACCGTCTGCCCGAGGACGCGGACGCCGAGGTCCCCGTCCGCTCGCTCGCCGAGCTGTGGACGGCCCCGGGCCCGGCCGTGAAGCTGCTCGCCTGGTCACCCGTGCTCGACGCGGACGCGCTGCTCGCCACCGCGGAGCACGCCGCGGGCGGCCGGGCCCAGTTCACCCACTCCGGCGGCCACGGCCTGCTGGAGGTCAGCTCCCTCGGCGTCACCAAGGCGGCCGCGCTCGCGGCCCTGTGCGCCTCCCGCGGCATCCCCGCCTCGCAGGTCGTCGCCTTCGGCGACATGCCCAACGACCTGCCCGTCCTGACCTGGGCGGGCACGGCATGCGCCGTCGCCAACGCCCACCCGGCCGTCCTCGCGGCGGTCCCCCACCGCACGGCCTCCAACGAGGACGACGGCGTGGCCCGCGCCCTGGAGCGGCTCTTCGGGACGCCGGAGAGGCAACGGAAGCTCTGACACACCGCAGGGCGGCGCCCAGTGGGACCTACCGGGCGCCGCCCCACGGCGGTGGACGGAGGCCGCGTCAGCAGCTGTAGTCGATCAGGTCGAACGTCACGTAGTGGTCGCCGGTGTAGTAGTCCTCGTCGACGCCCTGGCCGGTGACGATCCGCCGGGCGCCGCGGGTCGATGAGCCGGGCGTCTTGACCGTGTACTCGTGGTAGTAGCCGTTCGCGTGGGCGGGCAGCACGCCCTCGCGGTTCTGGAAGACCGTCCCGTCCTGGGGGTACGGGAACGGGCCGCCCTGGTCGATCAGCCGGAGCGTGGTGTAGGCCTGGGACGGCAGGTCTGAGTGGCAGACGTCACCGACCGAAGCAACCGAAGCGGCTCGGACGACGACCGCGGCCACGCTGCCGGCGGGCGCCGGTGCGGCGGTGGCGACGGCCGGGCCGCCGACGAGAAGGGCCGAGGCGAGGGCGCCCAGGGCGCCGATGCGAAGGATCCGTGGGGGGATTCTCATGGCTCCAGGATGACGCGCGTAGAGCCTGTCATGTCAACGACAATCACGGGATGTTCCCCGGGAGTTCACACCGTGCGGTCACCCCGCCGCACGGCCCGGCCTCAACGGAATCCGGAAATCACCTTCGTTGAGAAAACCTCAATGGCCGCCCGAGAACGAATGGACACCGGCGCACCTGGCCGTCGAACTCAGGACCACGGGGAGTTGTCGCGGCTGCCCGCCGACAGCACGGATCCCGACGGGGTGTGCCCGGGCCAATCCCTGCGGCTCACGCGATCGGCATCGAGGACGACTCCGCGATTCAGCCCGGTGAACCGTTGACCTGCGTCGCGACCGCCATTCTCCTGGCCTGGGGGACCGACTCCACGTTCGCCGCCCCGGAAGGGCATATACGCCGCTGGAGATGACGGAGAAGGCGAATCACGTGATGGCAGAGGACCTTCTCCGGAATTTCGTCAAAAAGCGGTGCTGAAGGCTGAATTCGCGGTTTTCCTGGGCGCGGTTCCTCTCGGCGGACGCAGAATCGGACCGGCGCTGAGGGACATCAGGACCGCGCCGTGCCGTCGGCGTCGCCGGCGCCCTCCGCCGCTTCGCGCAGGGCGTCGAGGACCGGGCGGAGCAGGGGGTGTTCCTCGGCGCCGCGGCGGACGGCCGCGAAGACGCGGCGGGTGGCGACGACGTCGTCGACGGGGCGGACGGCGACGCCGGACAGGTCCATGTCGCGCAGCGCGCTGCGCGGGACGAGGGCCACGCCCGCGCCCGCCGCCGCGAGGGCGACGACCGCGCGGAAGTCGTCGGAGGAGTGCTCCAGGCGGGGCTGGAAGCCCGCGTACTCGCAGGCGAGGACGACCACGTCGTGGCAGGGGTTGCCGGGGTAGGGGCCGATCCAGGTCTCGCCGGCGAGGTCGGCGACGCGCACGGAGCCGGTCCCGTCGCCGGCCAGGCCGTGGCCGGCCGGGAGGACGGCGTCGAAGGGCTCGGCGTACAGCGGGACGCGGGCGAGCCGCTGGTCGTCGGCGCGGGGGGCGCCGCGGTACTCGACGGCGACGGCGATCTCGGCGCGGCCGTCGAGCACCATGGGCAGCGACTCGTCGCCCTCGGCGTCGCGGACCCGGACCCGGATGCCCGGGGCGCTGCCGCCGAGCGCGGCGATGGCCGGGGCGAGCACCAGCGCGATGCCGGTGGCGAAGGAGGCCACGGTCACCTCGCCGGCCGCGCCCGAGGTGTAGGCGGCGAGCTCGGCCTCGGCGCGTTCGAGCTGGGCGAGCACCGTGTTGGCGTGGGCGAGCAGGATCTCGCCGACGGGGGTGAGCTGGACTCCGCGGCCGCCGCGCTCCAGCAGCCGGTGGCCGGTCTCGTTCTCCAGGGCCGCGAGCTGCTGGGAGACCGCGGAAGGGGTCAGGTACAGCGCGGCGGCCGCGGCGGTCACCGTACGGTGGTCCGCCACGGCCCGCAGGGTCCGCAGCCGTCGTGCGTCAATCACCCATTCATCCTGCCAGGGCATCGCGCGCGGCGATGAATGCGTCCACCGCCTTCTCGACGTCCGCGGTGGAGTGCGCGGCCGACAGCTGGACCCGGATGCGGGCCTTGCCGTGCGGCACGACGGGGTACGAGAAGCCGATGACGTAGACGCCGCGCTCCAGCAGCAGCTCCGCCATGCGGCCCGCCACCGCCGCGTCGCCGATCATGACCGGGGCGATGGGGTGCTCGCCGGGCAGGATCTCGAAGCCGGCCTCGGTCATGCGGGAGCGGAAGAGGGCGGTGTTCTCCGCGAGGCGGGTGCGCAGGTCCTCGGAGTCCTCGATCAGGTCCAGGACCTTGAGGGAGGCGGCGGCGATGACCGGCGCGAGGGAGTTGGAGAACAGGTACGGGCGCGAGCGCTGGCGCAGCAGCGCGACGATCTCCGCGCGGGCCGCGACGTAGCCGCCGGAGGCACCGCCGAGGGCCTTGCCGAGGGTGCCGGTGATGATGTCGACCCGGTCCATCACGCCGTGCAGGGCGTGGGTGCCGCGGCCGCCGGGGCCGGTGAAGCCGACGGCGTGGGAGTCGTCGACCATGACCATGGCGTCATAGCGGTCGGCGAGGTCGCAGATCTCGTCCAGCGGGGCGATGTAGCCGTCCATCGAGAAGACGCCGTCGGTGACGATCAGGCGGCGGCGGGCGTCGGACGCCTCCTTCAGGCGCGCCTCCAGCTCGGCCATGTCGCGGTTGGCGTAGCGCAGGCGGCGGGCCTTGGACAGCCGGATGCCGTCGATGATGCTGGCGTGGTTGAGCGCGTCGGAGATGACGGCGTCGTTCTCGTCGAGGAGGGTCTCGAAGACACCGCCGTTGGCGTCGAAGCAGGAGCTGTAGAGGATGGTGTCCTCGGTGCCGAGGAAGGCGGACAGCCGGGCCTCGAGCTCCTTGTGGACCTCCTGGGTGCCGCAGATGAAGCGGACGGACGCCATGCCGTAGCCCCAGCGGTCCAGGGCGTCCTTGGCGGCGGCGGTGACCTCGGGGTGGTCGGCGAGGCCGAGGTAGTTGTTGGCGCAGAAGTTGAGGACGTCGCCGGGGACGCCGCCGCCGGTGACCGAGACGGAGGCGCTCTGCGGGCTGCCGATCACGCGCTCGGGCTTGAAGAGTCCGGCCTCGCGGATCTCGTCGAGGGTGCCGCGCAGGTCGTCGCGGACGGAGTCGAACATCGGGGTTCTCCCTGGGAAGCTGCGGGTGGTGCGGTGGGCCGTGCCTCGGGGGCCGGGAGGGTCAGGAGGTCCAGTCGAGGACGACCTTGCCGCAGCGGCCGCCGGCCGCGTCGTCGAAGGCGGCGTCGAAGTCGCGGTAGGAGTAGCGGCCGGTGACCACGGGGGCGATGTCGAGGCCGCCCTCCAGCAGCACGGACATGGCGTACCAGGTCTCGAACATCTCGCGGCCGTAGATGCCCTTGATGGTGATCATCGACGTGACGATCTTGGCGAAGTCCACGGAGAAGTCCTCCGAGGGCAGGCCGAGCATCGCGATGCGGCCGCCGTTCGTCATGTTGGCGATCATGTCGCGCATGGCCTCGGGGCGGCCGGACATCTCCAGGCCGATGTCGAAGCCCTCGCGCAGGCCGAGCTCGCGCTGGCCGTCCGCGATGGTGGTCTCGGCGACGTTGAGGGCGAGGCTGACGCCGACCTTGCGGGCGAGCTCCAGGCGGTACTCGCTGACGTCGGTGATGACGACGTTGCGCGCGCCGGCGTGCTTGGCGACGGCAGCGGCCATGATGCCGATCGGCCCGGCGCCGGTGATCAGCACGTCCTCGCCGACCAGGGGGAAGGACAGGGCGGTGTGCACGGCGTTGCCGAACGGGTCGAAGATCGCCGCTATGTCGAGGTCGACGGGGACCCGGTGCACCCACACGTTGGACGCGGGCAGCGCGACGTACTCGGCGAAGGCGCCGTCGCGGCCGACTCCGAGGCCGATCGTGTTGCGGCACAGGTGCCGGCGGCCGGCCAGGCAGTTGCGGCACTTGCCGCAGACGAGGTGGCCCTCGCCGCTGACGAGGTCGCCGGTCTTGATCTCGGCGACGTCGGAGCCGACGGCCGCGACCTCGCCGACGAACTCGTGGCCGAGCACGAGCGGGGTGGCCACGGCCTGCTGGGCCCAGCCGTCCCAGGCACGGATGTGCAGGTCGGTGCCGCAGATCCCGGTCCGCAGCACCTTGATGAGGACGTCACCGGGACCGATCTCCGGCTCCGGGACGTCCCGCAGCCACAGGCCGGGCGCGGCCTTCTCCTTCACCAGTGCCTTCACTCTTGCGACTCCTGCCGGCAGACGATGTGGCCCGGCCCGCGCGGGGGGACGCGGACCGGGCAAGGGGGCCCGGGCGGAGCGGCGGCGCCCGTCGGCGCCGGCTCGCACGATGCGCCGGGCAGACAGCAATCTGCCCGGCTTCAGGCGTTCAGTCCATCGATCTTTTCTTAAGCTCGGCAACAGCGCAGCTTCACGCTCGGCCGCAAGAGTGGCGCGGGCGGTTCAGCGCGGGGTCAGCGCGGCCAGTTCCCTGGTGATCGCATCGGTGTCCTGGAACGTCAGGCCGAGGCGGGCGACGTGCCTCCAGCGCACGATGCCGTCGGCGTCGACGATGAAGACCGAGCGCTTCAGGCCGAGACCGGGCATCTGGATCCCGTAAGCCTTCACCACCGAGCGGTCGGTGTCGGCGAGCAGCGGGAAGCGCAGGTCGCGCTTGCGCGCGAAGTGCTCGTGGCTGTCGAGGTCGCTGAAGTTGATCCCCCACACCGCCGCCCCGAGGTCGCGGAAGCGGTCCAGGTCCGAGGTGTACGAGCACAGCTGCTTGGTGCACACCGCCGAGTCGTCGCCGGGGTAGAAGGCGAGCACGACGGGGGCGCCGCGCTGCGCCGACAGGGAGTACTCGCCGCGCTCGGCGGCGCCGCCGTCGGTGAGCAGGACTCCCTGGAGCGCGAAGTCGGGGGCGGGGGCGCCGATCTCGGGCACGGGCATGGCGGGTCCTCTCCTAGGGGGGTCGGGCTCGGCGGCTCTCGCCGTGCCCGGTGTCGGGAATGACGATACAGAACGTTCGTTCTTTCCGGGACGCTACGCGGTGCCGTCCGCTACCGTCAAGGACATGAGTGCCCCTCCCGCCGTTCCCCTCGTCACGTACGCCGCCGAGGACGCGCCGCCGCGTGACCGCATCCTGGCCACCGCGGCCCGGCTGTTCTACACCGAGGGCATCCACGCGGTGGGCATGGACCGGATCGTCACCGAGGCGTCCACCACCAGGGCGACGCTCTACCGGCACTTCCTGGGCAAGGAGCAGCTCGTCCTGAGCTACATCCAGGCCACCGACGAGCAGATCCGCGCCTTCACCGGGGCCGCGCTGCAGGGCCTGGGCGCCCGGGAGGCGCTGATGGGGGTGGCCGGCGCGCTCGGCGACCAGCTGTGCTCGCCGGGCTTCCGCGGCTGCCCGTTCCTCAACGCGGCCGCGGAGTACCCGGACCCGGCCGACCCCGTCTCGCGCGCGATCGTGGCCCACCGGGACTGGCTGCGGGGGCTGGTCGCCCGGCTGCTCGCGGAGGCGGGCGCCCCCGAGGCCGCCGAGGACGCGGCGACGCTGATGATGCTGCGCGACGGCGCGATGATGACCGCCGCCCTCGGCGACGCGGACGCGGTGCGCGTCTCCCTGGACCGCGCGGTCCGGCGTGTCCTGAGCTCGGCCGGGGTGGGGTGAGCCCTCCCGGCACGCAGCGTCGGCCCGTACGGCCGACGGCCTTCCGCTGCGATCGCGGCCCGGCGAGGTCCGCACCTGCGGGCCCGTGGCGGCCCCGTATCGGCCCCGCATCGGCCTCGGATCGCCCGCTCGGCGTCCACGGCTGCGCGGGCCCCGCTCCGGGCGCGGGGCAGTGCCCCGACGGCACCAGCGGGCTCAGCCGGCGTGGGTGGAGAACAGGCCGCCGGTGGGGCCCTGCTTGTCGCCGCCCTGGGCCTTCTTGAGGGCGTTGGCCAGGCCCTCGATGGTCATGGACTGCAGGATGACGCGGCCGTCGCCCTCCAGGGTCGCCAGCGACAGCCCCTCGCCGCCGAAGACGGCGTTCATGATGCCCTGCCGGTTGAGTCCGCCGATGCGCTGCACGCCGTAGCGGACTCCGTCCTCGAAGGCGACGATGCAGCCGGTGTCGACCTCGATGCGGCCGCCGAAGTCGGCGGGGTTGAGGTCGATGAAGTTGCCCGCGCCCGCGATGATCACCGTTCCGCGGCCGGTGAACTTCTCCAGGATGAAGCCCTCGCCGCCGCTGGTGCCGGTGCGGCCACCCTGGAAGGCGATGCCGAAGTCGACGGTCGACTCGGCGGCCACGAAAGCGTCCTTCTCCGCGTACCAGGCGCGCGACCCGTCCAGTTCCAGGGCACGCATCTCGCCGGGCAGGACGCCCGCGAAGCCGACGGTGCCCTCGCCGCCGCTCGCGCTGAAGTACTGGAAGGCGATGCTCTCGCCCGCCAGCATCCGCTGGCCGACCTGCATGGCCGTGCCCATCGCCTGGCGCAGCATGCCACCCATGCCGCCGCCCGCGGCACCGCCCTGGTCCTGGCGCTGGGCACCGGGACCGGCCAGCCGGGTGTCCATGCTCACGTTCGCGGTCTTGAACAGGAACTTCCCCGCCTCGCAGTAGACGGTCTGGCCGGGCTGGAGGGTGCACACGGCCATCTGCATGGCGTTGCCGACGATCTGCTGCTTGAGGGTCACTGCGGTGCTCCGGGTGGTCTCGGGGTGCTCTCGTTCAGACGGATGTACCCGACAACGAACGACCCGGACGATTCGGTTCCGCTTGCTCCTCCGGCCGCGCGGCCGGGGCGGGCGGCCGGCCTCCGGCGTCGAGGAAGCGGGCGAGCGGCAGGGTGGCGGCGCCGACCGTGACGGCGTCCGTCCCGAGCCGGCCGAGCTCGATGGAGGTCTGGGCGCAGGGGTGGTGCAGCGCGTACGCGGCGGTGGCCTCGCGGACGGCGTCGAGCAGCCGGGGGCCGATCATCAGGCCGGTCCAGCCGGACAGCACGATGCGCTCGGGGTTGAAGAGGTTGACGAGGTCGGCGATGCCGGCGCCGAGGTACTCGGCGGTCTCGTCGAGCAGCGCGACGGCGGCGGCGTCACCGGCCTCGGCGGCGTCGAGGAGGGCGGCGATCGCGGACTCCTCGCTCACTCCGGTCGGCGCGCCCCAGCGCTCGATGAGCGCCTCGGCGCCCACGTAGGCCTCCAGGCAGCCGCGGGCGCCGCAGCGGCAGCGCCGTCCGCCGACCTGGAGGGTGGTGTGGCCCCACTCCCCCGCGCTGCTGCTGGCGCCGCGGTACGGCTTGCCGTCGGCGACCACGCACGCGCCCACGCCGGAGCCGAGGAGGGCGATCACGGCGTTGCGGGCGCCGCGCCCGGCGCCGAACCACATCTCGGCCTGGCCGAGGGTCTTGGCGCCGTTGTCGATGTGGAGCGGCAGGGCGGTGCCCTCGGCGAGCAGCGCGCCGAGGGGGACGGCGTCCCAGCCGATGGTCTGGCCGTGGACGACGGCGCCGGCGCCGCCGGTGCCCTGCTCGACGATGCCGGGGACACCGATGCCCACGCCGAGCACAAGGGCGGGGTCGACGCGGGTGTCCTCCAGGACGACGGAGAGGCCGTCGAGGATGAGCTGGACGACGAGGGCGACGTCGTGGCCGCTGTCGGCCAGCGGGCGGTCGGTGGAGGAGAGTTCGGCGAGGGCGAGGTCGAAGAGGGTGACGCGGACGCGGGTCTCGCCGACGTCGACGCCGATGAGGAAGCCGTGGCGGGGGGCGACCTTGAGCATGACGCGGGGGCGGCCGCCGTCGGACTCGACGGAGCCGGCCTCCTCGACGACGCCGTCGGCGATGAGCTCGGCCACCACGTTGCTGATGGAACCTGTGCTCAGTCCGGTGTCCCTGGCCAACTCCTGACGACTGAGGGGTCCTTCGAAGTACAGGTGACGCAAGAGCGCCGAACGGTTGCCCCGCCGCAGGTCGCGTACGGTCCGCTTGCCTCGGTCTGCCATGGTGCTCCCTCCCCGGCTGAATCTATCGCTGCGCCAAGTCTTGACGCCAGGTTTTCTCAGACGTTAAATCACGCCTTGAATTAAGGCGTGACGTTCTTCACTTCCCGAAGGCACCCACCCTGGAGAGGGATCCCCGGTCATGCACATCACCCGTACCACGGCCGCCGTGACGCTCGCGGCCGCGCTCATCGCCTCCGCCACCGCGTGCGGCGGCGGCTCCTCGACCGACGGCAGCGGCAACGGCAGCCCCAAGGAGCTCACCTACTGGGCCAGCAACCAGGGCGCCAGCCTCGAGGCGGACAAGGCGACCCTGACGCCCGAGCTCAAGAAGTTCGAGAAGCAGACCGGGATCAAGGTCAAGCTCGAGGTCATCCCGTGGTCCGACCTGCTGAACCGGATCCTCGCCGCGGCCACCTCCGGCCAGGGCCCCGACGTCCTCAACATCGGCAACACCTGGTCGGCCTCGCTGCAGGCCACCGGCGCGCTGCGCCCCTTCGACGCCAAGGCGTTCGAGGCCATCGGCGGCAAGGACCGCTTCGTGTCCTCCGCCCTGGGCGCGACGGGCGCCGAGGGCAAGGACCCGGCCGCCGTCCCGCTCTACTCGCTGGCCTACGGCCTGTACTACAACAAGAAGATGTTCGCCGACGCGGGCATAGCCAACCCGCCCGCCACCTGGGACGAGCTCGTCGCCGACGGCAAGAAGCTCACCAAGGGCGGGAAGTACGGCCTCGCCGTCGAGGGCGGCAACCTCTCCGAGAACGTCCACCACGCCTTCGTCTTCGGCAAGCAGCACGGCGCCGACTTCTTCGACGCCTCCGGCAAGCCGACCTTCACCACCCCCGAGGCGGTGGCGGCGGTCAAGCAGTACATCGACTTCATCGCCAAGGACAAGATCGCGGCTCCGGGCAACGCCGAGTACGCCGCCAACCAGTCCGTCGCCGACTTCGCCACCGGCAAGGCCGCCATGCTGCTGTGGCAGGCCGCCGGCTCCTCGCTGAAGTCCCACGGCATGAAGCCCGAGGACTACGGCGTCGCCCAGGTGCCGTTCCAGGCCGCGGGCGCCTCCGGCGACACCGCCGTGAACTCCATGGTCGCGGGCATCAACCTGGCGGTCTTCAAGAAGACCGACAACGTCGACGGCGCGCTGAAGTTCGTGAAGTTCATGACCAGCGACGACGAGCAGAAGATCCTCAACGGCACCTACGGCTCGCTCCCGCCGGTCAAGGCCGCCCAGTCCGACCCGGCCTTCGCCACCCCGGACCTGAAGGTCCTCGCGGACGCGCTCGCCAACAGCGCGTCGCCGCTGCCGCAGGTCGCCAACGAGAGCCAGTTCGAGACCGCCGTCGGCACCGCGATGAAGGACCTGTTCGCCGACGCCGCCGCCGGGAAGCCGGTCACCACCGAGAGCGTCAAGGCCGCCCTCGAAAAGGCCCAGCAGCAGATGCCGGCGTCGTGAGCGTGAAGGAACCGATGACCGCCACCGTGCCGCCCGTCCGGCACAGCTCCAAGACGCCTTCCCCCGGCGGCCGGCGGGCCGCCGGGGGGAGGGCCCCGCTGTCGCGGCTGCGCCTGCCGGCGCGGCTGCGGCGCGCGTCGCTCCCGTACGTCCTGCTGCTCCCGGCCCTCGCGCTGGAACTGCTCATCCACCTGGTGCCGATGGTCGTCGGCGTGGTGATGAGCTTCAAGGAGCTCACCCAGTTCTTCATCAGCGACTGGTCGGCCGCCCCCTGGAAGGGCCTGGACAACTACCGCGTGGCGGTGGACTTCAACGCCCCGGTCGGTGAGGACCTGCTCAAGTCCTTCCTCGTCACCTGCGAGTTCACGGTGCTGGCGGTCGGGCTGTCCTGGCTGTTCGGCACCGCCGCCGCGATCCTGATGCAGGACGCCTTCCGCGGCCGCGGGCTGCTGCGCGCGGTGTTCCTTGTGCCGTACGCGCTGCCGGTGTACGCGGCGGTGATCACCTGGTCGTTCATGTTCCAGCGGGACACCGGCATGATCAACCACGTCATCCACGACCAGCTGCACCTCACCGACGGCCGGCCCTTCTGGCTGATCGGCGACAACAGCTTCTTCGCGCTCGTGACGGTGTCGGTGTGGCGGCAGTGGCCGTTCGCGTTCCTGTGCCTGATGGCCGGTCTGCAGAACATCCCGCGCGAGCTGTACGAGGCGGCGTCGATGGACGGCGCCGGGATCTGGCAGCAGATCCGCAGGATCACCCTGCCGTCGCTGCGCCCGGTCAACCAGGTGCTGGTGCTGGTGCTGTTCCTGTGGACGTTCAACGACTTCAACACGCCCTACGTGCTGTTCGGGCGGGCGGCGCCGGACGCCGCGGACCTGATCTCGATCCACATCTACCAGTCGTCCTTCGTGACCTGGAACTTCGGCTCCGGCTCGGCGATGTCCGTGCTCCTGCTGCTGTTCCTGCTCGTCGTGACGGTGCTCTACCTGCTCGCCACCTCGCTGAGGAGGAAGGATGCCTGACGTCCGCAGCCCCATGGCCGCGCCGCGCTCCTTCGTGTGGACCCGGCGGATCGTGCTGACCGTGCTGACGGCCTTCGCGCTGGCGCCGGTCTTCGTCATGGTCGTCTCGTCGCTGAAGCCGCTGCAGGACGTGCAGGGCCCGTTCCGCTGGTTCCCCAGCGGCTTCACCTTGCGCCCGTATGCGGACATCTGGCACACCGTGCCGCTCGCCCGGTACTTCGTGAACTCGCTGCTCGTGGCGGGCGGGGCGACGCTCTGCTCGGTCGCGGTGGCGATCTTCGCGGCGTACGCGGTCAGCCGCTACGACTTCAAGGGGCGCCGCTTCTTCTCGGTGACGATCCTGTCCACCCAGATGTTCCCCGGCATCCTCTTCCTGCTGCCGCTCTTCCTGATCTTCGTCAACCTCGGGAACGCGACGGGCATCGCCCTGTACGGCAGCCGCGGTGGTCTGATCCTGACCTACCTCACCTTCTCGCTCCCCTTCTCCATCTGGATGCTGGCGGGCTACTTCGACTCGATCCCCCGGGACCTGGACGAGGCCGCCATGGTCGACGGCTGCGGGCCGCTGGGCGCGCTGTTCCGGGTGGTCGTCCCGGCCGCCGTGCCCGGCATCGTCGCGGTCTGCGTGTACGCCTTCATGACGGCCTGGGGCGAGGTGCTGTTCGCCTCCGTCATGACCAACGACACCACCCGCACGCTCGCCGTCGGACTGCAGGGCTACGCCACCCAGACCGACGTGTACTGGAACCAGGTCATGGCCGCCTCGCTCGTGGTCAGCGTGCCTGTCGTCGCCGGGTTCCTGCTCCTGCAGCGCTACCTCGTCGCCGGGCTGACCGCCGGCGCCGTCAAGTGAGCCCCACCGCCCCTCAGCGTCACCCGAACGAAAGGCAGTCCGTGACCCTCGACCTCAGCGCCCTCCCCGACGGATTCGTGTGGGGCGCCGCGACGGCCGCGTACCAGATCGAAGGAGCCGTGGCCGAGGACGGCCGTGCGCCCTCCATCTGGGACACCTTCTCCCGCACGCCGGGGAAGGTCGCGAACGGCGACACCGGTGACGTCGCCTGCGACCACTACCACCGCGTCCCGGAGGACATCGGCCTGATGGGCCGGCTCGGCCTGGACGCGTACCGCTTCTCCCTCGCCTGGCCGCGCGTGATGCCGCAGGGCGGCGGGCCGGTCAACCCGGCGGGCCTGGCCTTCTACGACCGCCTGGTCGACGGCCTGCTGGAGGCGGGCATCACGCCCTTCCCCACCCTGTACCACTGGGACCTGCCGCAGGCGCAGCAGGACCGCGGCGGCTGGCCGGAGCGGGAGACCGCGCTGCGCTTCGCCGACTACGCGGCCGTGGTGGCCGAGCGGCTCGGGGACCGGGTCACGCACTGGGCGACGCTCAACGAGCCGCTGTGCTCGGCCTGGATCGGCCATCTGCAGGGCGTGATGGCCCCCGGCCTCACCGACCTGACGGCCGCCGTCCGCGCCTCGTACCACCTGCACCTGGGCCACGGACTCGCGGTGCAGGCGCTGCGCGCCGCGATCCCGCACGCCCAGGTGGGCATCGTCAACAACCTCAGCCCCTGCGAGCCGGCCTCCGACCGGCCCGAGGACGTCGCCGCGGCGCTGCGCTCCGACGGCCACACCAACCGCTGGTGGCTGGACCCGATCCACGGCCGCGGTTACCCCGAGGACATGCTGGAGCTGTACGGGGTCGAACTGCCCGTCCAGGCGGGCGACATGGAGACCATCGCCGCGCCGCTGGACTGGCTGGGCCTCAACTACTACTTCCGTGACATCGTTGCCGACGACCCGTCGGGGCCGGTCCCCCACACCCGCGCCGTACGCGTCCCGGACGTCCGCCGCACCGCGATGGACTGGGAGGTGCACGCCGACGGCCTGGAGCGGCTGCTGCTCCGGCTGACCGAGGAGTACGGCGCCCGCAAGATCTACGTCACCGAGAACGGTTCGGCGTACGAGGACCACGTCGGCCCCGACGGGCAGGTCCACGACCCCGAGCGCACCGCCTACCTGGAGGAGCACCTGGCGGCCTGCGCCCGCGCCGTGCGCGGGGGCGCCCCGCTCGCCGGCTACTTCGCCTGGTCGCTGCTGGACAACTTCGAGTGGGCGTACGGCTACGACAAGCGCTTCGGCCTCGTCCACGTCGACTACGAGACCCAGCGCCGGACCGTGAAGGGCAGCGGCCGCCGCTACGCCGACATCATCACCGCCCACCGGAGCCGCGCCCGCAGCGCGGCCTGACCTCCCTCGCCATCCCGTCTCCACCCCCCACACAGGAGATCCGCGATGCCACACTCCCCCCACGTCAGACGCCTGGTCGCCGTGCTCGCGGCGGTCGCCGCGGCGTTAGCCGGATTGGTGCTCGCCGGACCTGGGGCGGCCGCCGCCACGGCCGTCCAGGTCACCATGACCACCACCTCCGACGGCAGGACCGTCGTCCAGGGCCTGCAGGCGCAGACCCCGGCCGCCTTCGAGGCGGGCAACGGCAGCGGCGGCACGGTCATCACGGTGGACCCCGCCGCCCGCTACCAGCCCTTCGAGGGCGGCGGGGCGTCCTTCACCGACAGCGCCGCCTGGCTGATGAACTCCTCCGGCGCGCTGTCGGCGGCCACCCGTGACGCCACTATGCGCAAGCTGTTCTCCCCCACGGAGGGCATAGGCCTGGGCTTCCTGCGCAATCCGATGGGCGCCTCGGACATCGCCCGCAGCCACTACACGTACGACGACACCTGCTGCGACCTGGCGGACTTCTCCATCGCCCGGGACCTGGCCGACGTCCTGCCGATGACCCAGCGGGCGCGGCAGCTCAACCCGGACCTGAAGGTCATGGCGGTGCCGTGGTCGGCGCCGGCCTGGATGAAGGACAACGGCAGGCTGACCCAGATGGGCAAGCTCAAGCCGGAGTTCTACGGCATGTACGCGCAGTACTTCGTGAAGTACCTGCAGGCGTACGAGCAGCGCGGCGTCCACGTCGACTACGTCTCGGTGCAGAACGAACCGCAGTGCTGCGGCGCGAACAGCAACTACCCCACGATGGAGTGGACGGCGGCCACGCTGCTGGACTTCACCAAGAACCACCTCTTCCCGGCGTTCCGCGCGGCCGGGATCACCACCAAGGCGCTGATCCACGACTGGAACCACGGCGACTGGAACACCACCGGCGCCGGCCAGCTCGCCGACGCCGCCCTGCGCGGCGACCCGCTCTTCGGCGGCGTCGCCTGGCACGGCTACACCCCGACCCCGCCCAACTACGCGCTGGGCAGCACGGTCCAGAGCCAGTACCCGGGCGTGGCGCAGTACGAGACCGAGCACTCCGGCGGCACCTGGGTGGGAGACCAGCAGCTGGAGGACCTGCGGGACATCATCGGCTTCACCCGCAACTGGGCCCGTTCGTACGTGAAGTGGTCGCTGGCGCTGGACCAGGCCAGAGGTCCCCACGCGGGCGGCTGCGACAGCTGCAGCGGACTGGTCACGGTCCACAACGGGGACGCGCGCAGCGGCCAGGTCGACTACACCGTCGAGTACTACACGATGGGGCAGCTGACGAAGTTCGTCCGAGCGGGCGCGGTGCGGATCGGCAGCAACGCCACCGACCCCGTGTGGAACACGGCCTTCGTCAACAGCGACGGGCAGCGGGTGCTGGTCACCCACAACTCCTCCTCGTCCACCCAGCAGGTCACGGTCCGTGAGGCCGGGCAGCACTTCTCGTACAGCCTGCCCGCGCGCGCCACGACCACCTTCACCTGGTCCGGCGCGCCGGCCGGGGGCGGCGACGGGAACGGGGACGGCATCAGCACCTCCGCCTGGTACCAGGTGACCGGTGCCGGTTCCGGCAAGTGCGTGGACGCCAAGGACCGGGGCACCGCCAACGGCACGGCGGTGCAGCAGTGGAGCTGTGTCACCGGGCAGGCCAATCAGCAGTGGCAGTTCCGCCCGACCGACGGCGGTTACTACCGGGTCGCGAACCGCAACGCGACGGCCACCGAGCAGGTCTGGGACGTCACCGGCGGTACGTCGGCGGCGGGCGACTCCGTGCCGGTGCAGACCTGGCAGTGGTCCTCGGGCGCCAACCAGCAGTGGAAGCCGGTGCTCCAGGCGGACGGGTCGTACGTCCTCACGGCCCGGCACAGCGGCAAGTGCCTGGACGTCGCGTCGGCATCGGCGGCCGACGGCGCCCTGCTGCAGCAGTACACCTGCAACGGCACCGCCGCCCAGTCCTTCCGGCTGACGCCGGCGGGCTGACCGACCCCGCGCGGCGCCGGCGTACGAGGGAGCCGCCGGCGCCGCGCGGCACCAGCACCCCCTCCGGGGCACCGGGGCCCCGGAGGGGGCGCACTGCCGGCGGCGGGCGCGAGACCGCCGCCATGGATGCCTTCACGCGTGACGTGCCCGGCGGCCGGCCGGGCGTCGAGCACCCCGGCGCCGTGCCCGAACGGGCTCCCCTTCGCGCTGCCTCGCGGGCGGTGGGGGCGCACCTCGCACGGCCCGGTGCGGCTCGTGCCGGCCGCCCCCTGAGGGCCGTCAGGCCAGGGCGTCCCACCGCCGGGCCAGGCGGTCGGCGCCCGCGTCGGTCAGGGAGCCCCACAGGCGCAGGCGGGCGATGCCGCCGTCGGGGTAGGTCTCCAGGCGTACGTGGGTGGCGGGCGGGACGTCGACGACGAAGCGGTGGACGGTGTCGGGCTGCAGGGGGGTGCGGGGCAGGATCCCGAACCAGTCGCCGTCCTCGCCGTCGCGGCCGAGGAGGGCGGCCCAGCCGGCGGCGTTGCCCTTGTAGTAGCCGGTGTCGATCTCGACGGCGCGGACGGTGCCCTGGGCGGCCAGGCGGTAGCGCGCCCAGTCGTTGCCCTTGTCGCGGCGCCTGCGGGTCTCCCAGCCGTCGCCCATGCGGCGGGACCTGCCCGGCAGGATGGGGTTGACCGGGGAGGAGTAGAAGCGGTCGGAGACGTCCTCCGGGGCGCCGCCGTTCTCCAGCGCGACCAGGTCGAAGGTGCCGAGCGCGGTGAGCCACACCGGGTCGGGGACGACCTCGCCGTGGACACGCAGCCTGGCGATGCCGCCGTCGGGGAACTGCTTGAGCCGCAGGTGGGTGAAGCGGCGTTCGACGGCCACCTCGAAGCCGTTGGCGGCGTGGCCACCGACGGCCGTGCGCGGCACGAGTTCCGTCCACCGCACGCCGTCGGCGAGCAGGTCCGCGGGCGCGGCGGACAGGGCCGCGCTGGTGGCCTCGACGGCGATCTGCCGGGGGTGGTTGCCGCGGAAGTGGGCGGTGTCCACGACCACGCCGCGCACGACGCCGGGGGCGGCGAGGCGGATCAGCGCCCAGTCGTGGTCGGTGTCGGCGGGGTGCGGGCTGCCGGCGTCGGTGCCGCGGCGGCGGCGGGTCTCCCAGCCGTCCATGACCTGGCCCTTGTGGCCGAAGTGCTCGGCGCGGAACTCGGGCCGCTCGGGGACGAGCAGGTTCTCCCGTTCGGCGAAGAACTCGTCGTTGGCGGCGGTCACACCGGCGCCCAGGCGGCGGTCGGCGAGGTCGACGAGACCCGTGAAGGGCAGGTCGGCGCCGCGGTAGTCGGCGTAGGGGTCCCCTCCGGAGTACGGCTGGGCGGCGCCGGTGTACCGGGGTACGGCAGTCACGCGTTCTCCCTTTCGATGAGGCGGCCGGAGGGGTCGGCCGGGGTGCCGTGGTCGGCGATCCGCTCGCCGCGCAGCCAGGTGCTCCGTACGACGCCCTGGAGGGTGCGGCCCGCGTAGGCGGTGACCTGGTTGCGGTGGTGGAGCGCCGCCGGGTCCACGGTGAAGGTCTCGTCGGGTGCCAGGACGGCGAAGTCGGCGTCGTGGCCGGGCGCGACGGCGCCCTTGGTGGTGAGTCCGGCGAGGCGCGCCGGGCCCCGCGCCATCCAGCGGACCACGTCGGCGAGCGTGGCGCCACGTCGGCGGGCCTCGGTCCAGATCGCGGGCAGGCCGAGCTGGAGGGAGGAGATACCGCCCCAGGCGGCGCCGAAGTCACCGGTGTCGAGGTGCTTGAGGTCGGCGGTGGAGGGCGAGTGGTCGGAGACGACGCAGTCGAGGGTGCCGTCGAACAGGCCCTGCCACAGGGCCTCCCGGTTGCCCGCCTCGCGGATCGGCGGGCAGCACTTGAACTGCGTCGCGCCGTCGGGGACCTCCTCGGCGGTGAGCGTCAGGTAGTGCGGGCAGGTCTCGGCCGTCAGGCGTACGCCGTCGCGGCGGGCGGCGGCGATCAGCGGCAGGGCCTCGGCGGAGGACAGGTGCAGGACGTGCACCCGGCAGTCCAGGCGGCGGGCGAAGGCGATCAGCGCCTCGACGGCGGCGTTCTCGGCGGCGCGGGGGCGGGAGGCGAGGAAGCCGGCGTACCCGGGCCCGGCGGGCTGCGGGGCGCCCTCGATGAGCCGGGGGTCCTCGGCGTGGACGATCAGCAGCCCGTCGAAGCGGGCGATCTCGCGCATCACCTCCTCCAGTTCGGCCGGGGCGAGCTGCGGGAACTCCTCGACGCCCGAGGGCAGCAGGAAGCACTTGAAGCCGAAGACCCCGGCCTCGTGCAGGGGGCGCAGGTCCTTGGCGTTGCCGGGGACGGCGCCGCCCCAGAAGCCGACGTCGGTGTGGATCCGGCCGCGGGCGGCGGCACGCTTGACCTCCAGGTGGGCGGTGGTCGTGGTCGGCGGGATGCTGTTGAGCGGCATGTCGATCAGCGTCGTGACGCCGCCGGCCGCGGCCGCCCGGGTGGCGGTCTCGAAGCCCTCCCATTCGCTGCGCCCGGGGTCGTTGACGTGGACGTGGGTGTCGACGAGGCCGGGGAGCAGGGCGTCCGTGCCGAGGTCGACCAGGCGGGCGCCGGGCGGGGGTTCGCTCCCGTACGGCAGGACGGCGGCGATCCGGCCGCCGGCGACGGCCACGTCGGCGGGGCGCTCGCCCTGCGGTGTGACGACCCGTGGTGAACGCAGCACGAGCTCGATCCCGTCAGCGGCCTCGGACACGGGTTCCCCTTCCACCGGCGTCGCACAGAAATTCAACGTTCTGTTGAAAAGCATCCTCCGCTCGCGCCCGAGCCGCCGTCAACCCCTGCCCGGGCGCCACGCGAGGCCCCGGCAGTACAGTTGAGGGATTCCACGCAATGGAATGTGTTTTCCGCGCCTGCCGGCCACCGCTGCGCCCACGACCGCCCAGAACGGCGATCATCTGCCTGGTCAGGGCCGGTAGGCTGCACCATCACCACCGTCCGCCTGGGGAGGAAACGTGGCGTCAGACCGCGCCGGGGGCGTGCAGTCCCTGGAACGCGCCTTCGACCTGCTGGAGCGGATGGCCGACGCGGGCGGCGAGGTGGGCCTCAGCGAACTGTCCGCGAGCAGCGGGCTGCCGCTGCCCACGATCCACCGGCTGATGCGCACCCTGGTCGACTGCGGCTACGTACGCCAGCAGCCCAACCGCCGGTACGCGCTGGGGCCCCGGCTGATCCGCCTCGGCGAGAGCTCCGCCCGCCTGCTGGGCACCTGGGCCCGCCCCTACCTGGCGGAACTGGTCGAGGCGACCGGCGAGACCGCCAACATGGCGCTCCTCGACGGCGACGAGGTCGTCTACGTCGCCCAGGTCCCCTCACGGCACTCGATGCGGATGTTCACCGAGGTCGGGCGGCGTGTCCTGCCGCACTCCACGGGCGTCGGCAAGGCCCTGCTGGCGCATGTCCCGCCCGAGGAGGTGCGGGCCCTGCTGGCCCGCACCGGGATGCCCGCGGCCACCGAGCGGACCATCGTCGACCCGGACGCCTTCCTCGCGGAACTGGAGCACATCCGCGCCCAGGGCTACGCCGTGGACGACAACGAGCAGGAGGTCGGGGTCCGCTGCCTGGCGGTCACCGTCCCCGACTCCCCGACGGCCGCCGCCATCTCCATCTCCGGTCCCGCCGGACGGGTGACCGAGGCGGCCACGGAGAAGATCGTGCCCGTGCTGCAGGGCGTGGCGCGCCAGCTGTCGTCCGCGCTGGCCAGCAACGGGACGACCTGAGCGCACCCGGTCGGCACGGCGGCCGCGCCGGTGGGTGAGGGTGCGGCGGTGGGAGGGTTCGGGTTCGTCTCGCGCCCTTCGGGCGCAAAGCGGCGGACTGCGGAGGGGTGGGTGGGGCGGCCCTCCTCGGCGGTGTGCGGGTGGGTTCGTGGCGGGGGTTCGGGCTCCGGAACGGGGCGCCTTTCGGGTGGCGGGGGTCTCGTTGCCGTCCGCGAGTGCAGATGGCCGCTGCCACGCCTTCGCCGGGTGGTGGGCGCGCCCGCCGTGACCGGCGACTGCGGCTGATTCGAGGTGCTGTCGAGGGGCGGGCGGAAGATCGGGCCCGCTTTCGCCGAGATAGTCGGCGGAACGGAGCCCGATCTTTGGGACGGGGAAGATCGGGCTCGCTTACGCCGAACATGTCGGCGGAACAGAGCCCGATCTCGTAGATCCGTCCACCGAGCCCTGTGCCTGTCGGGGAAGCACCCGCAGACGCCGGTCACGGCAGGCGCGCCACCCACGAACGGTGGGCGTCGCAACCGGCCATCTCTACCCGCGGACGGCCACGAGACCGGCGCCCCACGAACAACCGGACCCGCTCCGGAGCCCGAACTCCCGCCGACCACCGGCCCGCTCACAGCCGAAAAGGCCCGCCCTCACCCTCCCGTCCGCAGCCCGCCGTATTGCGCCCAAAGGGCGCGAGACGGCGGGAAAGCCGCTCAGCGACGCCCGCCACGCTCCGCACCGCGCTGGAGTGCCGGCCGGGGGGGACCCGCCGCACCGGGAAGCCGCGGAGGCCGCGGACGCCGCGAAAGCCGGGGCCCGCATCGGGGCGAGGGCGGACCCGCACGGTCGGGGACGCGTCGGCAGCGTGGGCAGCGGTCACCGCACAGGCACGTCGTCGTGCCGCCGCGGCGGCTTGACCTCGAGCGCACTCCAAGGCCTACGGTCGTCACCGTAGCGACCACGACCCCGGATGGGGGAACCATGCAACTCGGCCTGCACCTCACGAAGTTCGACCACCCCGCGGGACCGGCCGGGCTGGCGCCCGCGCTGGCGGCGGCCGGCGAGGCCGCCGAATCGGCCGGCGCCGGCTGGCTGTCGGTGATGGACCACTACTTCCAGATGGAGAACAACGGCGGCGCCGAAGCCGCGATGCTGGAGGCCTACACGACGCTGGGGTTCCTCGCCGCCCGCACCTCCTCCGTGCGGCTCGGCGTCCTCGTCACCGGGGTCACCTACCGCCACCCCGGCCTGCTGGCGAAGATCGCGACCACGCTCGACGTCCTGTCCGGCGGCCGGGCGACCCTGGGTCTCGGCGCGGCCTGGTACGAGCGTGAGCACCTGGGCCTGGGCGTGGCCTTCCCGCCGCTCGCGGAACGCTTCGAACGGCTGGAGGAGACGCTGCGGATCTGCCTGCAGATGTGGGACCGGGACGACGACGGCCCCTTCGAGGGCACGCACTACTCCCTGGCGGAGACCCTCGGCATCCCGGCCCCGGTGAGCACGCCGCGCCCGGAGATCATGATCGGGGGCGGCGGCGAACGGAAGACGCTCCGTCTGGTCGCCCGGTACGCGGACGCCTGCAACCTCTTCGCCTCCTCGGCCGCCGAGGTCGCGCACAAGCTGGACGTGCTGCGCGCGCACTGCGACGAGGCCGGACGCGACTACGAGCGGATCCGCAAGACCATGCTCTTCGTCGGCGACTCCATCCGCTCCGGCGACACCGACGCGTTCGTCGCCGACATGGCCGGTTACGCCAAGCTCGGCATCGACACGGTCATCGTGGTGCCGCCGGACGCCGAACCGGCCGGCTGGATCGACCGGCACTGCGCGCCGGCCGTCCCCCTGCTGGCCGAGCTCGGCTGACCGGCCTCGCGCCCCGCGGGCACCCCGCGTCACTACGGACGCGGGGTGCCGAACAGCTCGATCGCCCGTCGCACCTCGGTGAGGGCACCGGCCAGGGCGCTGACGGAGCCGAGCGCCCCGGCGATCACGAGCAGGCCGCGGCGCAGCCGCGGGACGTCCGGGACGCCGGCGGCCGCGGCGGCGGCCAGCGCGGACAATTCGTCCTCGGCGATGTGCCGGTCCGGTAAGTTGCTGCGGTACCCGGCGAGTTCACGACGACAACGGGCGACCGCGGCCCGCAGGGCGGTCACCCTCGGGTCGAGGGTGCCGTCGTCGTCCACCGCCGCACGGGCGGCCACGTCCTTCACCACTGATACGTCCCCCACAGGTAGGCCCCCGGTGATTCCCCATGGCCGGCCGGCCCCATCCGGTCCGCCGTATCGGGGAGGACAGTAAACGCGACGGAGCGCTTCCCCCGCTATACGGAGAGCGAAATCCGCCGTAACTTCCTTCCTCGCGTGACGACTTGCCGACATCAACGTCCGGGACCCGCGATCCGGTTCCAGTCCGCGAGCCGCCAGCCCCCCGCGCCGTCGCGCGACCAGCGGGCCATCGAGGCGTTGACCACGCGGGCGTCGCCGGGCGGCGGCGTGCCGAGCAGGCGGCGCAGCGCCAGCACCACCGCGTCGTGCGTGACCAGCAGCAGGGGCGGACCCGGGCGGCCGACAACGTCCTCCAGGTAGTCCCGGACACGGGCCTCCACGTCCCCCGCCGACTCCCCGCCCGGCGGGCGGTAGGCGGTTTCGCCCTCGCGCTCGCGCCGCCGCGCCTCCTCGGGGAAGCGCTCACGGACCCCCTCCGGGGTGATGAGCTCCAGCACGCCCATGCCGCGGTCCCGGAGGCGTTCGTCGTAGGTGACGGGCAGCGGTTCACGGCCCGCGGCCGTACGCACCTCCTCGACGGCGCGCAGGGTCTGCCGGGCCCGCTCGAAGGGCGAACAGCCGACCCGGCCGGGCGCCTCGGCAGCGGGCAGGGCGAGCAGGTCACGGCCGAGCAGCGCCGACTGCTCCCGGCCGAGCGAGGTCAGCGCCACACCGGCGTCCCGGACCCCTTCCAGGGACCTGCCGCGGGCGAACGCCGCGTTCGCCTCGCTCTCGCCGTGGCGCACGGCGATGATCCAGCTCGTCATGGCCGGTCCTTTCCCCGGCCCCCCGTCCACGGTATCCAGGGGGCATGGAACGCGACGCGAGCACGGGCGCCGTCGCCGGACTGCTGCTGGCGGCCGGCGGGGGCAGACGGCTGGGCGGCCGTCCGAAAGCGCTGCTGGAGTACCACGGCCACCCGCTGGTCGAGCACGCGGCGAAGGCGCTGCGCGCCGGCGGCTGCGGCCCCGTCCACATCGTGCTGGGCGCGGCGGCCGCGCAGGTGCGCGAACAGGCCGCGCTGGAGGACTACGCCGTCACCGTGAACCCGCACTGGGAGCAGGGCATGGGCTCCTCGCTGCGCGCCGGCCTGGAGGCGCTGGCCGGCACTGGCGCCGCCGCCGTGGTCGTGGCACTGGTGGACCAGCCCGGGATCGGGGCCACGGCGGTGGCCCGGGTACTGGCCGCCTACGCCTCGCCGCGCACCCTCGCCTCCGCGACCTACGGAGGCCGGCGGGGCCACCCGATCCTGCTGGGCGCCGCCCACTGGGCGGCGATCGCCGAGAGTGCGGTGGGGGACCAGGGGGCACGCTCCTACCTGAGGCGGCACGAGGAGGCGATCGCACGCGTCGAGTGCGGGGACGTCGCGGTCCCCTCCGACATCGACAGCCCGGACGACCTGCGGCTGCTGGCGGACCCGCCGGAGCCCCCTGCACCCGGTGCCACAAAACGTTGAACTTCCACCATGCAAAAACTATGCTCCACCCAGCAGAAGCGCCCGTACGGTCGGCGCGCCTCGCAGCCGTAACCCGCCCGGTCCGGCACCCCGTGCCAGGACCGGGGCGCGGTGGCCGCCCGGCTCCTCCGGCCGCACGGCACCCCTCATCGGCAAGAGGAGAGTCAGGTTCATGTCCGCATCAGGGCCCGCACCGCACGCCGTCGTCGCCGACACCGCACCCCCCGTCGAGCGCGCGGAGGAGGTGCTGACCGACGAGGCGCTCGCCTTCCTCGGCGAGCTGCACCGCCGGTTCGCGCCCCGCCGCGCCGAACTCCTCGCCAGGCGCAGGGAACGCCGCGCCGAGATCGCCCGCACCGGCACCCTGGACTTCCTCCCGGAGACCGCCCACATCCGCGAGGGCGACTGGCGCGTCGCCGACGCCCCCGCCGCGCTGGACGACCGCCGGGTGGAGATCACCGGCCCCACCGACCGCAAGATGACCATCAACGCCCTCAACTCCGGCGCCCGGATCTGGCTCGCCGACTTCGAGGACGCCTCCGCCCCCACCTGGGAGAACGTCATCGGCGGCCAGGTCAACCTGATCGACGCCTACGAGCGCCGCATCGACTTCACCTCCCCCGAGGGCAAGTCCTACGCGCTCAAGGACGAGACGGAACTCGCCACCGTCGTCATGCGCCCCCGCGGATGGCACCTCGACGAGCGCCACCTGACCGTCGACGGCGAACCCGTCCCCGGCGCCCTCGTCGACTTCGGCCTCTACTTCTTCCACAACGCGCACCGCCTGCTCGCCAAGGGCAAGGGCCCCTACTTCTACCTCCCCAAGACCGAGTCCCACCTCGAAGCCCGCCTGTGGAACGACGTGTTCGTCCTCGCCCAGGACCACGTGGGAGTGGCACAGGGCACCATCCGCGCCACCGTCCTCATCGAGACGATCACCGCCGCCTTCGAGATGGACGAGATCCTCCACGAACTGCGCGACCACGCCTCCGGCCTCAACGCCGGCCGCTGGGACTACCTGTTCTCCATCGTCAAGAACTTCCGCGACGCCGGCGAACGCTTCGTCCTGCCCGACCGCAACGCCGTCACGATGACCGCGCCCTTCATGCGCGCCTACACCGAACTGCTCGTCCGCACCTGCCACAGGCGCGGCGCCCACGCCATCGGCGGCATGGCCGCCTTCATCCCCTCCCGGCGCGACGCCGAGGTCAACGCGGTCGCCTTCGAGAAGGTCAAGGCCGACAAGGACCGCGAGGCCCACGACGGCTTCGACGGCTCCTGGGTCGCCCACCCCGACCTCGTCCCCATCGCCCGCGCCTCCTTCGACGCCGTCCTCGGCGACCGCCCGAACCAGAAGGACCGCCTCCGCGAGGACGTCCACGTCAGCGCCGCCGACCTGCTGGCCGTCGACTCCCTCGACGCGAAGCCCACCTACGAGGGCCTGCGCAACGCCGTCCAGGTCGGCACCCGCTACATCGAGGCATGGCTGCGGGGCATGGGCGCCGTCGCCATCTTCAACCTCATGGAGGACGCCGCCACCGCCGAGATCTCCCGTTCCCAGATCTGGCAGTGGGTCAATGCCGGCGTCGTCTTCGCCGACAACGGGGAGAAGGCCACCGCCGACCTCGTCCGCTCGGTGGCCGACCGCGAACTCGCCGCCATCCGCGAGGAGGCCGGCGAGCAGGCCTTCGCCGCCGGCCGCTGGCAGCAGGCCCACGACCTGCTGCTGAAGACGGCACTCGACGAGACCTACGTCGACTTCCTGACGCTTCCGGCGTACGAACTGCTGGACTGAGACCCGTCGTTTCCTCCCCCGGCCCGGGCGCCCGGGGGAGGAACGACTTCCCGCAACCCCCCGGAAAAGACGGGCAGCGGACGTACGGGCGCTGGCATGATCGTCGGCATGCCAGCAGCACGACCGCGCGCCGTAAGGCCCAGCCTGTACATCTCGGTCGACATCGAGGCCGACGGGCCCATCCCCGGCCCGTACTCGATGCTCAGCCTCGGGGCCGCCGTCGCCGGCCGGCAGGACGCCGACGGATTCACCGCCGCCGACCCCGAGCGGGACACCTTCTACCGCGAACTGCGCCCGGCCGGGACCGAGGTCGACCCGCAGGCACTCGCCGTCAGCGGCCTGGACCGGGCACGCCTGGCCGCCGAGGGCAGTGAACCGGCGGCCGCGATGACCGAGTTCACCGCATGGGTGGCCACCGTCGCCGAAGGCGCCCAGCCCGTCATGACCGGCTACCCCGCCGCATACGACTGGATGTTCCTGTACTGGTACCTCATCCGCTTCACCGGCTCCAGCCCCTTCGGACACTCCGGCTGCCTCGACATGAAAACGCTGTACGCGGCCAAGGCCGGCGTACCGCTGCGCGCCGTCGCCAAGGGCACGATGCCCCGCGGACTGCTCCCCGGCCGCCGGCACACCCACCACGCCCTCGACGACGCCGTCGAACAGGCCGAACTCTTCGCCAACCTCATGGCCTGGAAGGGCACCACGCATGCCCTTTGACCACAACGACCACTACCACCGGCTGCTCCTGCGCAAGGTCCCGCCCGGCGCGCTCACCGCCCTGGACGTCGGGTGCGGCACCGGACGGTTCGCCCGGCGCCTGGCCGCCCGCGGACTGCGGGTCGACGCGATCGACGCCTCCCCCGAAGCCCTGGCGGCGGCCGGACCCGCCCCCGGGGTCACCTTCCGCGTCGCCGACGTCACCGCCGTGGACCTCCCCAAGGGCCACTACGACCTCATCACCTGCCTGGCCAGCCTGCACCACGTGCCGTTCGACACGCTCACCGTGCTGCGCGCCGCCCTCGCACCCGGCGGCGTCATCGTCGTCCTGGGCTGCTACCCCGAACGCACCCCCGCCGACTGGGCGGTCAGCCTGGCCGCGGTCCCCGTCAACGCCGCCGCCCGGCTGGTCGTCGCCGCCACCGACCGGATCCGCGGCCGCGACCCGGAAACCGTCCGGGCCCCCGTACGCCCACCGGGCACACCCCTGCCACGGATCCGCGCCGAAGCGGCGCACCTGCTGCCGGGCAGCCGCGTCACACGCCTGCTGTTCTGGCGCTACCTGCTGGTGTACCGCGACGACAGGGCCGGCTGACCGCGCGGACCTGCCCGTCGGGGCAGCCGGACCGGCCGGCCGCGCTCAGGCCTGCCCGGTGTCGAAACGGCTGATCTTTCCGTCGTCCACGGTGAAACGCCACTTCGTACGCATCTCGCCCCACGCGTCGTTGCGGTAGTCCGCGATGAGGGTCAGCCCCGCCGAGTCCTGGGACTGCACGTCCATGTGGCCGTGGGACTCGAAGATCTCCCGATCCGCCCACTCCTTCAGGTTGCGGTCGGAACCGTCGTCGGACATCGTCGCGTTCTCGGTGAGCGCTGCCTCGAAGGCCTGCCGGTCCCCGGCGTTCACCGCCGAGACGAAAGCGCGGACGGCCGGCTCGTTGAGGGCGTCGGTGCGGATCATCGCTGCTGCTCCCTGTGCTCACGGATCGTGCCACCAGCCTCACCCGAGCGGCCCCGGCGCGCTACCCGGAGCCCCGCGGCCGGCCCCCCGTTCACCCGCGGGGACCGCCACCGCTGGCCCGGCGACGGGACCACGGGGACCCTGGGATCCAGCCCGGCGGCCCGACAGCGACGGCAGGAGCACACGCGTGGCGAGTGGGGGCGAGGGCCTCACCGACGAAGGACGCGACGTACTGCGGTACGTCCGGCTGCTCCCCGTCGTGCTGCTCGTCGGCGGATTCCTGGTCGACTACCTGACCCCCGCACAGTTCAGCGCCACCGCCTTCTACTCCGTCGCCCCCATGCTCGCGGCCCCCCTGATGTCCCTGCCCGGCACCGTGCTGGTCGGACTGGGCGCCATCGCCGCCGACGCCGGCATCCTCAGCCACTTCGGCTACCTCGGCGGCCCCGGCGGCATCAGCGAACTGCTGTCGATCACCGCCGTCGCCGTCGTGGCCGTCTTCATCAACCGCCTGCTCCACGTCCGCGACGTACGGCTGCGCTCCGCGCGCAGCGTCGCCGCCGCCGTGCAGCGCGCCGTACTGCCCGTACCACCGCGCCGCGTCGGCCCGTACCGCATCGCCGCCCGCTACGAGACCGCCGAGGCGGAGGCCGAGATCGGCGGCGACCTCTACGCCGTCCAGGACACGCCCTACGGGCTGCGCTGCATCATGGGCGACGTACGCGGCAAGGGCATGGCGGCCGTGGAGGCGGCCACCGTGGTGCTCGGCGCGTTCCGTATGGCCGCCGACGAGGAACCCACCCTCGCCGGGGTCGCCACCCGCATGGACCGCGCACTGTGGCGCGAGGCCGAACGCCGCGAGGGCATGGACCGCCTTGAATGGTTCGTCACCGCCGTCCTCGCCGAGTTCCCGCCCGACGACACCGAGCTGCGCCTGGTCAACCGCGGCCACCCGCCCCCGCTGCTGCTGCACCGGGGCACCGTGCGCTACGCCGAACCGGCGGGCAACGCCCTGCCCCTCGGGATGGGCCTCGGCGACGTCACCGACCGGGTCGACACGATCCCCTTCCCGCCCGGCGCGACCCTGCTCATGCACACCGACGGTGTCACCGAGGCACGCGACGCCGACGGCACCTTCTACGACCCCGTCACCCGGCTGGACGCGGTGCCGTTCAACGGCCCCGCCGAACTCCTCGACGCCCTCCTGGACGACGTCCACGCGCACACCGGCGGCCCCCGCAGCGACGACATGGCACTGCTGGCGGTCTGCCACTTCTGAGCCCCGTCAGCCCCGTCAGGCCCCGTACGCCGCCCCGCAGGAGGCACGCACCCGCAGCGAGGGCAGCAGATCCACATGCCGGCGCGGCGAGGAGCCCCCGCCCGCCCCGACGCGCTCCAGCAGCAGGGCCACGGCCGCCTCTCCCACCGCACGCTTGGGCGCCGCGACCGCCGTCAGCGGCGGATCCGCCAGCCCGGCCACCTGGTCGTCGTGGACCACGACCGCCAGGTCCTCCGGGACCCGCAGCCCCAGGGCCTTCAGCCGGGAGAGCACCATCACCGCCAGTTCGTCGCCGTGCATCAGCACCGCGTGCACCCCGTGCTCCTCCACCAGCGCCCGCACGTGCCGCACCGTCACGTCCACCCGCTCGGCCTCCGGCAGGTCAGCCGGCGCGGTGTACGGCGACCCGGGGGCCGGAGCCAGCCCCAGCGCCTCCACCGCCGCCGCGTACCCCGAGCGCAACTGCCCGGCGTGCGCCGTCTCCTGGAGCACCAGCGCGACCGAACCGTGCCCCAGCGCGGCCAGGTGCCGTACCGCCATGACCGCCCCCTGCGCCGAGTCCGTCCGCACCCGGTCCAGCTCCGCGGCCTGACTCCCGGGCGGTGCCAGCCGCTCCACCAGCACGAGGGGCACCGCGCGCTCGGCGATCCGGGCCCCGCCCCCGGGTGCGGGCGTCCAGCCCGGGGTCAGCAGCAGGCCGTCCACCCCGGAGGCGACCAGCCGGCCGGCCTGCTCCTCGTCGCCCTCGGCCACGTAACCGGACAGGCCCAGAACCAGCCGTCCCCCGCGGGCCTCCAGGGCCTCCCGGGCGCCCTGCACGATGTCGCCGAACGAGTAGTCCAGGGTGGGCACCACCATGCCGACCACGAGCCCCTCGGCGTCCCGCGCCCCCGTGCGAGCGGGCTCGGCCGCCGCCCCGGCGCCGGGCCACAGCACGGAGCCGTGGGCCCGCCGCAGCCGGCCCTGCTCGGCCAGGGTCTCCACGTCCCGGCGCACGGTCACGGTCGACACGCCCAGTTCGTCGGCGAGGTCGGACACGCGCAGGGTGCCCCGTTGACGGACCAACTCCATTACCCGTTCGTGGCGCTGGTCGACGTGGAGTCGCACGGTGTTCCCCTTGGTGCTCCGGGCGGGCGGTGTCGTGAGCCGCTGCTGCCACGCACTGTACGCACTGCGCGCACCGCGGTGATCCACAGGTTTCTACCGGGGACGCTCCGCCCACGGCAACGGTCCCGGCGCGGGGACGTACGGGGACGTACGGAGACGTGCGGGGACGTGCGAGGACCGCGCGAATGCGGCACAGGGGCGCGACGCACGGGCGCGACGCGGTGGCCCGCCAAGACATCTCGACCCTCGCATTACTCTCTTCACCCCTGCTGTCAGCGCCTGCGCCTACCCTGCTGCCGTGAACGCCCCCGCCCTCCGCCAGCTCCGCGCCGCCCTGGAACGCGCCCTCGCCGACCCGGGCATCGCCACCTCGCGCTCCCGGGAGGAACGGCTGCGGAAGGCCACCGCGGTGCTGGAGCGCGCGGCCGCCGACCTTCCGCCGCGGGCGCTGCGCAGCCTGGACGACCTGTTCGACGACGCCGTGCTGGGCCACCCCGGGCAGCCGGACACCGTGCTCGGCCGCATCGCGGCGGGCCTCTACCGCACCCGGGCGGGGCAGGTAGGCCGGCAGCTGACCGCTGCCAGCCAGCGCGACATCATGGACGGCATCGCCGACCTCAACCGGGCCGCCGGGCGCCGCGCGTTCGGATGGCAGGCCCGGGGGATGCGCCCCTGGTCCAAGCACACCAAGGAGCCCCTGGACTTCACCGGGCACATCGTGCTGCGCCGGGCGCTGAGCACTCCCGTGGAGCCGCGCCGCGAGCCGTACCGGCTGCGGCTGCTGGCCGCGCTGGAGGTGCTGTGGGCGACGGCGGTGCCCCGCGAGGGCCTGGTCGCCGCCGACGTCACCGACCTGTCGGCGCAGGAGTCCCGCATCCGGCTCACCGTGAACCTGCCCGGCCGGACCGCCGCGACCCGGCAGGAGTTCGCGCTCCCCCGGTCGGCCCGGGCCGCGCTGCGGCTCTGGCTGCCGGTACGCCGGGAGGTCGTCGCCCGGCACCTGGAGGCGGGACCCGACCATCCCGCCAACCAGGCCCTGTTCGTCACCCTGCGGCACACGGTGGCCGAACCGGCCTCGGGCGCCGCCCGGATGGTGCCGCCCGGCATCCGCATCACCGGGAACGGACTGGAGACCGACTACAGCAAGTGGGCGCGCCGGCTCAACGGCGACAACGCGGGGCAGAAGGGCTGGCCGGTGCCGACCGACCTCTACACCGTCGCCCGCGGCGGCGCGGTCCGGCGCGAGGCCCAGGGCCGCTCCCAGGGGCGCGGCCCGGGCCACCGGTGAGGATCAGCCGGTGCGGGTCCGCGCCCGGTGGGCGTCGAGGACGTCCTGGCGCAGCAGTGAGCCGAAGCCCGCGGACTCCAGACGCAGGCCCAGTTGCGCCTCGTCGACGCCGAGGGCCGCCGCGGTGCGGGCCAGGTGCCAGTCGTGGGCGGCGAGGCGGTCGAGCAGGTGGCCGCGGCGCGACTGGTTCTCCGAGAGCCGGAAGGTCTTGAGGTAGACGGTCCGGCCGCGCCCGTCCGTGACGGCCTCGCCGATGTGGTTCTCCCGCCCGGGGCGGAACTCCGGCAGGAACCGGGAGAGGGTGAAGGGGCCCATCCGGTACACCTTCCGCCAGGTGCGGGGCTGCTCCAGGAGCGCGGCGGCCATGGTCGTGTCGTGGAACCGCGCCCAGGTCCGCTCCTGTCCGTCCGCCGCGGCGCGCAGCTCCGCCAGCGAGCCGATGCCCGTGCCGGGGATGCGGGCGCGGAACTCCTGGACGGGCGGCATCAGCGTGGCGTAGTGGTGGACGAGTTCGCCGTAGAGGTCCTGTACGAGGGTCGGGTGCAGCGCGCGGTAGTCGTCGGGGTGCGGCACGACGAAGGCCGCGGCCAGGGCGTCGGCGACGTAGAGCAGGACGCCGCACTGGCCGGGGTGGATCTCGAAGACCCGCAGCGCGTCGGCGAGTCCGCGCACCTGGGCCCCCGTGTACGCCTCTTCCGCGCGCGGGGACAGGCCCCGGCGCAGCGCGCGCTGCGACCATTCCTCCCAGGCGACCGAGGGGCCGCCGAAGTGCAGGGCCAGATAGCCCTCCAGCGCCAGGTGCAGGGGGAGGAAGCGCAGTCTGTCCTTGGCCTCGCGCCGGGCCATCCGGCGGTGCATGCGCAGTGCGCCCGTCGCGGGGCGCGCGTCGTCCGCGCCCGCGGCCAGCTGCGTCCCGTAGGCGGCGGCCGGGGTTCCGTCACCGGTCCAGGTGGCGACGAAGGCGTGCGGGATGTACGAGACGTACGCGTGCCGCGGGCCGGCCTGGACGGCGGACGGCCCGCCGGTGAGGATCCTCGGGTGCAGCCGCAGGTCCTCGACGGGCTGTTCGCGCACCAGCGGGACCAGGCGCACGGCGCCCCATACCTGGGAGGGGCGGGTGTCCAGGCCGGTGAGGTCGAGTGCGGTCATCGGGTGTGCTCCCCCCGGTGGGTCCGGTCGAGCAGTCGCCGCGCGCGGGCGTCGAGGTAGGCGGCCAGTTCGGCCGGGCCGGTCCGGCCCTCGGCGAACTGGGCGAGTTCGACGAGCGCGGGCAGGTCCTCGGCGTCGCGGATGCCCGCGGTGGCCACGGCCGGGGACAGCCGGCGCACGTCGAAGTCGTCGGCGTCGTAGACGGGGTTGAGGTGCACGACCTCGGTGCGGCGGCCGGGGTCGATACGGGCCCGCCACACGCGGAGCACCTCGCCCGCCAGACCCGGGGGCGCGTTGTCCCAGCCGTCGGAGACGACGACGAGCCGGGACGGATCGGTCTCCAGCGCGTCGAGGATCCGCCGGCCCAGCGGCGTCGCCCCGTACGGGCGGGCGAGCAGGGCGTCGGTGCGCCCGGACGTCCACAGCCCGGTGTACTCGCCGGCGAGGGCCGCGAGCAGGTGGTGGCAGGCCAGGGCGACGGCCAGCGGCCGGTGGCGCTTGGTGCCCGAACCCGAGGCGGAGAAGCTGTCGTCGAGGACGGCGGTGACCCGGCCCCAGCTTCCCCGGTGCGCTCCGGCCACCCGTGCGGCGGCCGCGTCCAGGGCGGCGGTCAGTTCCCGGCGCCGGTGCAGGCGTTCCTCGACGGGCAGGGACAGGACGTAGGAGGCGAGCCGGGTCAGCGGCATGCGGTCGAGCGCGGCCGGCACCGCGCCCGCCTCGTGCCGCCGGGCGGACTCCTGGAGCCGCAGGGTCTCCAGGCGCGTCATGCGCTGGGCGATGCGCTCCAGGAACACCTCGCGCGGCACGCCGTGCTTGGCGGCGAAGCCCTCGGCGACGGTGTAGGGCAGTTCGTACAGCGCGTCCTGCGCGAAGTGCGCGCGGCGCCAGGCCTCCAGGAGCGGTGTGTCGTACCGGCCCCGGCTGAGCGGCCGGAACACGAAGGTGCCCAGTTCCTCCCCCGTGGGGGCGATGTGGGCGTGCCGCAGTGCCTGCTTGAACCCGCTGCGGTACTTCACGGCGTCGAATGCCTGGTCCGGGCGTGCGGCGAGCCAGTCGCGGATGATCGCGCGGGTCCGCCGGTTGTTCACCCCGGACCGGCGCAGGGCGCCGAAGAGCCCGTACACCCGCTGCGGCGGCAGCAGGGCCAGCCGGCCGGCGATGAGCCGGCCCTCGGTGCGGCGCTGTTCCGCGCCGGCCTCGGCGGCGGTCTCCAGCAGCCGGCGGATGATCAGTGCCGCGTTGTGGTCGTTGATGTCGAGGGCGAGGGCCCCGGCGTACAGGTCGCGGTAGTTGCCCAGCATGTACGCGTGGAGGAAGTCCAGCGACAGCCGCTGCTCCGCCGCACCGGAACGGAACTCGCGCTGACCGGTCGCGGTGATCGCCGCGTTGACGAACAGCAGCACGTCCTCGGCGGCGACCGCCGCCCCCCGCTCGCTCATGGCGTCGGCTCCCCCTGTCGTGGACGCCGGCCGGGGAATGGGGGCACGAGCAGCGAATCATTGCTTCAGAGGCAGGTTCCGGAAGTCGCACCGTAGTCCCGCGGCCGGCACGGCGACCGTAACAGAGCCGGTGCGAGGCGCTCCATCGGATTCCCCCTCGCCCCGCCCCGCGACGGGTGCGGCGAACGCCGGGTCCCGCCCCGGGCGGGGCGGGACCCGGCACCGGCCGGGGGGCCGTCCCTCCCCCGGCCGGGGTCAGCGGATGACCGCGGCGGGTCAGCCCGCCAGGCCCGCGATCCGCGCGAGCCGCACGGCCTCGTCGCGGGTGGCTCGTGCGATCGCGTCCTCGTCCACGGTGACGAGGCGGCCCTCCTCCACCACCGGGCGGCCGTTCACCAGGGAGAGGGTGACGGGGGCCGCCGCGCCCAGGACGAGCGCGGCGACCGGGTCGGCGATCGAGGCGTGGGCGAGGGTGTCCATCCGCCACAGGACGAGGTCGGCGAGCTTTCCGGGTTCCAGGGAACCGATCTCCGCGGCCCGGCCGAGCACCCGGGCGCCGCCGTACGTGCCCAGCCGCAGGGCCTGACGGGCCGTCAGCGCGGCCTCGCGGTGCGCGCCGAGGCGGTTGATGAGCAGCGCGTTGCGCAACTCGGTGTGCAGCTCGCCCGATTCGTTGGACGCGGTGCCGTCCACGCCGAGGCCGACCGGGACGCCGGCCGCGAGCATGTCGGGGACGCGGGCGATGCCGGCGGCCAGGCGGGCGTTGGAGGACGGGCAGTGGGCGACGCCGGTCCGTGTGCGGGCGAAGGCGGCGATGTCGGAGTCGGCCATGTGGACGCAGTGCGCCATCCACACGTCCTCGCCGAGCCAGCCGGTGGACTCGAAGTAGTCCGTGGGCCCCATGCCGAACAGTTCCTTGCAGAACTGCTCCTCCTCCACGGTCTCGCTGCCGTGGGTGTGCAGGCGCACACCCTTGCGCCGGGCCAGCAGGGCGCCCTGGCGCAGCAGTTCGGTGGAGACCGAGAACGGCGAGCAGGGGGCGACGGCGATCTGCGTCATGGCGCCGGGGGAGGCGTCGTGGTGCTTGTCGATCGTCTCCTCGGTGGCGGCGAGGGCGTCGTCGAGGGACTCGACGGCGAAGTCCGGGGGCAGTCCGCCGTCGGACTCGCCGCGGTCCATCGAGCCGCGGGCGAGGGTGAAGCGCACGCCCATGCCGGCTGCGGCCCGGATGACGGCGCCGGACAGGTCCCCGGCGCCGCGGGGGAAGACGTAGTGGTGGTCCATGGCGGTGGTGACCCCGCCGCGGGCCATCATCGCCAGCGAGCCCTGTGCGGCCGCGTGGGTCATCCGCTCGTCGATGCGGGCCCAGGTGGGGTAGAGGGCGACGAGCCAGTCGAAGAGGTTGTGGTCGGTGGCCAGGCCCCGGGTGATCCACTGGTAGAAGTGGTGGTGGGTGTTGACCAGGCCGGGGGTGAGCAGGTGGCCGGTGCCGTCCACCCTCCGTACGACGCCCTCCAGCCCGGCGGGGGCGGGGCCCGGGCCGACGGACTCGATGCGGTTGCCGGCGACGACGACGTGGCCGGCCGGGTACTCGGTGTCGTCCGCGTCGACGGTGGCGACGGCGCAGTTCTCGATGACGGTGCGCTCTGCTGGGGCTGTCATGGCGGGGCCTCTCAGTCCGTCACCGGGATGCGGGGCTCGGCACCCTCGCGCAGGACGGTGCCCTCGATGAGTCCGTAGGGGCGGTCGGCGGCGAAGTACACCGCGCTGTCGGGGGTGTCGTTCTTGAGGCCGAACGGCTCCAGGTCGACGAGGAAGTGGTGCTTGTTGGGGAGCGAGAGCCGCACCTCGTCGACCTCGGGGCGGTGCTCGACGATCCGGTCGCCCATGGCGTACAGCGTCTGCTGCAGGGAGAGCGAGTAGGTGCCGGCGAAGGCGTCGAGCAGATGGCGGCGGACCTCGGCCCAGGACTCCTCCCACTGCGGGGCGGGATCCTCGTCGCGGGTCCAGTGGAATCGCCAGCGGGCGCTGACCTCGGTGGCCAGGACGCGGTCGCGGGTCTCGGGGAGCGTGGTGTAGCGGTCCTTGACGAAGCCCCAGAACTCGGAGTCGGTGGTGTTCATGACCACGAGGTCCTTCAGGCCGGAGACGACCTGCCACCGCTCGCCGTCAAAGGCGACCTCGGTGGTGCGGGTCTCCCGGCCGCCGCGGAGGAAGGAGTGCCCTTCGGTGATCCGCTGCCAGTCGTACTGCTCGATCCGGATCCTGGCCCGCTCGATGGACCCCTGGCTCGTGACGAAGTGCCGGGCGAGGTGGATGCCGAACTGCTCCGCGGAGCCGACGCCGTGCTGCTTGGCGAAGGCGAAGACGGTGTTCTTGGTGGTGTCGGTGGGCAGCACGGCGGCGTTGCTGCCGGAGTAGTGGACGTCGTCCATGGCGCCGGAGAGGGCGACGGAGACGTTGAGGTCCTTGACGTGGTGGGTCGCGCCGTCGCGGGTGACGTGGACGACGCGGGTCTCCGCCTTGCCGTACTGGTTCTGGCCGAGTCGGGTGGGCGACATGTCGGTGCTAGCTCCCTCGGTATACGGAGTAGCCGAACGGGTTGAGCAGCAGCGGTACGTGGTAGTGCTCGCCCGGCTCGACGGCGAAGGCGATCGCCACCTCCGGGAAGAAGGCTCCGCTGTCCCTGGTGCGGGGGGCGTCCTGCTGGTCCTCGGCTCGACTGCGGTGGTCGGTGCTCTGACGGGTGAGGTAGGGCTCGGTGGCGAACTCCAGCCGTACGTGGGTCGTGCCGTCGGGCGGGTCGGGCAGGTCCTTGCAGCGGCCGTCGGCGTCGGTCTCCGAGGCGCCGTGCGGCGCCCAGGGAGCCCCGCTCCCGGCGCGCACCTCCATGGTGACGGCCACGCCCCGAGCGGGGCGGCCGGCGCTGGTGTCCAGGACGTGCGTGGACACGGAGGTCATGAGGGGTCCTCCTTCGCGGTCCCGGCGAGCCGGGTGAGCCGGACGCGGTTGATCCTCCCCAGTTCGCTGCGGACGATCTCGCGCTCGGTGGCGGGGTCGTTGCCGATGCGTTCCTTGAGCGCGGCCAGCATCTGGTCGCCGGTCCTGCCGGTGGCGCAGATGAGGAAGACGTGGCCGTGCCGCTCCTGGTAGGCGAGGTTCAGTGCGAGCAGTTCCTCGCGCTGGGAGTCGCGTACCCCGCCCTGTTCGCGGGCGGAGACCGGGTCGCCGGGCCGGGGGCGGCCGATCGGCGGGTGGCCTGCCATCGCCTCGTCCAGGTCGTCCGCGGTGAGGCCGGACGTCGCGGCGTCGGAGGCGGTGAGGAGTGCGTCGAGGGTGTCGTACGGGCGGGCCGCCGTGACGGCGGCACCCCAGGAGCGGCTCGCGCAGACCTCGTGCAGCAGCGCCACCGCCTCCGGTCCGCCGGCGGCGTTGAACCGGGCCAGGCCCGGGAATGGGCTGGAAGTCACAACGGCACGCTAAGAGTGCCCGCCCCACGACGTCAACAGTTTGTTGAAAAGTTGCGCTCCATGACGCCCGGACGGACGCCCCGGGCCGGGCTCCGGGGCCCGTCGCCACGTTCATGCCTGCCGCCCGGCGGACGCCCGGCGCGTTTCCCCCGGCTCCGCACGGCCCTCGATGCGGCGTACCGAAAGGCGGGGAGCCGTCCTCGCGGTGGACCGCCCCGGCGATTCGGCAGCTCTCCCGGCCGAAGGCTCGGGGAGTGCGGCACACAAGGGCACCTCCCGGCGCGAGCCGCGGGACAGGAAGGAATGCGCGCCGGTCCGCCCTAGCGGTCTTCCTTCGCCGCGTTCTCCCTGTTGAGGTAGTTGTAGACGGTGAAGCGGCTCACGCCGAGCGCCGAGGCGACCGTCTCCACGCCGTGCCGCACGGAGAAGGCGCCGCGCTCCTCCAGGATGCGGACGACCGTCTGCTTCTCCTTGCGCCCCAGCTCCGACAGCGCCCTGCCGTGCCGGCGCTCGAGGTCGGCCAGGATGTGGTCGAGCGAGTCCGCGAGGTGCGGCAGCCGTACGGCGACGACCTCCGCCCCCTCCCAGCTGAGCACGACGTCGTCACCGCGCGCCTCGCCCGGGGGCACCAGTTCGGCACCCATGGCGTCGGCGAGCGGCTTGATCGCCGCACTGAACGGGTGCTCGACCGGCCCGTTCACCGGTCCTCCTCCGCGAGGACGTTGACCTGCAGCGACACCCGGGTCGCGCCGGCCTCCAGGGTGCGCCGCAGCAGATCGCCGACCACGGTGACCACCTGCTCCGTACCGCCCTCGGCCGAGTTGCCGAAGGGCCCGACGTCGACCGCGTCCAGCCCGGCCGTCTCCAGGACCTCGCGGCCCACCACGGCGTGCCGCGGGGGCTCGTCCAGGTCGAAGGGCTCGGTGGTGAATTCGAGTCTCAGGCGCACGTCCTCAACCTAGCTGGTCAGGGGCTTTCCGGGACATCCCTCTTGACAGCCGCCGTCCGCCTCCGAGAGTCTTCCGTTAAGTAGAAATAAGTTTCCGTATTACGGAAGGGCGCATGTGATGGGCTTCGACTCCACGCGCTGCGATGTGAACCTCTCGATCCTCTTCACCGAACTCCCGCTCCTGGAGCGCCCCGCGGCCGCCGCCGCGGCCGGCTTCTGCGCGGTCGAGCTGTGGTGGCCGTGGACCCGGATGCCGACCCCTCCGCAGTCCGAACTCGACGCCCTGCGCGACGCGCTGCAGGAGGCCGGCACCCAACTGGTGGGGCTGAACTTCTACGCGGGCGAACTCCCCGGCCCCGACCGCGGCGCCCTGTCCGTGCCGGGCGAGGAGTCCGCGCGCTTCCGCGCCAACATCGACGTCGCCGCCGACTTCGCCCGCTCGGTGGGCTGCACTGCGCTCAACGCCCTGTACGGCAACCGGGTGGACGGCGTGAGCCCCGAGGCGCAGGACGAACTCGCCCTGGAGAACCTGGTCCGTGCCGCGCACGCGGCCGACCGGGTCGGCGCGGTGCTGCTGGTCGAGACCCTCAACAAGCCGGAGTCGCCGCGCTATCCGCTGGTGAGCGCGGCCGCCGCGGTCGAGGTGGTCGACAAGGTCAACGCCGAGACCGGTCTGGGCAACGCCAGGTTCCTGCTCGACCTCTACCACCTGTCGATGAACGGCGAGGACCTGCCCGCCGTGATCGACGCCTACGCGGACCGCACCGGCCACGTCCAGATCGCCGACAACCCCGGCCGGGGCGCGCCCGGTACGGGCTCCCTGCCGCTGGCCGCCCTCCTGGGCCGGCTGCGCGAGGCGGGGTACGACGGCTGGGTCGGCCTGGAGTACAAGCCGGGCCCGCAGGGCAGCGCCGCCTCCTTCGACTGGCTCGCCGGCGCCGACAAGTAATCCGGAGAGGACATCATGACCACCACACTTCCCACGGTCGCGTGGATCGGCCTCGGCATCATGGGCTCCCCCATGTCGGAGAACCTGATCAAGGCCGGGTACTCCGTCACGGGCCACACGCTGGAGCAGGACAAGCTCGACCGCCTGGCCGCGGCCGGCGGCACCCCCGCGGCCTCGATCGCGGAGGCCGTGAAGGACGCCGACGTCATCGTCACCATGGTCCCGGCCTCCCCCCAGGTGGAGGCCGTCGCCTACGGCGAGGACGGCATCCTGGCCAACGCCCGGCCGGGCGCGCTCCTGATCGACATGTCGTCGATCACCCCGCAGACCTCGGTCGACCTCGCCAAGGCGGCCGCCGCCCGGGACATCCGGGTCCTGGACGCACCCGTCTCGGGAGGCGAGGCGGGCGCCGTCGAGGCGGTGCTCTCGATCATGGTGGGCGGCGAGCAGGCCGACTTCGACGAGGCGCGGCCCCTGTTCGACGCCCTCGGCAGGACCGTCGTCCTGTGCGGTCCGCACGGCGCCGGGCAGACCGTCAAGGCGGCCAACCAGCTGATCGTCGCGGTGAACATCCAGGCGTGCGCCGAGGCCGTGGTCTTCCTGGAGAAGTCCGGGGTCGACCTCGCCGCAGCCCTGGAGGTGCTGAACGGCGGCCTCGCCGGATCCACGGTGCTGACCCGCAAGAAGCGCAACTTCCTCGAGCGCGAGTACGCCCCGGGCTTCCGCATCGACCTGCACCACAAGGACATGGGCATCGTCACCGACGCCGCCCGCAACGTCGGCGCGGCCCTGCCCGTCGGCTCGGTGGTGGCGAACCTCGTCGCCTCGCTGCGGGCGCAGGGCGACGGCGGCCTGGACCACTCCGCCCTGCTGCGCGGTGTGGAGCGGCTGTCCGGCCGGCCGGTCACCGGCTGACCCCCCGACTTCCGGGCGGCGGCGCCCCGACCTGTCCTGTCGCGCCCGATGGGGCGCCGCCGCCCGGAACCACGAACGTCCGCGCCGCCGAGAGCTTCTGAGGGGTAGTCTA
>NZ_JBHYMQ010000026.1:0-99712 GCF_042742985.1 Streptomyces sp. NPDC058864 | reverse complement strand
CGCCGGTGGTCGGCGGGGCCTTCGGGGCGTCGGGTGTGGCGTCAGGCGATCTTCTTGTAGCGCAGGGCGACGTACGACGAGGCCGGGTGGCCGCCGATGTTGCCGCTGTAGACGTTCGCCGTCGAGTAGTTCATGTCCGTGGCGGTGCTGCCCTCGGCGTAGTAGTAGAAGGTGCCGGCGTCCTGGTCCTTCCAGCCGGCGAAGAGGACGGCGTGCTCGGAGTAGTAGTTCAGCGCGTCACCGGGCCTGAGGTCGGCCTTGCTGATCTGAGTGCTCGCGCTGGAGAGGGTCTCGGTCGTCAGCGAGGTGGTGAGGTGCCAGGTCATGGAGACGAAGCCGGAGCAGTCGGTGCGGTAGGAGTGGTCGCCGTCGACGTCGGTGGCGTAGGCGCTCTGGCTGTACGGGATGTTGCGGTTGTACCAGTCCTTGGCCCGGGCGATGACCTCGTTGCGGTAGATGGTGCCGCCCTGTACGGACTTCGGCGGGGTCGGCGCCACGTAGGCGCAGTTGTTCGCGTAGGACGACAGCAGGCTCTGGGTCCAGCCGGACGCGTCCACCGGGTCGTCGGAGTGGTACGCGATGTCGCTGCCGTCACCGTCGGTCGGGTCCGAGTCGTGGTACCAGTACATGCCGCCGTTGGTACGGCCGTAGTAGAGGCCGCCACCCGGTGAGGAGAGCGAGTCCACCGCCGACCAGCCGCTCGACTTCAGGACCGCGCTGTCCCAGTCGTTCACTCCGTTGATCTTGTAGCTGAGCAGCCGGCCGTCCGAGGTCGAGGCGACGATGCGGTCGTCGCCCGCGGCGGCGAGCGTCTTGAGGACGAAGCCGGTGTCGATCACGACGTGCTGGCCTATGTGGGCCGACCCCGAGGGCTTGGCCTGCGACACCAGGTACTGGTGGAGCTGACCGTCGACCGTCCCGTAGAGGTGACCGGCGCCGTCGTAGACCAGCTTGTCGAAGGTCCAGCCGCCGTCCCAGATCTTGACGACGCCCGCGACCGTGAGGGACGTGTTGTTGGTCTGCACGTCGACCCGGTAGAGGTCGCCGGTGGTCGAAGTGACCAGCACGGTGTTGAAGTTGAGCGCCGCCATGGCCTTGGGCGTGAAGCCGAGGTTCGGGCCGATGAGCGTCTTGACGCGGTCGCCGGTGTTCGGCTCGATCTGCGTGTACGTCAGCCGGCCGTCGGACAGCGTGCCGTACATCGACACGTCACCGGTGCACGACGCGACGGCATGCGCGGCTCCTGCGGTGGTCGCGACCAGGCCGAGGGACATCGCGCTGACGGCGACCACGGCGGCGGTGGTACGGCGGACGGCATGGCTCAGCTTCATCATTTCTCCTGCGGTGGGTAGGTCGAGCGGGCGAAGGCACATCCCTGGCCCGGACAGCTGCCCTGCAGGTGCAGCCGTGAAGGTGTCTCGGATGTGACTCCCGGTGGCAGCAACTACTCTCGCCGCAGGTCACGCGGGTTGGAAGAGAATGCGGATGGACGCAAACGTCCTTGGCCCGTTGCGTCCTGACGGGGCGTGGGCGGCGACCGGCAGGGGGTCAGGGCGGCGACCGGGGACCTCGTACCGCCGAAGGGGCCGCCCCCTCGGGGACGGCCCCTTCCGCACGCATCGCGGTCGGGACCCACTACGCCCCGATGGACCGCTGCCTCTCCCCGTCAGGACATGTCGAGATCGGGTAGGGCGAAGAACCCCGCGATCGCCCGCATGATCCGTTCCTCGTCGTCATCGCTGCCGAAGTCCGCGTCCGGGTCGACCAGTTTCGCCGCGGCGAGAGCCGGGAGCAGCAGGTCGGGCTCGTCGCCACCCCGGTATCCCGGGGTTTCGAAGCTGAAGAAGGTGACCAGGCGCCCATCGCGGTAGTACTCGAAATCGGGACCGAAGGCCTTGGCCATGCATGGTTCGGTGGCGATGACGACGAGTTCTCCGCCGTCCCGGCACATCGGCCCGTAGTTGGGGAGGTCGTAGTCGCCGGTCTGCCAGCCGAGCATGGGGTGCATGATCACCCCCCACTCGGTGCCCTTGCCGTACGCGAGCGGCATCCGCCGGGCCGCGAGGAGTTTCCGTGTGAGCGCGTCCAGGGACATGCCCCGGAAGAAGACGACGTTGATCTCCTCGTGCTGCGCGAGCGGTTGGTGTATCCAGTGCCTCATACCGCGCACGGTAGAGGAGCGCACTGACATGCTTGGATTGCTCCGTGACGCTCGCGCGGGCTTCGTCCCATGGGCAGTGGAGAGTCGGGGCACCACACCGATCGCCCCTGAGGAGGCGCCTTCATGCGACCAGTGCCCGCCGTGAGCGGACGTGATGAGGACGAGGCACCATGCCCGGCGAAGGCCACCCGCTCCTGGCGATCACGACGCTGACGCCAGGGGACTGCGAGGACGACAAGGACTACCAGCAGCTGATCGAGTTCGGCCGCGAGTTCCGCACCACCCCTTCGGGGGTCCACGAGGTCTACGCGAACCTGAGCATCGCCAACCTGGGATTCGAGGAGTTCGCGGCGTGGGCTCACGATGATCCCGAAGGGGTCTTCCGCTCGTCCGCCTGAAGCGGTGGATGACACCGTCTCGAGGCGAGATCTCGCGAGCCGCCGTGCGCCGTCCACTGGAGGCCGAGGACGTCGAGGTCGTTGGTGAGGCCGCCGACGCGACCGAAGCCGCTTGCGCCCTTGAACTGAAGGTGGCCTTCGCGGCGGTCTACGGCCGGAAGCCGTCGATGGCCAGTTCCAGCAGGCGGTTGGCCTGGGCGGCGCCTTCGGGATTGTCGGGGGTGCGCCACAGGCAGCTCATGAGCATGATCACGTCGACGGGGTCGATCCCGGGGCGTACCTCGCCGGCGCGTTCGCACGCCTCGAGGAGCCGGCCCACGGCGGCGGTGACGGGGGGCCACGAGGCGCTGACGACCTCTTGTGCGGCAGCGGAGTGGAGTGCCTCTCCGAGTCCGTGCTTGATGCGTACGTAGCCGGCGAGGGTGGTGAACCAGTGCCGCAGCGCGTCCAGCGGGGCATGGGTGGCGAGGACGTCCGACACGGAGTCCACCAGGCGGTCGACGTCGCGCCGGTGGACCTCCAGGAGGAGCGCCTCCCGGGTGGGGAAGTGCCGGTAGAGCGTGCCGGGGCCGACGCCCGCGCGTTTGGCGATCGAGTTGAGCGAGGCGTCGGGGGACTCGGCGAGTGCGTCGTGGGCGACCTGGAGGATCGCGTCGCGGTTCTTGAGCGCGTCGGAGCGCTGCCGTGCGGCGTCGGGCATGGATCCTCCTGGCGTGCGGACGGCCGTCCATTGCAAAGCGGAGAACTCTCCGCTAACGTGGCCGAAGTCAGGCGGAGAACTCTCCGCTTACTTTCGTCCTCCATTGTAGGAGCCCTTTCGTGCACTACATCAAGCTCGGCCGCACCGGCCTGGACGTGTCCCCGGTCGCCATCGGTGCCATGACCTACGGCGAACCCGACCGCGGCCACCCCGTCTGGTCCCTGGACGAGGAAGCCAGCCGGCCCCTGATCAAGCACGCCCTGGAAGCGGGCATCAACTTCTTCGACACCGCCAACCTCTACTCCTACGGTTCGAGCGAGGAGATCCTCGGCCGCGCGCTGAGGGACTACGCCAACCGCGACGACGTCGTCATCACCACCAAGGTCCGCCACGCCATGCGCCCCGGCAGCCCCAACGGTGGCGGACTCTCCCGCAAGGCGATCATGAGCGAGGTCGAGCACAGCCTGCGCCGCCTGGGCACCGACCACGTCGATGTCTTCATGATCCACCGCCTCGACAGCGACACGCCGCTGGAGGAGACGCTCGAGGCCCTGCACGACGTCGTGAAGTCCGGCAAGGCCCGCTACCTCGGCGCGTCCTCCATGCACGCCTGGCAGTTCGCCAAAGCCCTCCACCTGCAGGAGCGTCACGGCTGGGCACGATTCGTCACGCTGCAGGACCACTACAACCTGCTCGCCCGCGAGGAGGAACGCGAAATGCTCCCGCTCTGTGCCGACGAGGGCGTCGCCACCATGATCTGGAGCCCCCTGGCCCGCGGGCGTCTCGCCCGCCCCTTCGACCAGGCGAACGCCGGCTCGCGCGCCACGACCGACGGCGCCTACGCCGACATGCTCTACACCAACGCCGACAGCGACCGCCGGATCATCGACGAGGTCGGCGCCATTGCCGACGCCCGGGGCCGCACCCGCGCCCAGATCGCCCTGGCCTGGCTCCGCCGCAACCCCGTCGTCGCAGCCCCCGTCGTCGGCGCCCGCACCATCCAGCAGATCGACGACGCCGTAGCCTCCCTCGACCTGGACATCACCGACGAGGAGGCCCGCCGCCTCGAAGCCCCCTACACTCCCCGCTACGACTTCCAGGGCGTCTCCGACGTACGCGAACTCGAGCGCATCAAGGCCGCCATCCCCGGCTACGCCAACGTCTGACGACAGTGTCCCGGCGCTCTCCGAGCGTGCGGCCGCGCGCCTCGTGTGCTCGCGCGGCAGTCTGTCCAACGCCCGCCCCCATGATCCCGCCCCGGCCCGAAACCCCTGGGTAGAGGAGTGCGTAAATCTGCTGTGCCTCTGGGAGGGTCGTGGCGAATGCGGTCGTGCAGACGGAACAGGCGATCCGGACGATCGTTACCGGGCGCGTGTCCAGCGCATTGAGGTATCCGGTCGGCCGGTCACGGAGCCCGTTCGATCCATGTCCGGGCGAGTCCGGTAACCCAGGTGGCCGCCGCGTCGGGATCGGGCGGGGGTGCGCCGACGATGACGAGTTCCGAGACGCCCGCCGCTGCCAGCACGGGCAGGTGCTCCGGTGTGCCGTCGCTCAAAGCGACGGCGACCGTGAGGTCGTCGAATGCCCGGCCGTGGCGGGCGCACTCGTCGGCGAGGACTGCCACGCGGGAAGGGACGTCCGTCGCGGCGACGTTGAAGCCGTACCAGCCGTCGGCCAGCCTGGCCGCGCGACGCAGGGCGGCGTCGCTGTTGCCGCCGAACACGACGGGGAGTCCACCACCACGCAGCGGCTTGGGGTTGACCCGGATCGCGTCGAAGCGGGTGAACTCCCCGGCGAAGGAGGCGGGATCGTCGGCCCACAGAGCGCGCATCGCGGCGAGGTACTCCTCGGCGCGCCGACCGCGCCCGGCGAAGGGGACCCCGAGTGCCGCGAACTCCTCGGCCGACCAGCCGACCCCGACACCGAGGGTGAAGCGTCCGGCGGAGAGCAGGTCGAGTGTGGCGGCCTGCTTGGCGGTCACGACCGGGTTGTGCTCGGGCAGCAGAAGCACGCCGGTGGCGAGTTCGATCCGGCTGGTGACGGCTGCGGCGTAGGCCAGGGCGAGCAGCGGGTCCAGCCAGTCCGCGTCCGCGGGCACGGCGATCCGGCCGTCCGCGGAGTAGGGGTACCGGGAGGCGGGTGCGTCAACGAGAACCACGTGCTCGCCGCACCAGAGCCTGGCGAACCCGTGCGCCTCCGCGGCCGTGGCCACCGCAGCGATGACCCGCGTACGGGCACCGTCACCGATGCCGAGCGCGTGCAACCCCACTCGCATCCGCCACCTCCCGGCGTCACCCTAAGCGGCAAGCGCGGTCGCGCTCCGGGTGACGTGGCACACCGCGCGCGGAGGCGGCACGGCGCGGCACCCGAATGGACGAGGCCACGACTACGCGGCACCGGGCTCGAGGCCCGGACACCGGGTCAGGCCGGCTCGCAGCGGCTGCGGAGGAGTTGCACGCCGTCGCCCTCGAGGTCGTCGCAATAGGCCGCGCGCCCGGTCGTGGCCATGATCAGAGCTACGGTGGGGCCCGACACGGTCGGTCCGGAGCCGGTCGTGAAAGGGCCGTCGTCCGCGACGAGTTTCAGCCCGTCGATGCGTCCCTTGGCAAGGACCACGAGGTCCGAACCCCGGTAGTACTCGGCCACCTGCGTGACGACCTCGATCGGGTAGTCGTGACGGATGCCCAGCGGGCGCCGAATGTCCTCCGCGTGCACGATCGTCTCGCCCAGCATGGCCACGGCCGGCAAAGGAGGCTTCGTCGTGCTGGAGACGACACGCCGAAATCGCTCAAGCGTCTCCGCCGGAGTGCCGCCCAGTTGCTCGGCCAGCCGCATGGCCACCTGTTTGTCGAAGTCGAACCTGCAGCGGATGACCCCCGCCATCCAGCGCACGGCATTGAGGCTCGCGCCCGCGGTGAGGTGGGCGAGCACCTCGCGCACCGTCAGCCCCGTGCACAGCGACGGCGTTGCCCAGCGCTCGTCGGTCAGAACGGCAAGATCTGCTGCCAGCGCCGCTCGCTCCGTGCGGATGGAGGGCCAGAGGCCGTTCCTGCGGCTGCGGTCCGCTGTCAGTTCCGGATCAGTCATGAGCGGGGGTCTCCTGTCGCGGGCCGGATCGGGTGGACGTCCGTTACGGGTACTCGTGGGGGAGACTCCCGCCCACAGGCAAAGTCATCGCCCGCGAGTGACCTCTTCTCCGGCATCCGAACGCTGGGCATCCCATGCTCGGCGGCGGGACGACACCTGTGACCGGCCGCAAAAGAGGTGGTCAGGGGATGCCGGTCCGGGGATAGGGTCGGCGGATGCGCCAGTTCACAGAGACCGCGGTGTTGTCGGGGATCGTGCGTGAGGCACTGGGAGCGCAAGCCGATGTCGTGGGGGTGGACCGGTTGCGTGGCGGGAGCAAGAAGGGGGTCTACCGCGTCCACGTGGACGGATCACGCGCGGCGAGTGTGATCGTCTACAGCTGGGCCGAGGGCGAGAACTTCTGGCCGGCCGAGGACGGCATCGACGCCGCCCACCCGTTCGCTCCCGCCTCGGGGCTGGTTCCTTTTCTGGCCGCTCAGCGGAGCCTGGACCGTATCGGGGTCCGGGTTCCAGGGGTGCTCCTGACCGACGACAGCCGGCGCCGCTACCCGGCGGACGTGGCGGTCGTCGAGGACGTTGCGGGCGGCACCTTGGAAGCGCTCCTGAGAACCGATCCCGCAAGCGCCTCGGACCCCTTGAACGAACTGGCGGCGATGCTCGGCGTGATGCACCGGCAGCGCAGCGAGCATTACGGCAGGGTGGACGTGCTGGAGCGCGGCGACCAAGCGAGTGGCCTTTCGTGCGAGCAGTTGGTGCTCGAGCGGGCCCTGGGAGATCTCGCGGAGGCGGCCGGACGCGACCCCGGCATCGGATCAGCCGCCGCCCCGTTGCGTGATCGCCTGCGGGAGCTGGCCGCACGGGTCTCACCGCGCACGGAATACGGACTGATCCACGGCGAACTCGGGCCCGACCACGTCCTGGTCGACGCCGGCGGACACCCCGTCCTCATCGACATCGAGGGCCTGATGTTCTTCGACGTCGAATGGGAGCACGTGTTCCTGCAGCTCCGGTTCGGTGAGCAGTACCCGGCCTTGTCGCGCGCCGGACTCGATCCGGCACGACTCGACCTGTTCATGCTCGCGATGCGCCTCTCCCTGGTGGCGGGCCCCCTGCGGCTCCTGGACGGCGACTACCCGCAGCGCACGCTGATGCGGGACATTGCCGACCACAACGCGAAGGAAGCGCTGGCCCTGCTGGTCCGGTAGCGCCGGCGCACCCGGACCGTGGGCGGGACCGGTGCGACGGCCGCACGGCAGGCGGGACTGCGCCCTGACGTGCGGCGGAAAAAATCTTGCGGGCCCCTGTCGATCCGGAGCCGTCCCGTTCGACGTGATGGTGTGCGGCCTCTCGCCGCACGATGACGCGACAGGACCTGATGAGGGAAGACGTGGAGCAACTGCTGAGAGTCATGAATTTCAACGTCTCGAGTGACGGGATCGGCGCAGGCGAGGATCAGAGCCTGGAGAGGCCTTTCGGCTGTGATTGTCCCGAGAGGCTGTTCGGCTGGGCCGGGGCCACGGCGAGCTGGCCGAACCGGACGGATCCCGGAGGCAGCCGGGGCCTGGACGACTACTTCACGCGGGACTTCGCCCGCAATATCGGTGCCGAGATCATGGGCCGCAACAAGTTCGGGCCCCAGCGCGGGCCCTGGCACGACCACGAGTGGCGCGGCTGGTGGGGAGACGAGCCCCCGTTCCGCACGCCGGTGTTCGTCATGACCCACCACAAGCGTCCTTCGTTCACCCTCTCCGACACCACGTTCCACTTCGTGGACGGCGACCCGGTCACCGTCCTGGAGCGGGCGCGTGGAGCGGCGCAGGGCAAGGACGTCCGACTCGGTGGCGGGGTCAGCACCATCCGGCAGTTCCTTGACGCCGACCTGGTCGACTCCCTGCATGTGGCGGTCGCGCCGGTGAAGCTGGGGTCGGGACTGCGACTCTGGGAGTCGCCCGATGAGCTGCTCGACCGGTTCCACCTGGAGGTCGTGCCCAGTCCGAGCGGCGTGACGCACCACCTGTTCTGGCGAAGGTGACGCGAGGGCCCATCCGGGTTCGGGCCACCGGCGCGCGGGCGCGATGACGCGTGGTGCGGGCGTCGCGTCGGCGCCGGTCGTCCTACCGGGCCTCTGGTCCGCACGAGGTGACGGTGCTGGCTCACGCCGGGCCGGCGCAGGGGGACGGGCGCCGCTCTTGGCCCGTCCCCCGTCCCTGCCGACCGGCTCGAGCCGGGGCCGTTGCGGTTATGCGGCGATTGACGCTCAGACCTGGTGCGGGCAGGCGTCCAGGACGTCTCGGATCGCTCGCCTGCGCGGAAAACGTGAGCGTGAACCGTACGGGTGACCCTCCAGCTTTCGGACAACCGCGCTCAGCCACTCGGGGTCGCCGAGCCGGGCGGCTCGGCCACTGGCCGCGACCTCGTCGAGCAGCAGGCAAGCTGCCGTGATCTCCCGGCGGGGGTACCTCCGGGCGTGGTGGGTGAAGTCCGCGCTCCACTGTTCATAGGGATTGCGCGCGCCAACCCCGACGTTGGCGGCAAGACCCACGTGCTGGGTCGGCCGGCCGAGCCAGGACAACAGCACTGCTACCCGGCGCAGCCGTTTCGAGTGATCCGCCCGATGGGGCTGGACGCTGAGTACGATCTCCCGCACGCGCGACCAGGCCAGCTGATGTGTACGGACGCCCCACACCACATGCGAGAGACCGTCCCCCGTCAGCCTCACATGGTCTCCTGTGGGGTCGCCGATGACCCATTCCCCGTCGATGAGCTCAAGGGGCCCGAGTCGATCGGCCATGATCCTGTCCTTCGTTCCGCTGTACGGTCGAGCGCCGCCCGAGGAATGATGCATGACGCGGGTCACGGGCTGCCCCGCCGGGGTGCTGCGGGTCAGGCGGGTGCCGGAGTGCGCGCCGCTGCTTCCCGGCAACGCGGCAGCAGGCGGCAGCCGGTCGCCTCAGCCGCGAGCGGCCGCTCTGAACCGCCCCGGCGGCTGAGAGCGCGCGCGGCTGAAGGCCCGGCTGAAGGCGTAGCCGGAGGAGTAGCCGACCGAGGCGGCGATCGTGTCGAGGCTGTCCTGGGTGTCACGCAGGCGGCGGGCGGCGAGGTCCATGCGCCAGCGGGTGAGATACGTGCCTGGCGACTCGCCGGTCGCGGCGGCGAAGCGGCGGTCGAGGGTGGCACGTGAGACGCCGACCTCACGGGCGAGGGCGGCGGTGGTCCATGGCCGGGCGGGTTCTTCGTGGAGCCTGGTCACGGCGGCCGTCACGACCGGGTCGCCCAGGGCGCCGAGCCAGGAGGGAGCGGACGTCCCACCGGAGGCGAGCCAGGCCCGCAGCACGTGGATGAGCAGTACGTCCACCAGGCGGTCGAGGACCACGCCGGTGGCCGCACGCGGAGCGGCGAGTTCGCGGCCGAGCAGGCGCACGGTGTCCTGGGCCAGCGCGTCGGGGTCCTCGCCGGCCCGCAGGTGGACGACCTCGGGCAGCAGGGCGAGCACCTGCGTCGAGACGGTCCGGTCGTGGTCGTAATCGGCGCACAGGATGCGGGCGCGTACCGGTCCGGTGCCGATCGACACGGTTCCGGAGGTGGTGATGTGCCAGTCGTCGAACGTGCGGGGTCCCGTGCGGGCCACCGCCGCCGGGTCGCTGCCGAGTGCGTGCTCGGCCCCGCCGGGCAGGAGGACGACGTCACCCGGCATCAGCTGGAGGGGCGGGCCGTCGGGCAGGCCCACCCACACCGTTCCGGCGGTGACCGCGTGGAGCGACGCGCGCGGTGTCGCGGAGGTCCACCACCAGCCCCAGTCCTCGCCGGCCTCGATGCGTGCACCGACAGCCCCGCGCACATCCGACAGGGCCAGCACCTCGGCGAGCAGATCCATGGACGCAGCGTACCCCAACACCACTCTGGTCTGAGACAAACAGCCATTATCGTGTTGCATTGAGCCATCGTTTCGCTCATGGGTTGCGTCATACGGTGATCCCATGAAGATTTCAGGAAGCACTGCACTGATCACCGGGGCATCTCGTGGACTCGGTCGCCACTTCGCCGAGCAACTCCTCGAGCGCGGCGCCAAGGTGTACGCGACCGCACGCGACCCCGAGCGCGTGGACATCGCGGGCGCCGAACCCCTGCGCCTCGATCTCCTCGACCCCGCGTCCGTCACCGCCGCGGCGGCAGCCGCATCGGACGTCACGCTGGTGATCAACAACGCGGCCGTCAGCCTCTACCAGGACCTCGTCACCGGTGACCTGGACAAGATCCGCCGCGAGGTGGACACCTCCTTCTACGGCACCCTCTCGGTCGTGCGTGCCTTCGCCCCGGTGCTCGCCGCGAACGGCGGGGGCGCGATCCTGAACGTGCTCTCGCGTCTGTCGTGGCTCTCCTATCAGGGGGCCAACTCCTACGCGGTCGCCAAGGCCGCCGCCTGGAGCCTGACCAACGGCGTCCGCCTGGAGCTGGCGGGGCAGGGCACCCAGGTCACCGGTCTGCTGATGAGCTCGACCGACACGGACATGATGAGCCGGTGGGACATCCCGAAGAACGACCCCGCGGATGTCGTGCGCCAGGCCCTGGACGGACTCGAAGCCGGCGCGCTGGAAGTCCTCGCGGACGAGGACACCCGCTCGGCGAAGGCGGCGCTCAGTGCCGACCCGGGCGAGACGTACGGCACGCTCCTCGCGGCGACGCGAACTCACGGCGTTCCGGGGGGCGCCAGGCAGTGACACGGAGCAGGTGACGCGTCGCCGCCGGGCGGTGTCTTGCCGATGGGGCAATGGCGGTTGGTTCCCCCGGCTACGCTGACCACGTCACTGGGGGGACCATGGGCGGTGTGGGTCGTCCCGGTGTGCGGGACCGTGCTTCTGGACACCCCGGGTTGCGCGCCAGTCGGCCAGTCAGGACCATCGGGTCCTGAGCCGATTCCGGTGAGGACGGTCGGCGCCGACCGGTCCGATCGAGTCCCCGAGGGGAGCAATGGCATGAAGAGACTCCCTCGGCGCTTCTCCGGCTCGGCGACGATCGCACCCGCAGCGACCTCGCTGACCTTTCGTCCCAGCCCCGGAGACACGTCGTGGCAACCGGAATGGGTCCCACGCAACGCTGTCAGCCGGCCGACGGCCGTCGAGCAGCTCACCCAATCGGCCTTCATCTGGGACAACTTCAAGGTGAGCGCAGCCCTGAGGATCGGCGCTGCCGACTTCTCCGACGCGGCCGACTTCGTCTGCGTTCTGGACCTCGTGCTGATGCTCCAGGCTGCGCGAGTCACCTTGCGCGAAGACGTCCTCGCGGTGGTCTCACTCTCCGATTGCCAGGACGAGTGGCACTTCACTCGGGACCGCGGCGTCGTTCGGCTTCGGACTCGCTATGCGACCCGGGAGGGCTGGTGCTTCCGCCCCGCCGAAGGGCGTTGCCGGATCGGCGAGTTCGAGGGCCTTGTGGACCGGGCTCTGTCGGACGCCCTCTCCCTGCTCTTCTCGAAACAGCCGGCGACTCGGCGAAATCCCTACCTTCAGGGCCTGGCCGCCAGGGGCTTTGAGGCGGCCTGACGGTCCACCGCTTCGGCAGCATCCCGAACGAGCTCGGTGCGAGGCACGCGGACCTGTTGCCCGGTATCCACACCTCAGGCAGCGCAGAGGACGCGGAAGGCTCGCTCTGCGTTACCGGCGCTACCGAGGTGGTGGGATTCCCGGGCCGTGCGCGGAGGTCAGGGACGGCCCGTGGCCGGTACCTCCTCGGCCGCGGGTACGGGACCGGGAGGGGTGCCGTCGCCGAACGGCCGGCCACCCAGTTCCTCCCTGTGGTGTGGTGTCAGCCAGTTGGCGAGGTCGGGTCCGAGCGGCGTGATCCCGTTCGGGTTCACCCCGGTGTGCACCTGGTGGTAGTGCCGCTTGATGTGGTCGAAGTCGACGGTGTCGCCGAAACCCGGCGTCTGGAAGAGGTCGCGCGCATAGCCCCAGAGCACCGGATTCTCGGTGATCTTGTACAGGTTGCACTTGAAATGACCGTGGTACACCGGATCGAACCGCACCAACGTGGTGAACAGCCTGATGTCGGCCTCGGTAATGGTGTCGCCCATCAGGTACCGGCGGGTGGTGAGCCTTTCGGAGACGGCGTCGAGTCGCCCGAAGACAGCTCCGCAGGCATCCTCGTAGTCGCCTTGCGTGGTGGCGAAGCCGGCCCGGTAGACACCGTTGTTGACGTCCTGGTAGATGTCGTCCATTACCTCGTCCATCTCGTCCCGCAGCGCCTCGGGGTAGAGATCGGGAGCGCCTTCGCGGTGGAGGGCGCCCCATTCGGTGGCGAGGTCCAGGGTCAGGTGATGGAAGTCGTTGGTGACCAGCTTGCCCGTGGGAACGTCGACGATCGCGGGCACGCTGACCCCGCCCGGGTAGCCCGTTTCGCGCGCGTCGTACGCCTCTGAGAGGTAGCGGATGCCGAGCACCGGATCACGTCCCGACTCGTCGAGGGTGAAGCGCCAGCTGCGGTCGTCCTGGATCGGGTCGGTGATGCCGACGGAGATGGCGCCTTCCAGTCCGAGCAGTCGCCGGGAGATCAGTGCGCGGCTCGCCCAGGGGCAGGCGCGGCTGACGACGAGGCGGTAGCGCCCCGCCTCGACGGGCCAGCCGTTCCTGCCGTCCGCCGTGACGCGGTCGGCGAAATGCCTGGGGGAGCGCGTGAAGCGTCGCCGACCGAACTCGGCGTTGGCGCTCGCCGGGGTGTCGTCGTGGCCTTCGGCTTCTCTTGCTGGTGTGGTGGCGCGCGTCATTGTGCCTTCCTCCTGTGGGGTCTTCTTGCCTTGATGCTCAATCACGCCGGCGGGTGAGCTGCGCGGCGGCCATTCCGGACGTGGCTCGGGGTATACGCGACACATGCTTGCGCACGCACATTATCATGGCCTCGGCAGCCGGCGTCGTGTGCCGATGGCGGCCGGCGCGACTTTCCGACCGTGTGGGGATTCGTCTTTCGGTGACTGATCGGCGAAAACCGGCCGATGCTCGCGCGACGCGATCATGCCCTTTCGGCGGGAACAAGCGTTCCCGTACTCTCGCATCGGCGATCAAGGTGGTCGGGGCTCCCGGTACCCGGGGGCAACAACGGACTGCCCTCGCCTGGTACGTCCCGCCGTGGCATTGGCCCGGGCAGCTTCAGCACGCGTTCCGGCCGGTGACCACCGGCCGAAGGCGGCTTTCCGTAACCGAGGGGGATCACGTTGGACTTCGACAGCGCTGTGTCTCGCCATGCCGGCCGTTGTACCGGCTTGGCACTCGCGGTCGTGGCCGTGACCGCTCTTGCGGCCGGATGCGGCGCGTCGGAGGGCGGGTCGTCAGCGGCTCGCGCGACGCCGTCGTCCCCGCCTGACGCGGGGACGGGCCACGCGAGCCCGTCACAGCCCGAAGCCGAACCGGGGAGCAGCGGCCCGGAAGCGGACGACGGAACCCCCGAGGCGGCGACCGCTGCCTCCAAGGGCGGTGTCATCGTGCGTGAGCCCGTGCTCAAGGAAACCGGCGACGCCTTCTGGGTCGGCGTCAGGGTCGTCAACACCCACTCCGCACCGGCCAGGATCCATGCCGTCATCCGGCTGACCGGACCCCTGGGATACAACGCGTTGCTTGATGTGCGGACCGACGTTCTCCGGTACGGCGCTTCACAGGACGGCGTCTACACGGCGCACGACGAGGCTGAGGGCGCGGTGATCCCCGACCGGCCGACGGTCGTGGTGGTCGCTGTCACCCGGAGCGAGGTGTAACGCCCCGCGTTCCACTTCGTGGCCCCGCCGTGGGCACTGTCGGCAGGTGCTCATCTCCTCAGCCGCTGGGGAGTCGCACCCGACGCCGCGCAGGAGCTGGTCGACCAGGCCATCGGCGGTCGGTTCGAGAGCTGGACCGGCCCTGACACGGTGCTCGTCGAGGACACGGCGGAACGGCTCGCGCTGTCTCTGCGGCCGAACGACGGAGCGCGCCCTGTCCGGACCTGCGCCGGACCAACCCGAGCGGTAGGACGACACTGCGGCGTCCGGCGCCGGGCCCCGTCGGCGGCGGAGCCCGCCCCGAGAGTGCCGAGGGCGTCGAGGCTCGCGACTTCGGCGGCGGCTGCCGCCCAACGCGGTGGCGGCGATCGTCGCCAAAGGCCATTGACGGGTGGGAAGCTGTCGACGGTCGCATGTGGGGAACGCTCGGGGGAGGGGCCGGACATGAGGCGGAGCAGAGCGGGCATTGTGGGAGTGGTGTTCGGGCTCGGGCTGCTGAGCGGGTGCACTCCTGCCGACCTGCCGCTTGTGGCGGTGTGGTTGGGGTCGCAAGGTGACCCCGTGGGGAGGGTGCAGCCGTGCGGCGGGGACCACGCCTCGAATGTGTGGCTGAGCAGTTGGGAGGAGGAGGTGTCGAGCGGCGCCGTCAGCACCCCGGCAGGAGCGGGCGAGGCTGCCGACAGCGGCTGGCACATGTGGTCGTCGGCGCGTATCGGCCGGACAACCTTCCCCCTGTTCTCCCCACCGTCCTCCTGGCGCGTGGAAACCACTGGGACGCAGGAACTGCTGAAGGGCCGCACGTACGCCCTGACGTTCACGGGCCCTCGCGGCAGCAACGGGAACACGTACGACGGCCATGTGTACTTCACCGCCGATGACCTCGAATCCCTGGACCCCGGCCAGGTCTGGGCCGACGGTCGCGCGATGAGCCGGGACGCCTTCCGCGAACTCGTGGACGACAACTGCTGAATGCCCACGTCCCTGCTTTTCGGGTGGCGGGACGGTGCGCCAACTGCGTGGCAGGTCTTCCTACGGGACGGTGCGCCAACCCTCGCCCTCGCCGACATCGACGAGCGCGAGTTGGCCGGCCCTGGTGGCCGGCGGCTCGTCTCACCCGAACGGCACCCGTATTCCGGTCGGCGCCGGCCGGGGGCCCCGTACCTGGCGGGCGCCGACCGTACGTCTGTGAGCCCTCCGCTGCCCGCAGCCGATGACCGGTCAGTCACCCCCCGTGACTTCGGGGCCCCCGAGTGGTGCCCGGACAGTGGCCCCGAGTCGCGCGACAGGCCGGTCCGCCCACGTGGGCGGGGTCAGGCATGCGCCTGGTTCTTGCGCCGCTTCCACCAGGTCAGGCCCACGCCGGAGCCCAGGAGAAGCAGGGCGAGTCCGGTGGCGAGCCCGGCCTCGGTCCCGGTGCCGGCCAGGTCACCGTCGGAGGAGCCGCCCGACGGGTCCGTGGGAGCCGGGGTGGTGGTCGCCGAGTCCGTCGCCGATGGCCGCGGCGTCGGGGAGTGGGTGGGCCCGGCCGTGGCGGTGGGGGTGTGCGTGGGCGTCGGTGTGCCGCCGCCGGTGCCCGCCTTCACCGGCAGTCTGTGTTCCGCACCGCTGATGTAGTAGTCGCGGGGGGCCGAGAAGATCACGAACTCCCGGTCGTACGACCTGATCTTGGCGCTCACGGTGAAGTTGCCCTGGCCGTCCGTGGTCGTCTGGGCGTTGTACTGGTTCTCGTAGTAGGTGCGCAGGAACACCCGGGTGCCGGCGATCGGCCCGTGCCCGGCCGGCCAGCTCACCTTGCCCGTGACCGTGAGGGTGTCGCCGACGCGCACCGTGTTCTTGTTGACCTTGTAGGTCAGCGTGCTGGCGACGGGCGAGGTGCTGACCGTGGTGTCGGCGTAGACCACGTCGTGGTCCGAGGGGTCTTCCGCCGGATCGTAGGTGGCGTAGAACTGCACCTGGTCGAGCGGGGAGAGCAGGACGCTGTTCTTGTCCGTCCAGCGGTCCGCCGCGACGTCGTCGAGCGTGAATCGCCCGTTCTGGTCCGTGTGCAGGGTGCCGAGGCTGCGACTTTCGCTCTCGACAGGGTTGATGGGGTCGCCCCACGGGTTCCAGGTCGCGTACATCACTCCCTGCCCGACGGAGACCGAGGCATCCGTCACGGGCGAGCCGTCCGCCCGCGTCAGGGTGCCGGAGAGATCGACCTTGCGCCGGCCGAAGTCGGTGTGGTCGGGCGTGGCGGACAGGGTGAGCCGGTAGGAGGCGGCGGCCGGCGCTCTGGTGGGCGAGGAGGTGGTGGGCGCCGTGCTGGACGTGCTGGACGTGGCGGGCGTCGTGGGCGGGGAGGATGTGGCGGGCGCGGTCGGTGCCGCGTGGGCGGGCGCCGAGGCGCCGATTATGAGAAGGGCGAACAGTGCCGTCGCGGTCGAGCGGCCCGCCGCCGGGCGTGAGCGCACGTGAACTCCAAGGAATCATGGTCGGGTTGGCACGACGAGAGCTGCCGTGCCACCGGTTGTCCCGGTGCAGATTGGACCCCTGGAGCACTGCTCGTGGTTGTACCGGATTGCGGTAAAGCCACTTGCACATGCTCTGTTCGACAGGAGGACTCCTGTACGCCGCCTGCAGTACAGACCACCGGGGATGCCTGTGGTCGGCGGGAGCCGCCCCTGCGGCGGGTGCCGGAACGGTTGGCCGAGCCGGACCTGGACGTCACCCTCACCGAGACCGATCAGCGCAAGGTCGGGTGGAGAGCCTGCGCAACGGCCCGGCACATCTGCGGATCCTCGGTCAGGCCGATTCCCAGGGCCCACAGTCAGTAGTCCACCGTGCGCACCAGCGTCCAGGCCTCTGCCCGGTCCCCGTCGAGTTCAGCCGTCTCGATGAGGGCGGCAAGCCGGCCCCGGATGCCGGCAGCCCCGCTCATGTCCGGGAATCGCCGCCAGATCAGTGGCGCCACCGCGTACTCGGGATCGCCGGTGAGCGGCTTGGGGTCGATGGCCAGCCACGGCTCGCGCGCGCCCGCCAGTACGTTCTCGTAGTGCAGGTCACCGTTGACCAGGTGCCGCGCTGTTGCGGGGCCGTACTCGGTGGCAAGGCCGGCTGCCGCATCGATCAGTCGCCTGGGGAAGGGACGTCCGAGCTGCTCCCACTGAAGGTGCAGGCGGCCGGGGTGCGCGGCGGCGACGTCCCGCAAGGAGGTGAAGCCCTGCGGGGCCGGAACCGACAGTCGTCGTAGCAGGAGCCCGGCGGCGGAGACCGCCTTGTGGATGTCGATGGCGGAGAGGGTGCGGCTCGCGTCGAGTCGTTCCAGCAGCATCGCTCCGGCGGCCGGCTCGTGGTCCAGCAACAGCACGGTCCCGTGGCCGTTCCAGGCGGCAAGAGCCGCAGCCTCATGCAGGGTCGTGGCGTCCTGCCACGACACCTTGAGCGCGCAGGGCTCATCGCCACGCCGCACCGGGACGACCAGGCCCAGGTGACCGTGGAGCGGCGTGCCGTCCACCGACAAGCCCCACCGTGCGCAGAGGCTCTCCACCAGAGCGGGCAGGGAGTCGACCCAGTCCTTTCCGCTCCGGCCGGCACGGGTCACTGCGGCGGCCGCGAAATCCGCGGGAACGTCGATCACGACCTCATTGTGCGGGATGTGCGTGGCACACCCACGGACGGGCACCGTGAGCACGCTGCGGAACCGTCGCGCCGGGAGCCACCCTGGGCGCACGTCCGCCATGCGCACTCAGAGGCCCGTTCCACCCGGCCGGGCGTCTTCGGGGACGAGCGCGCCGGTGCGCTCGTGCTAGACGACCGGCGGCCCCGCTTCGATGCGGCGCAGCACCGCAGGAAGGCTGTCGAGGTCCGGACCGCCCTGGACCTGCCGCTCGTCCCACCAGGTGGCGCCGGCGTCGTACAGCGGACCGATCACGTCCTTGGCCTTCGCCGCGTCCGGGGACGTGGCACCGCCGAGCACGAACTCGAAGGGGCGCTCGAGGTCGGCAGTCCGGTGTTTGCGTACGTAGCCGATCAACTCCCGTACCTCTGCGGCATCCGGCACATGTCCATGCCGGGCCGTCTCGAACAGCGGCACCGCACCGTCCCATCGGGCTGCTCGCCGCATGGGGGCCCGGCGCGGCCAGAACCCGCCGATCCACACCGGCGGACCGGGCTGCTGCACCGTGGCGGGCAGCAGCGTCACGTCCCGGACCTCGTAGTGCCGGCCGTGGTGGTTCACCGGCTCCCCGGACCAGAAGGTCCTCAGTACTTCCAGCCCCTCGTCGAGGCGTTCGGCGAGGAGGCGCGGCTCGGCGGCGTCGCCGAAGCTGGCGTATTCGTCCTCGATCGGACCGCCCAGGCCCGCGGCGAAGATCACCCGGCCGCCACTGAGGTGATCCAGGGTGGCCACCTGGCGGGCCAGTTGCTGGGGACGGTAACGAGGAACCGGCGTCAGCAGGGTGCCCAGCCGGATCCGGGAGGTCGCGAGCGATGCGGCGGTCAGGAGCATCCAGGGGTCCCCGAAGGGACGGCCCTGATGCCGCCGGTGCAGTACGTGGTCCCAGACGAAGAGCCCGTCCCAGCCCGCCTGTTCGGCGGCGACCGCCACGGTCGCGACGTTGCGGGGGTCGGCGAAGTCGCCGAAGTTGGGGATGTTGACCGAGAAGCGCATCCCAGCAGGATGCCGAGCCGACCGCCGGCGCGGCAATCGCATTCGGAGCCGGGCGGCTTCAGTGCGGGCCGCGGGACCCCTGCGGTCGGGCTCCCGCGCGTCGCAGCGGGATTCGTTGCCCGGTTGTCAGAGCGCGGGGTGCTGGTCGCGGACCGGACTCAGGGTCTCCAGCAGCGAGGCGATGTGCAGGATCGTGGACTCCGCGTGCGAGTTGGCCGCCAGTTGCACTCCGATCGGCATGCCGTCGCTGCTCGTGCCGAATCGCATCGCCAGGGCCGGATGTCCCGTCAGATTGAACGGGACGGTCGTCGACGACACGTGGAAGGCGTCGACGGTTCGGCCGTCGATGGTGAACTGCCCGAGCTGGTGCTCGTGCGCCGGGATCGTGGTCACCGGGAGCAGCAGGACGTCGTACTGGTGGAAGTACTCCGCGAAGCCGTCCCTGAGCCGCTCGATGCCCTGTTCGGCGCGGACGTAGTCCTCCACGGACGTGTCCGGCATGGCGGCCAGGGTCTTGGAGTAGGTGAACATCTGGTCCTCGTGGCCCGCGGTGACCTGGCGGAAGGCCGGCTTCACTTCCATGACGTTCATCTTGGTCCAGAGTTCGAGGGGGTTGTCCCGCTCGAGAGCGGGGATGTCCACCGCGTCGACCCGGGCCCCCGTTGTCCGCAGGGCGTCGGCGGCCGCCCGCACGGTTGCCGCGACCTCCGCGTCGGTCGGACCGAGTCCGGAGTCGACCAGCCAGCCGACGCGCACGGGCCGGCCGGGGGAGGCGCCCAGGCCGGTGTCGAACTCGCGCGGGGTGGTGGAGTAGCCGTCGGCGCCGTCGGGGCCGGCCAGCAACGAGTAGGCCAGTGCGAGGTCGCGGACGCTGCGGGCCATGGGCCCGACGTGCCAGTTGCGGCGCGGTGCCCGCGGCCAGACGCCCGTCATCGGGATGCGTCCGTGGGTCGGCTTGAGCGCCGTGACGCCGGTGTCGGCCGCCGGACCGCGCACCGAGATGGACAGGTCGCTCGCGAGTCCGAGCGGCGACATCCCCGCCGCGATCGCCGCGGACTCCCCGCCGCTCGAACCGCCGGGCGAGTGACTCAGGTCCCAGGGGTTGTTCGTCCTGCCGGTCAGGAGGTTGTCGGACTCGACCCAGTACGAGAATTCCGGGAGGTTGGTCTTCGCCAGGAGGATCGCACCGGCCCGCTTCATGCGCGCCACCGCGGTGGCGTCGGTGTCCGGGATGCGCCCCGCGAAGATCGGCGAACCGCGCTGGGTGAGCACTCCGGCGGTGTCGAACGAGTCCTTGGCCGTGAAGGGCACGCCGTGAAGAGGCCCCACGTCCTCGCCCGCCGCGAGCTCCTCGTCCGCCGCCCTCGCGGCCTTCAGCGCGCCGTCGGCGAGCGTGACGATGGCGTTGATCCTCGGATTCGTGGCTTCGATGCGGTCGAGGTGCGCCTGTACCACCTCGACGGAGGAGACCTTCCCGGTACGGATCAGCTCGGCGAGTTCGGTCGCGTCGGTGTGAATGAGATCGGTGGTCATGATGAATCCTGTCCTCGACCGGTCTGCTCCACCTGTTCGGACCGGTCTCCTGTTGGTCGTGTTGCCGGGGCTCGGTGAGCCACAGGCAGTAGTGGCACGTCAGGCGTGCAGGGCCTGGCGGTGACCGCCATGGCGCGGTCGGGTCGGCCGGGGCCGCCATGCCTCTTCGCGATCAGGCCCGGCAGGCCGGCCAGGGCGCGGTGAAAATTCAACGAACGGCACGAGGAGCGCCTCCTCGATCGAGGTGGCTGTGCTCTTGGGTTCACCGCCCCGGTGCAGATACTATGTAGGTCAGCATACATGCTACGTGGAGTGGGTGCAGGATGGGACGGCGAACGGACGCCAAGCAGAAAATGGTGCAGGCCGCCAAGCAGCTGATCCGGCAGCGCGGCTACAACGCGACGGCCTTTTCCGACGTGCTCGAACTCAGCGGCACGTCCCGCGGATCGGTCTACTTCCACTTCCCCGGCGGCAAGACGCAGCTGGCGATCGAAGCCGCCGAAGCCCACGCCTTCGAGCAGGTCGAGATCATCGACCGGGCCGCCGGGCAGGCCACCTCCCCAGGTCGGCTGATCGAGCTCTACGTCGAACTGAGCCGCGACGGCATGATCGCCAGTGACTACGGGCGAGGCTGTGCCGTCGCTCCGCTGATCATCGAAGGTGCCACGCGGGACTCGGTCGAGATCGCCGAAACGGGCCGCCGTGCCTTCTCGGAAATGACCGACAGGCTGGCCTTCCACTTCGTCGCCTTCGGCGTGGAGCGCGCCCCGGCGAGGACGCTCGCCGACGCCGTGCTCGCGGGTGTCCAGGGAGCGATGATCACCTCCCGCGCGCTGCGCAGTCCCGGTCCGTACGAGTCGGTGCGCACCGTACTGGTCGGCCACGCCGCGAGTGTGTCTCCGAAGCGCGACGGCCGCACCCGCGCCTGAAGCCGGTCCGACGTGCGGCCCGGCCCGCCGCCCCGCGGGCCGGCCGCCGCGTCCTTGACGTCAGTGAACTATGTATGTTGACCTACATAGCACTTGGTTCATCGCGTGGACCGTCCGCCGCAGTCGATCGGCGATGCCTTTCGTTGCATGCTGCCCGCCACGGGCCCGCTGCCAGTGAAAAGAGGGGTTCCACTCATGGCTCGCATACTCATCACCGGGGCGTCCCGGGGCATCGGTAAGGGCACCGCGACAGTGCTGCACGAACAAGGTCACGAGGTCATCGCAACGGCTCGCGACGTGTCCATGCTCGACGACCTGCCGGTGGCGCAGAAGTTGCGACTCGACGTCACCGACCAGGCCTCGGTCGACCGGGCGCTGGCCGAGGCCGGTCGCGTAGATGTCCTGCTCAGCAACGCCGGAACGACCGTGCGAGCCCCGATCGAGACGATCCCGCTCGCCGCCCTGGGTGACCTGTTCCAGCTCAACACCTTCGGAGCCCTGCGCGTCGCGCAGGGCGTCCTGCCCCAGATGCGCCGGCGAGGGACAGGGCAGCTGATCTTCATGTCCAGCATCCAGGGCCGCCTTGTGATCCCGCTGATCGGTGCCTACGGCGCGACCAAGCACGCCCTGGAGGCCCTGGCCGAGGCCCTCGCCATCGAGGCCGGCCGCTTCGGTGTGTCCGTGCACGTCGTGCAGCCGCCCGCGGTGACCTCCGGGGGCGCCGAGCGCGCCGAGGTCCACCTCGACGACAGCAGCCCCTACCGCCCGCTGCTGGACAAACTCGGCCCGTTCCGCGCGGCACCCGTCTCGGTCCAAGAAGTCGCCGACGTCGTGGCGGCGACGATCGCCGAAGGCGACAAGGCCCCCTTCCGCATCCCCGTCGGCGAAGGCGCGAAGACCATACTGAGCGCACGCAAGGCCGCACCCGACGACACGCCCTTCCTCGCCGCCCCCCTGGACTGGTAACCGCGCCCGGCCCCACCGCGGGCACTCGACGAAGGCCCGTACCAGGGGCCGTCCGAGCGTCATGGAAAACGCCAAACCTTTCCAGTAATGTGAAGGTTTAGCGGCCGGCGGCAAGATCGGCCGCCTGCGCGACGACGAGGCGTACCGTCTGCGCGACGCCCGGGAAGGGGAGTGCAGCGTGAAGATCGGAGAACTGGCCGCGAAGACCGGTGTCGCGCCGAGGCTGCTTCGCTACTACGAAGAGGTCGGCATCCTGACGCCGTTTCGGAGCCCCAACGGATACCGAACGTACGGCGAGCCGGCCATCGACCGTGTGCTGCAGATCCGCGAACTCCTCGAAGTCGGTCTGACGACGGAGATGATCCGCGAGGTCCTGCCCTGTCTGGAGTCCGCCGAGGGCGACGCGCACACCCGTGAGTGCGCGGACGCACAGGACCTGGACGGTCTGCGACGCCAACTCGGCAGCATCAAACGGCGCATCGACGTGCTGCAGCGCAACCAGCGCGCGATCGAGGCATACCTGCGCTTCCAGGAGGACGCCACGGCCACCGTGCCCACGACCGCGGACGGAGTCCTGGTCCTGGTCGCGGAGTGACAGCGGCGGGACCCGGACGGCGCGGCGCCCACGTGCCGTAAAGCGCTGTCGATGACGATGAGGCGGACGCGGGCCGGAGGACGCCGCAACGGACGAATTCGCCCGGTCGCGGGGGCTCCGGTTCCGTCGGCTGTCGTGCCGGGTCCGGAGCCCCGTGCGTCAGGGACGCGGCTTCCGCGTCAGATGCTGAGTCCGCCGTCGACGGTCAACCGTGCGCCCGTGATGTAGGCGGCGTTCTCACCGGCGAGGAAGATGACGGCCTTGGCGATGTCCTCGGTGGTGCCCATGCGCCCGAGAGGGGTCATGGCCACCTGCGGGGCGGCGTTCGGGCCGTCCGCGGGGTTCATGTCCGTGTCGGTCGCCCCGGGCTGGATGACGTTGACGGTGATGCCGCGCGGGCCGAAGTCACGCGCCCACCCGCGGCCGAGCTGGTCGATCGCCGCCTTGCTCGCCGCGTATTCGGCGACGCCAGGGGCGGGAATGCGGTGGGCGACGATGCTTCCCACCAGGATGACGCGCCCGCCGTCGGGCAGATAGCGCGATGCCGAATGCGTGGTGACGACGGTGCCCATCACATTGGTGGCCATCATCTGCTGGACCCCTTCGAGGAGGTCCAGGTCCAACTGGTCGACGGTGCCCATGACGGCCACTCCGGCGGAGTTCACCAGCACGTCGATCCGGCCGCCCAGGAACTCGGCGGCCTGTTCGACGGCGGTCGACGCCTCGTGGGGGTCGGACTGATCCGCCTGTACGGCATGTGCCTTCACCCCGAGAGCGACCAGGTCGGCGACGACGTCTTCCGCCTGCTCGCGCGACTTCCGGTAGGTGATGACAACGTTTGCGCCCTCACGTGCCAGTTCACGGGCGATTCCCGCACCGATGCCCCGCGACCCTCCGGTCACGAGCGCCGTCCGTCCTGTCAGTGTCTTGGACATGGCAATGTCTCCTTGCGCCGTTCAGTTGGCTTTCAGCTACTGACCGAAGCTAAAGGTTGACATTAGTGTGAACGTCAAGCCCGGAGGCCATGACGTGCATCACTCGCGCTTGCGTCCCGGACCTCGGCGACGGCCGGGTCTCACCGGAACCGCGCCAGCCAGTCATCGTCGGCAGCATGGGCCACGGCATCAGGTGCACGCCACCCGGGCGCCGGCACGCTCACGTCGTCCGGTCACCGCACCGCGACAGAGGAGGCCGGCGCGGCGGCCCAGGTGCAGTCGCGGCCCTTGCCAACGGCGACGCTGTACGTCTCGCCTGCGGGAGGGCGTTCTTCGGCGTCGGGAAGCTGCATGGGCCGGACCGGGCGTACGCGCCCGGGATCCCGTTGCCGAGAGGACTGCCTTGGCAGCCGGCCAGGTGTGCGGTCCGTGGCGTCCCTCATGCGGAAGACTGTGCGGGTGACCTTTCCCACCGCGCTCGCCGCCGCCGAAGAGATCCACACCCACCTGGTTGATCAGCTCAACCTCGCCCTTCGCCGGCCCGGGATGTACGGGGGCGAGACAGCTCTTCGGATCATGATTGATCACCTGCTGTTCGTGGAGCGCCGGCCTGAGGCGTGGGCTCAGGAGCAGCGGGACTGGGAAGAGCGGGGGTTCGGGACCTCCACCGGTATCGCGGGAGCTCTCCGGGACCTGTTCCCCACGCAGGTGGACGGCGAAGTGATCGCCTCGGTGTACGCGGAGTTCGCGCATCGACGCGGCTGGCTCCAGCCTGACCACGTGCTCACGGGGGAGGCGTACGGGGCCCTCACGGGCCGTGTCCGGCAGTGGGCGGCCGTGGACCGTACATGGGCTGACGTGACGGCGGAGTTCGGCGCTCCCTCCGTGCTGTTCGGAGGGAACAACCCGCTGTACGGGAAGACGCTTGCTTACCTCACGGATGATCCGCAGCAGCCGATGGTGGCCTTCCACCTGTGGAACGGCAGCGCAGCAGGAGCCGCATCGTGGTCGCCCGAGCATGAGCAACCGCTGCTCCTCGCAGTGCGTTTCGGCGTGGGCTCGTTCGGGGCATCGTTGACCTTCACCCCCGAGGGCGAGCGGCGGAAGCCGGAGATCGGTGATCCGTGCCTGGAGCAATAGCAGGTCCGACGGCGAGCGCAGGTCACCCGCATGGGGATTCCCAGGACAGCGGGTCCGCCTCCCCGTGATCCTGACCCCTGGGGGCCTGCCTTGAAGCCGGGTCGTAGCACCGCGGCACCGTGCGTCTGGCTGGGAACGAAGGCCAGAGCGGCTGTCAGCCCACCTGCGCAAGGATGACCGTGCGAGGTCTGGCGTCGCCGCCTCCGGCCTTCCGCTGTGAGCGACATACGAGGCCGACACGATGGGCAGCCCTACGCGTGGCGGGAGTTGCTGCCTGTTGGAGCGATGAGTTGCTCGATCCGGTGTTGCACGAACAGGAACGGGCCGCGCCGCTCTCCGAGGAGGTGCGCCGGGCCCGTTGGTTGGGCCGGGCGGGTGCGGGCGTCGAGGGGGTCTGCGCGCTTGAGGACCGCCTGCGCACCGAACTGCCACCGAGCTACCGGCAGTTCTTGCTGACGAGCAATGGCCGGCTCAACACGACCTCCGACAGCGAGCGGCCTTGCCGCAGGAACAGGCCCCGTCAGGGCTCTTCGGGCTTGCGGGCCAGCAGGCAGGCGTGCGGTCTGTTCACCCGTCCGCCAGGCTCCTGCTCCAGCCTCGCGGTGACGACGAGTCCGGCCTGCTCCAGCAGGTCGGCCACGCGGTTCAGGGGCAGGAGGTACGACTCGTAGGACACCGGGCGGCCGTAGCCCTGGCTCGGCTGCAGCCGTTCATCGCCGACATAGTCTCCCCAGAGCAGATAGCCGCCGGGCGCGAGCGTGCGGTGGAACTCGGCGAACACCGCCGGCAGCCACTGCGGGGGCGTGTGGTGGGTGGAGTACCAGGCCAGGATGCCGCCGAGTTCGTCGTCCCCCGTCTCCAGCGCGGTCATCGAGCCCTCGGTGAACAGCAGGTTCGGATAGGCGTGCCGGGCCAGCCCGATCATCTTCGGTGAAAGATCGACACCGAAGGCGGACACCCCGAGACCGGCCAGGTACGCCGTCACGCGGCCGGGGCCGCATCCCAGGTCCGCGACCGGCCCCAGAGCAGCCGTCCGCACGAGTTCGGCGAACCCCGCCAGCATCGCGCGTGACAGCGGGTCCAACGCGGCCGGAGGCGGGACGCGCTCGACGTAATCGACGGCGACCGTGTCGTACGACTCGCGGACGGCGGTCAGAAAGGAGGGCTCGGCCATGCGGGCGACCCTAGACCAGAGCACTGACATGCCGTGTCGCGACCTTGAGTTGACCTGCGCGACATCCACCGCCGTGAGGCAGCTGAGCGGCGGCTGCGGCAGATCACGCGGTCGCTTGAGGCATCCGGCTCGGGGCCCGGTCCGCAAGCTGCCCGTTCGGTCACGTGAACGGCCCTCGATGCTGCCGGGCGGGCCCACTGGCGCGGCAAACGGCGTCGTCCTGCACAAGATCCGTACCGGGACGGGGGCGCGCCGTGCAGGTGAAGGTGACACTCCTGGTGGAAGACGGCTTCCCTGTTGTCCACCGGCGCACGATGGAACCCGGACGCGATCCGCTTCATCCGCGGACCGTGAGCGGGCCCGCCGCTTCTGGGCGGAAGGCGCGACGGGCCCGCGAGATCCAGCATGCGCCCTGGCCGGCTGCAGAGCGCGTCGAAGGGTCGGCCAGGAGAAGCGCCCCCCGCGTGGCAGGCGAGTCAGGGTCCGGCGCCTCCCGGGACCGGGCAACCGGCGACGTGGCGGGTGGGCGGCAGGCGGTCTGGCGCGGGGGTGGACACCTGAACCCTGGGAGAAGCACTACCGATCATGGCTAGCGAGAGCTAGCATCGCTGCATGGCCAAGACGCAGCTGAACGTCCGGCTGGACGAGGAGACGGTGGAGGCGGCCCGCCAGGCGGCGGGCAACCGGCACATGTCCCTCCAGGAGTACATCGAGCACCTGGTGAAGTCCGACACCGATCCCGTCCGGAAGGCGTTCCTCGCCTCCGCGGCGAACGTGATCGAGGAGTTCGGGGACCTCATCGAGGAGCGCGTGCGTGAACCTCGCCGTTGACCTCGGCTGGATCCTGAGCGTTGCGAGTCGGGCGGGAGAGGACGATCCGGCCCCGGACGACTTCGGCGTCCCTCTGTCGGCGGTGGAGCGGCACAAGGCCCAGTTGTTCGACCGGGACGTCTACGACGGGCCGGTGGCTCGTGCGGCCGCGCTGGCCCACTCGCTCGGGCGCCTCCAGTGGCTGGAGCGGTCGAACATGACGGTTGCCGTGGCGGTGACCGTGGCGTACCTGCAGGCCGCCGGCCGCCAGGTGAAGCCGACCTGGGACGAGGTGCGGGCCCTGGTCGACGAGCTGCGCGACGAGGCGTGCACGGTGCAGAGCGTGGCGGCGTTGCTACGGGCCTGGCCCGCCTGACGCAGTGCCGAGAAGGACCGCGCCCCTGAGAGGGCCGGGGTCCTCTGGCTCTTGTCGGCAACACGGGTGACCGAGGCCGGCGAGCATCCCCGCACGGAACTCACCGGTGTCGGCAACCCTCACGAGTAGAAGCCGTCCCAGTACTCGTCACCGCTGCACACGAAGTCTTCCGGACGCTGTACGCGCAGAACCTCGTACCGGGCTGCGTAGATGTGGATGGCCTCTTGAAGCGAGCAACCGAGGTGGTTCATCAGCGCCTTGTGGCCGAGGATGATCTTTCGGGCGAGGATCTGTTCGTCGGCAACGTCGACGGAGGCGCCATCTGTCATGGCAGCGATCAAAGTCGACCGGTGCCTCGTCGGCAACCGCCATAACGGCGGGCGGCCTGCGGTCTGCCCCGGAACCGCCTACGCCTCGTCCGTCAGATCGCGCCGCGCAACCCAGTTGTCGCTGGCTCACGGTACGCCGATCCCTCAGACCGCATGCCGCTTCTGGACCAGTCCCCGGCCGTGGCGGGGCGTCTTAGGTCAGGCGGGCGGGTCGGGCATGATCTCCCGGACCTCTTGCGCGCAGCGGCATGCGGCAGCGATCTCGGCAGCCCAGTCCAGCGCGTCCTCACGTGAGGGTACGTCGATGATCGAGAAGCCGCCGAGCACTGCCTTGGTCTCCGGGTACGGGCCGTTGGTGACGGTTCCGTCGGTGGCCACGACGCTCGCCTGCTGCCTCTGCAATCCGCCGCCGAAGACCCACACACCGGCCTCCTGAGCCTTGCGCACCACCTCGTGCGAGGCCTTGGCCACCTCGGGCAACTCCTCCGCGGGGAAGGTCATCGCGCCGTCGTCGAACGAGATCAGGTACCGCGTCACAGATGGCTCCCTGGGCTGTTGGTCGCCACCGACCCTATGACGAACGCCCCCTTTCAGAACGGTGAATGGTGTCGGAGCATCCAGATGAGGGTTTCCTGGTGGGTGAGGCCACGGGGCACGGTCTGGCTTCTCCCTCGGGATTCCGGAGGCGGAAGGACGCCGGCGCCATGCCGACAACGTGGGCTCGCCGACCCCGATCCGCCCGCGAGGCGGCCAAGCGATCCCCACCGAGGTCGGTCAGGTGAGCCGGCCGGACGCGGTCGCACGCCGCGGCTGCATCGGCGCCATGACCCGGTTCTTCCGCTTCCTCGCCCGTGGGCGCCGAGGCGCGCCGGCCGGGGGAGCCCCCCGCGGCCGATGGTTGCCGTGCTCCGTGCGGTGTGCCGTCCGGACCTGACGCCCCAAGGGTGTGAGCGCTCCCGGTTCTGGCCAAGTGACCCCGCTTTTCGGGCAGTTGTGTTGTCCTCGATGTGCTTTGGGGTGGTGGGCGTGTGATTGTTCTCGTGCACGCCAGTGGGTTGAGAGGGGGCTCCCTGCCTTGCGTGAGGTCCGGGCTGGGCCGGCGCGTTTCGGGGCTCCGTGGCAGCGATTCGAAGTAGCGCGATCCGCACGAGTGCCATCTGCAGGACCGGGAGAACTCGGTGTGAGGTCCCGGGGTGGTGCCGGTCTTTGTCTGCCTTTTCAAGGGAGGAACGCATGCGAGGGAACGTTCTGGCAAGGTCGCTGGTCAGTGTCACGGCTGTGGTGGGGATCGCGGCCGGGAGCCTGGCGGGTGCGAGCGCGAGCTTAGCCGCATCAGGCCCGGCTACGACGCAGCCGGCGGCCACGGCCGTGGTGGCGCCGCTCGCGGTGGTGAACCTCGGCCTGAACACCACGCAGGCCAAGGGTGTCCAGCGCTGGCTGAAGGCGTACTGGGGCTACACCGGCGGCATCGACGGTGAGCTGGGTCCGGAGAGCTGGAAGGCCTTCCAGCGCCACCTGAAGACGTACTGGGGCTACACCGGTGCCATCGACGGAGTGGTGGGGGGTGGCACGGTATCGGCGTTGCAGCGCTTCTTGAAGACCAACGGCTGGGGCTACACCGGCGCCATCGACGGCGTTGCCGGGTCGGGGACCCAGGCGGCGTTCGCGACGTTCGCCAACTGGTGCGTGGCCAACGTCTGATCCACTGACAAGCGCCACGCGGCAGGGGACCCCGGGCCATGCGGGCCCGGGGTCCCCGGCCGGGGTGTGTGCACAGTCCGCGACGACCTGGGGGAACCGGCCTGGACGGAATCCCGCTCTGCCCTGGCCCGGCACGGGACCGGACGGTCGCCCTCCCTTCGCAGCGCGCCCGGGCCGCGTCCCCCCGGACCGCCGCGACCCGCGAGGTCGATCGGTGGGTGCACGCCGGGCGAGGTGTGTACGCGAGAAACTGTTGGCGTTCCGACGTTATACGTGTAACGTGCGATCTGATTTCGTCGCCTGAGAGCTGCAGTGACCGTTTCCACGGGAGGGAGGCCCCGATGAGCATGATCGGAAGAAGCCGCCGCCTGTGCATCTTCGGCGACCACTCCTACCGCAGTGAGTTCTACGGCTGAAGCGTTGGTTCGCATCCGTGCGACTTCGTGCACCGCGTGCACGCACCAACGCTCTCCTCACAGCCAAGGAACCTGTCATGTCCCAGTTCTCCGCTGCGCCCTTCGCGATTTCCCACGACGACACCCGGTGGGCCGCCCGTCACATGCCGCTGCTCGCGGCAACCATGGAGACCCACGCAAGCGCCTTCGCCGGACGGCGGATCGGCATCTGTCTCCACATCGAACCCAAGACCGCCGTGCTCGTGTCCCACTTGGCCCGGGCAGGCGCTCGTGTCACGCTCACCGGTTCCCCGGGCACGACCCAGGAAGCCACCGCCGCTGCCCTGCGCGACGCGGGCGTGCACGTCGTCGGCCACCGCTCGGACACCCTGGAGCAGCATCGCGACAACATCGCCCGCGTTCTGGATGCGGAGCCCGACCTGATCCTCGACAACGGAGGCGACCTGATAGAAGGCGTCCTCGCACGAGGCGGTCTCCCCTCCCTTGTGGGGGCGACGGAGGAAACAACCACCGGCGGACTGCGCATCCGCTCCTGGGACGTCCAGCCCGACTTCCCGGTGATCGTCATCAACGACAGTCGGCTCAAACTGCTGGTCGAAAACGAGTACGGTGTCGGGCAGAGCGTGGTGCAGGGCTTCATGAACGCCACCAACCTCATGGTCCCCGGAGCGCGTGCGACCGTCGTCGGCTACGGGCCGTGCGGCAAGGGGGTGGCCGATACCCTCGCCAAGCTCGGCGCCCGTGTCTCGGTGGCCGACATCGACCCGTACCGCGCGCTCGAAGCCCTCATGGCAGGGCATGCAACGGGAGCGCTGTGCGATCTCCTGCCCCAGACGCAGTTGCTGTTCCTCGCCACCGGACACCCCGATGTCATCGGCGAAGCAGAGCTGGACGCTCTCGCGGACGGCACGGTGATCGCCGGCGTCGGACACATGCCCTGGGAACTGGACACCGAGGCGTTGTCCGGGCGTACGCTCACCGTCGAGCGCTCGGGAGCCAGCGGCCAGGAACGGGCCGTTCACCGTCTGGACGACGGGAGGGAGGTCATCGTGCTGGCCGACACCAAGATGATCAACCTGACGGCCGCCAAGGGGAACCCCATCCAGGCCATGGACCTCGGACTCACTCTCCAGGCCAGGAGCCTTGCGGCTCTTGCCGCAGCGGCGGAGAACCGGCTGATCCCGGGAGTCCAGGCTGTGCCGGCGCCGATCGACCGCCAGGTGGCCACCGACCTGGTGGCCTTGTTGAGTGCCTGACCGACCACGCTGACCGAGGGGTCGGCTCGGCGAGTCCTGTCGGATGACGACAGCGCGCGGCCGCCGCGAGGCGGCCGGCAGAGCCGCGAGGTCGCGACGTCCGCACCAGCCACCAGGAGTATGCCCACCCGATGAACGGCGCCAATCGAGTTCGCGAACTCAACCTCTACCGTCGGTACTTTGACCTGGTTGCTGCCGGCCGCAAGTCCATCGAGGTCCGCGTTCGACACCCGCATCTCGCCGACCTCGTCGCCGGCGAGGTGATCCGGTTCCGCATCAAGGGAACCGACGAGACGTGCGAAGTCCTCGTCAAGCGGGTCACCGCTTATGCGGACTTCGAGGCGCTGCTCGACGGTGAAGGTGCGGCGAACGTCAATCCGACCGTGTCGCGAGATGAGCAACTGGCCGCCATCAGAGCCATTTACCCGCCGGAGAAGGAAGCGCTCGGCGCTCTGGCGATCGAGATGGAGCTGCTCGCGCGGTGAGAGCCCGGCCGCACTGTGACAGCCGCAGAGGCAACCGGGCCCCCGCAGCGCTACGCCGTGGCCCGCTCACGGCATTCCGCAGCTCGCCGCGCCGTCGCGCACGGGGGACCGGATCGACCGGCTGCCGGTGGGCACGGAGGCAGTCGTGCCGGTGCTGGGGGCGTATCTAGCTGTCGGGCGGGCCCCTGGCACGGCGTTCCACCGTTGTGAGGCCCCGCCCGGGGCCCGCTGGATGGTCTGGCGCGACAGCAGCTCAACTCGCCGTCAGTCACGGCAGGAGAGCAAACAGCCCAGGCGCCAACTCAGTCACTGATCGGGAGCCATGACTCCTAGTACGAGTTGCAGAGGCCCTCGTCCGGACAGAACATCGCCCACGTGAAGTTGTAGCCGTTCACTACGGTGACGGGATTCGGGTCGGGCGCGAAGTTGATGTGCGACCCCGTGTCGGGTGTGGCGGTGAAGGTGACCGTCGTTCCGACCTCGAAGCTCGCGGCGCACGTGCCGCTCGGGTTCGGCTGCGGCTCCTTGGTGGCGTACGGGTCCCATGCCGTCGTGTGGCAGTTGATCCCGGCCGGCTGACTGGTGACGGTTCCGCCACCCCAGCCGTCGAACCACACATACAGTTGCGCGGTGGAAGCCCGGGCCGGGGTGATGGAGGCGATCGCGACGGCCGTGGCGAATGCGGTGACGAATCCCGCCGCGCGCCGGGCGCCGTTGCTGTACCTGCTCATGGGAGTCTCCTCGGATCGAATGGAACCCCCTCGAATCAGCGAGCAGCCTACTCGCCGCCTCGGCGGATATGGTATGAGAGCTGGCGTTGTGTCAACTTCCGTCAGGCTTCGGTGGATATTGATTGAGTCATGACGGAAAAACCGCGGACTGCGATCGGATGCGCACGGCGCCCCGTGAATGTCCGGTTGCCCGAGTCGGCGCCGGTTTCCGGTTGCGCCTGTGGCATGTCCATGCGCCATGCTGTGCGCATGATGCGACCCGCGCGTGCGCTGCTCCCCCTACTTCTGCTGCCGGTTCTCCTCACAGGGTGCGACGCGGACAAGAACGGCGGGACGGCCGCCGGCAGCGCCGACCTCGACGCCGCGGCGCGGGCGTGGGGCGTCGCGCCGGAACTCGTCTATGTCACCAAGGTCTCCGGCTACACCGTGTTCCGGCAGTCGGTCGGCGAGTACGAAGGCGAGTTCGTCGCCGCGTATCGGTCCGACAAGGGCCCCACCAAGTTCGGCCTCTTCGTGGGTCGAGGCACGCTGACAGCGGAGAGCTGTCCCAAGCAGCCGCTGGGTGAGGTGTCGGACAAGCGGGTCGCCTGTGAGCACGACGGCGACGCCTGGTACCGCAAGGCAGGTGACAGCCACGAGTACGCGGTGCCCGACAACGGTGTGGTGATTCGTCTGATCGCCGACGCGGACAAGGTCGACCGCGCCATTCTGCGTAAGGCGGCCGAGGCGGCGCACCGCCCGGACGACGTCGAATTGGCCGCACTCCTGCCGGCCGCCGACGGCGCGGACATCTGAGGGCTTGGCAGAGGGAACCGGGGAGCGCGGGGGTCCGTACCGCCCCGATCGACACGAGCGGCGAGGCCGCGGCCTCGTTCCGGCACCCCGCAGCGCGGTTCCCATTCGCGAGGTCATACGCGGCCATGGCACCCCAGCGCCCCGAAGCCGGATTGCGACGTGACCCGCCTTGCAGTCCACGGGCTCGGCGGCGAGTTCCGCGGGTGCCGATGGCCATGTCCCTCCTCGGGCGGTCGCAACCGCCTCCGGGAGAGGCGGTGGCGCGACGGCGGCGATCAACGCTTATCGCGTCGGCTGCGGATGCTCAGGGCGATGACGGACACCAGGAACCAGAAGGCACCGAAGGCCGAGTATCCGGCGACGGTGGACAGGCTGCTCGTCGCCGAGGCGGACGTGGCGGCGATGGTGGCGCCGGCGAGTACGGACTGTCCACCGCTGATGACCATGGGCCACTGGGCGCCGACGGTGCGCCGGCGTCGGATCGCCACGACGAGCTGGACGGCTCCGGAAAGGAGGGCCCAGACGCCGAACACGAGAAGGGCCGTCCCGACGGTGGAGAACGCAGCGATGATCATTCCGGCGGTGGTGGCGAGGCCCAGACCCATGTTGACGGTACTGACGCGGTTCGTGGGGCCGGTGCCGGCCAGGCGACGCTCGAGGAGTGTGGCGATGGCGTCCCACAGGGGGTAGACGATGAGCAGTACGGCCGCGATCACTGTCGGCCTGTCCGTCGACACGAGCGAGGCGGAGGTCGTGAAGACGAGTGCCACCCAGATCAGGGAGAAGACGACTCGGATCAGGTGGAGCGTTCGGAGCCCGGAAGGCGTCGTCGTGGCCGTGGTCGGAGTCGTCGAGCTTACGGTGGTCTGAGTCATCGGGTGTCCCGTTGTGATGGTGACGGTGTGAGGCGGTCGCCTCGGTGACGAGTCTCAGCGGCCTCGGGAAGGGCCGTGTACTTCGAACGAAGTAGTTCTGCCATTCGCTTCGAGGGCCTGCGTTCCGCCGTCCCGATCGACCGGAGCGCACTCGCGATCTACATCATTCGAAGTACACGGCCGCCGCACGCATGAACGAGAATCGGCTCATGGTCAAGGCCCAGAACAGTCAGGTCGGGCTTGCGGCATCGCTGTGGGTCCGCCGCCCCGAGGTGCTGCACCGTGTCGCCTACGCGCTGGCCGCGCTGGTGTTCACCGGACAGATCGTGGCAGTGATCCTCAGAGGTTCGGACTGGCCGACTGCCCTCTCCGTGCTCCTCGCCGGCGGCGGTGTCACCCTCTCGTGGTGGAAGCCGTGGGCGGGACTGGTCGTGACGAGCGCCGCGTCCTTCGCCGTGACGGCGGTGGGCCACGACCCCCTGTCGGTGTGGATGATGGCGGTGCTCGTACTGTTCTCGGTCACCCTCAGGGGAAAGCAGCCACTGGCCGGAACCGGCATCGTGGCGGCGTTCTTCCTGGGAGCGTTCATGACAGTCGGGGGATTCCGCGGCGGCGCGGTCGTGGGAGCCGCCGCCGTCTTCTCGGCTGTGGCGGGAGGTGCGTCAGGGGCGGCGCTCCGCATCCATCGGGACCATTGGTGGACCCTGGAGGAACGGGCCGAAAGCGCCATCGCCACCCGCGAGATCGAAGCCACCAGGCGAGTGACCGAAGAACGACTCCGCATCGCCCGAGACCTCCATGACGTCATCGGCCACCAGGTCGCGATGCTGAGCCTGCATCTGGGTGCGGCGGAAATCGGGCTGCCCGAAGACGCCGAGTCCTCCCGGCAGGCCCTCGTCTCGGCCAGGTCCAGCGCCCGCACCGTCGTCGTCGAGACCCAGCGCATCCTCGCGCTCCTCCGCCTGGGGGACGATGTCTCCGGCGACGAGGCGCTCCGGCCGACCCCGGCGCTCAGCGGCCTGGAAGGACTCATCGCCTCTTTCGAGAGCATCGGCCTCGAGGTCCGGCCCTCCATCGACATCCCTGCCGGCTTCGTGGAGCCCAGCGTCGGCGTGACCGTGTACCGGGTCGTTCAGGAAGCACTCACGAACGCCTACCGTCATGGCGAGGGGACGGCAACGGTGGACGTGCGCGAGCACGACGGCAGGATCTGCGTCACCGTGGAGAACCGCGTCGGACGCTCACCCCGCGGCTCCGACTCGGGCAGCGGACTGGGACTCGTGGGGATGCGCGAACGCGTCGAGTCGTCCAGCGGGCGGCTCACGATCGGCAGTCACGACGGGCGATTCCGGGTTCACGCGGAGTTCAGCCCCCTGGGAGCCGTCGTCCGATGACGCGGATTCTGATCGTCGACGACCAGGACGACATAAGGACCGGGATCCGGACGATGCTCCGGCTCGACCCGGGTCTCGTCGTCGTGGGTGATCTCTCCGACGGGCTCCAGGTCATCCCCTTCCTCCGGGAGTACCCCGTCGACCTGGTCCTGATGGACATCCGGATGCCCGGCATCGACGGTGTCGAAGCCACCCGCCGGATCCGCGCGGAGCATCCGCCAGAGAAGACCCGCGTGATCGTGCTGACCACTTTCGACCAGGACGACATCGTTCTCGCCGCCCTGCGCGCGGGCGCCAACGGTTTCCTGAGCAAGACCGTGAGCCCCGCTGAACTCGTCGCCGGAATCACCGAGGTCGTCGGCGGTGGCGGGGCGCTGTCGGCCGCCGCGACGGCCGCGCTCATCGGCCACATGACCGACAGCCCGCCCCCGGTGATCGACCGGGAGCTGCTGCGACGCTTCGGCGCCCTGACACCCAGGGAGCGGGACGTGGTCGTGCTCATCGCGAGCGGCCTCGGAAACGACGAGATCGCGGCGCAGATGTCCGTGTCGCCGTTCACCGTGAAGACGCACGCGGTGCGGGCCATGACGAAGGTCGGCGCACGTGATCGGGCGCAGCTCGTCTCGTTCGCCTTCCGGGCGGGCCTCTACCCCTGAGCCGGGTGGCGTCAGCCGTCCGTCGTGCGAGCGGAGCGGGGCCGTGGGCGGCGTGTCAGTGCGAGGCGCCGCTGCGCCGGGCGTAGGCGCGGGCGGCGCGGACGCGGTCGCCGCAGCGGGTGGAGCACCAGTGGCGCCGGCCATGGGTGCGCATGAGGAACCGGTCGCAGGGGGCGGAGCCGCAGGAGGCGAGGATGCCGGCGTCGGGACCGGTGAGCAGGTCGGCGGCGTCGGCGGCGAGGGTCGCCAGTGCGTGGTTGACGGCCAGGTCGATCGGGTGTGCCTGGACGCGGCGCAGACCCTCGGCCCCGTCCCAGGCGAGGAGGGGTGCCGTGGGCACGGCGGTGAGTGCCTCGTTCACCGCGCGCAGGGAGTCTTCGGGCGGGGCGGTGTGCTCGACATGGGCGGTGAAGAGGGTGCGTACGTGCGCGCGCAGTGTGCGCATCCGCTGAGCGCACACCTCGTACAGCCGCACGTCCGGGGTGGTCAGGCTGTGGGCCGCGAGCCAGTGCATGGCGGATCCGGGGGTGGCGAGCAGGTCGTAGCTCTGGCCGGCGGGCAGGGTCGCGGCGGTGTTGGCGAAGTCCAGGGAACGGTACTGGTCGGCACCCGGAGCTGGGGGCAGGGCGGTCCGCGCTGTGTCGGTGGCCAGGGTGTCGTCCATGCCTCTCATGGTAGCGATTGCTTTTTTCCGTGATGGCCGCCTAGCCTGGTATCACGTTAAACGCAGAAGTTTTTCGTGAGGAACGAGGGAGACGCGATGTCCCAACCCCATGCCGATCAGTTCCCGGTCCGCACGTACGGCGGTCCGACCGCCTTGTTCGAGTACGGCGGCCTGCGGTTCTTGACCGACCCGACGTTCGACGGCCCCGGCGACTACGGCCGGCCCGGCCGCCCCGTCCTGACCAAGACCGCCCCCTCCACCGGCGCCCCCGCCGAACTCGGCCCCATCGACGTGGTCCTGCTCTCTCACGACGAACACCCGGACAATCTCGACACCTCCGGCCGCGCCCTGCTCGCCGACGTCCCCCTCACCCTGACCACCCCAAGCGGCGGCGAGCGCCTCGGGCAGAAGGCCAGGGGCCTGGCCGACTGGGAGACGGTCGAGTTGGAGCGCCCGGGCGGCGGCACTGTCGCCGTCACCGCAGTTCCCGCCATCCACGGCCCCGGCGCGCGCGAGGAGGTCGAGCCCTTCACCGGCCAGGTCGTCGGCTTCGTCCTGACCGGAGAGGGCCTGCCGACGGTCTACGTCAGCGGCGACAACGCCTCCCTCGGCGCCGTCGAGGAGATCGCCGGGCGCTTCGCCCCGGTGGACACCGCCATCCTGTTCGCCGGCGCACCTCGTTTTCCCATGCTTTTCGACGGCAACCTGATCGTCCTGGACAGCGTGCAAGCCGCCGAGGCCGCCCGGATCCTCGACGCCCGCCGCGTCGTCCCGGTCCACCACGACAGCTGGGCCCACTTCACCGAGGGCCGCGAGGACCTGGAGGCCGCCTTCACCGCAGCGGGCCTGGCCGACCGCCTGGACCAGGACTGGAGGCAGCGCACCTCAGCCTGAACCGCCGCACCTTGGTCCGGGTGCCGGCCGTACGCAGCCCGTGGCTGCGCACGATCCTCGACAACCTCACGCACGGCATCCCGGGCCACCCCTTCCAGCGGTCTGGCAACCGAATCCTCAGGGCCCCTGGAATCGATCGTTTAGGCTGGCGCGGTGACTGATGAGACGGAGCGGGTGCAGCCGTCGGGAGTGTGGGCCACGGCGGTGGGAGTGGCCCGGGTGCGGGCGCTGGAGACCGAGCGGGAGAACGCGCTGTTCCGCGACCCACTGGCACGGGCGTTCGCCACCGCCGGAGGCCTGTGGCCCTCCTCGCCGCCGCGGCCCGATGACGAGGCGGCGCGACGCCGCCGACTTGCCGTGTCGTTCTCCATCGTCATCAGGACGAAGTTCCTCGACGACCTGCTGCGGCAGGCCTGCGCGTCCGGTGTCCGGCAGGTCGTGCTGCTCGGCGCCGGCATGGACAGCAGGGCCTTCCGGATGGACTGGCCCGAGGGCACCCGGCTGTTCGAGGTCGACACGGCCGCGCCACTGGACTTCAAGGCGTCGGTGCTGCGCCAGGAGCGGGCCGTCGCACGCTGCGAGCGGATCACCGTCGCGGTGGATCTGCGTGACGACTGGCCGGGCGCGCTGGTTGCCGCTGGGCACGACCCGGCCGAGCCGACCGTGTGGATCGCCGAAGGGCTGCTGATCTATCTGCCCGGGGACGCGGTGGAGCTGCTGCTGGCCCGGATCAGCGCGCAATCGGCGGCAGGCAGCCGGATGGGGCTGACATTGGGCTCGCGCGGCGTGATCGAGCGGTTCGGTGCGGACGCCGTGCCGGGATCGGCGGCGTCCATGTGGGTCTCGGAGATGCCCGACGACCCGGTGGGCTGGCTGGCCGGGCACGGCTGGCAGGCCGGCAGTCACACCCTGCGCGAACGCGCTGCCGCCTATGGCCGCCCGCTCAGTACCCCGCCACGGGGCGAGGAGCAGCCCGGGGGACTGATCTCGGCGGTCCGCAGGTAGAAGGCCTCCCGGTTGCCTGCACGGTCCCGGCGGCGCGGTCGCGAGTGTGAACGGCCGGCGCACGGCGGGGTGTTCGCGGTCCCGGTGTGAACCGACCCGTACACCGGGAACCGCGACCCCAGGTCAGGACGGTCGTTGCGGCGCCGTCGGCAGACGGGAGACGTTCCCACTCACGGTGGACCGCGTCAGAGTTCACTGGGCCGGTGTGCTCGGAGAGGGTCGTGGTGCCGTGCTCTCGCTCGCAGCGCGATCCCTGCGCGTCCGCAGGTGCTTGTAGATGTCCCAGCTTGCGAGCACCACGATGACCGCACCGCCGAGAGCCCAGAACGCGCTGCTGCCACGCAGGTACAAGCGGATGCCCTGAACCGCGAGGTAGAGCCCGGTGGCGAGACCCACATAGGGCATCCGCCTGTCCAGCTTCTCCAGGAAGCCGTCGTCTCTCCGCGGGCGTTCCATGATCAGTCCCCTCCCGAGGGCGGCACTGTACCGCGCGGCCCGCCACCGGGCCACTCCCGCCCGCGCGGGAAGCACCTCACCGCGCAGGCAGGGTCGGCCGAGCAACCTTCCGCCCCTTCGCCCGCATCAAGGTGTCGGGCTTCACCGGGAGGGAGGGGCGGACGCCGCCATCGCCGCCCATGTCCGCCGACGTTGCAACCGTGCGGAATCGAAGACCGACTCGCCGCTGACGCATCGATCCGATCGTGGACCGACTACCCGGGTCGAGGCTGCGCAATGACACCTTGGCGAGCCCTTCGCGAGGTGATCACAAGCCCCTCGGCGTACGCCGCCTACTGTCGAGGACGATGCCCGATCGGGGCCTCACCATCACCGGGCAGGAGGCCCACAGCTCCACCCCTGCCGTGAGCAGGTCCAGTACCGCGTGCCGCTCCTCGGGAGTCCACGCGGCGCACTCCCCTCCGAACAGCTTCTCGTATGCGCTGTCGTGCACCGCGTTCTGCCGGGGCAGCCGGTTGGCCTCGCCAAGTCCCCGGGCCAGGTCCTCGAAGAAGTTCCACGCCTCCAGCACGGCTCCTGGGGGGACGTGCCGGCGAACCGGATCCTCCAGCCAGCGCTGGACACGGGTGAGTTCCAGAGTGCCGGCCACGGAAGTGGCCGGCCTCCACCCCTGTCGGCTCGCGTACACCCGTGCTTGCCGAACAGTCATGAACACCGGCACGCGACGGTGATCCACTTCCGTCAACGCCAGTACCTGATCGGGTTCGTCGCCCCCGCCACCGATCCATAGGACCACCGCGCTGCGGCCGAGCGCGCGCACCCGGTACGCATAGAGACTCCCACTCTCACCCGCACCGCCGCGTCCGGCTGCAGACACATGTGCCGTCTCGATCTCTGCCACGTCCTCACACTGGCACGCCCCCGCGAGCAGCGTCGCGGAATTTCTATGCAGCGACCGGCGCGACTGGAACACCCGAGGGGCGGGGTCTCCAGAGGCACTCGGCGTCGCTGCACCACGGCGCCGGTTGCGCTTACGGCGTGACCCGCCGCGACTCCCCGCCGCTGTCGTCTACGGTGTCAACTCGCGTCGGCGGTGGCATCGAGGGCGGGGTAGTCGGTGAAGCCGGCGGCGTCGCCGCCGTAGAAGGTCGCCGGGTCCGGCTGGTTGAGTGGGCCGCCAGTGCGCCAACGGTGGACGAGGTCGGGGTTGGCTATGTAAGGGCGGCCCACGGCGACCAGGTCCGCCAGGCCACGGCTCAGAACGTCCGTTGCGATCCCGGCGTCCGTGACGGGTTCCCAGCCGGTGTTGACGACCGTGGGGCCGTGGAATCGGCTGCGCAGGTCACTCAGAAGGGAGCCGGCCGGGTCGCCGATCGTGTGCAGGTAGGCCACTCCCAGCCGGGAGAGTGCGTCGACGAGGGCCTGATAGGTGGCAGCCGTCTCATGACGGTCGTCCTCTTGGATGCCGTGGAGGGCGGCACCCGGCGAGATGCGGACACCGACGCGGTCAGGTCCGATGGCCTCGCTGACGGCCCGGACGACCTCGACGACGAACCGGGAGCGCGCCCCGGGGTCACCTCCATAGGCGTCGTCGCGGTGGTTGGTGGAGGGCGAGAGGAACTGGTGCAGCAGGTATCCATTTGCGGCATGCAGTTCGACGCCGTCGAGTCCGGCCGCACGGGCGGCGATGGCCGCGTCGGCGAATTCCCGTACGACCGCGCCGAGTTCCTCGGTCGCCAGGGCGCGGGGCACCGGGTGAGGCCGGGCACCGCGGGCGGTGAACACGGCGCCGGGGGCGGCCAGTGCACTGGGGGCAACGGTCTCCGCGCCGTGCTTGTTGTCGGGGTGCGAGATCCTGCCGGCGTGCATGAGCTGGCCGACGATGAGACCGCCGCCTGCGTGAACCGACTCCGCCACCCGAGCCCACCCGGCGCGCTGCTGCGCCGTGTGCAGTCCGGGGGTGTTCATGTACCCCTGGCCCACCGGGCTCGGCTGCGTCCCCTCGGTGATGATCAGTCCCGCGGTGGCACGCTGCCCGTAGTACGTGGCCATGTCCTCGGTGGGCACCCCGAAGGGCGTGGCACGGTTCCGCGTCATGGGTGCCATGACGATGCGGTTGCGCAGCGTCCACGCACCGACGTCGACCGGTTCGAAGAGCTCGGGCATGTGGACTCCTTGTTACGAGGGGTGGACTTTCAAGAAGCGGCGCGTATCTCCGTCACCGGTGCGCGGCTTGACGTCGAGAGACGGTGAGATGGAAGCACCGGTGAGGGGAACGGGCCCGGCGTCCGGTGCATGAGCCACCGTGGCCCGCACCACGACCGCGCCGCAAAGCCTCATGCCGTTTCGGCAACCCGGCACGGTGCGTGTGCGGCCCGGCTGGTCGAGGCCGCGACGGAACGCGCCACGGTGGCCTGCGCAGAGACGTCTCCGAAACCGGAATCCCGGGCCGGCTCCCCGGTCGTCGGCGCCGGCATCGTCCAGACCGTCCGGAGCCTGCGGATGCACACCACGGCCGATGCGTCATCGCCCGGGCGAGCGTCAGTGAACCACCTGCCGACACGACCGGACCGCGGATCGGACCCCGGCGGGAGGGACAGGAGAGCGGCGTCCCGCGGGCTCCGCTCCCGCAGGACGCCGGCGTTGTCACGGGCAGCCCGACAGACGATCAGTCCTGCCGCCACTGCCCCGCGTCCTCGCGCCAGGCCTCACCGGCCGGCCAGGACAGCACAGGCGCGCCCGGTTCCTCCACCCGGGTCAGCGCGACCATCGCCAGGTCGTCCTCCGGGAGCGCCCCGGCGTGCTCGATGACGTCCTCGAGGATCTCTCCCAGCACATCCGGCAGGCACACGTGACTCGGCGTGCCCTGCCGGATCCACCGCCATGCGGTCGCACGTTCCAGCAGCGGGTAGCAGCGGCCGGCGGCGTCACGGGCCTCCATCAGCCCGTCGGTGTAGAGCAACAGCGTGTCCCCGGGGCACAGTTCGAAGCGTTCCTCGATGGTGCCGCACTCCCGCAGGCCGTACAGGCCCAAGGGGGGCGCCGGGCAGCCCGCGACCAGGGCGACGCTCCCGCGGCGGGCCCGTATGGGCGGGGGATGGCCGTGGTTGACCATGCGGGCGAACCGCTCGCCGTCCCGCACCTCCAGGACGAGCGCCGTCACGAACCGTTCGTCCTTGTCGCGGGCGACGTCGTCGCTCTCCGCCAGGTGGAACAGGAAACTCTCCTCCAGCCGCGCCGACAGCTCGGCCAGGTTGGCGGCGCGCGGCGCCCATTCGCGGAAGGCCCCGAGCACCGCCGCGACGTCCTCGAAGGTGGGCAGGCCCTTGCCGCGCACGTCTCCGATGATCAGCCGGGTCGCCCCACCCGCGCGTGCGACCGCGTAGAGGTCCCCGCCGACCTGGCCGCGGCCCCCGCAGGGCCGGTAGATGGAGGCGAGCCCCAGGGCGCCGATGCGCCCGGGGAGCGGCCGCAGCAGGACCCGCCGCACGGTGTCGGTCACGGCGTGCGCCCGGGCCGCCCTGCAGCGATAGCGGGCCTTCACGCGGCCGAGCACCATCGCCGCGGTTCCCGCGGTGATCAGCGGCGCCAGGCCGCATGCGAGGCTCGGATGGGAGTACAGGGGCAGGATCACGCACACCGCGCAGACTGCGAGGATCCACGCCACGACGCTGGCGGCGGCCAGGTATCGCAGCGGTTTCCCTTCGTCCTGCCCCTCCTCGAACTGTTCGACGTCCGTCATCAGCGCCACTCCCTCGCGGTCGTGCGCGGTGCCGGGAGCCGGCGGATCCGCGAGCGGTCCCTGGTCCACGCATTGGCGTCCCACTCGTGATGGGACACCTCGACCGTAGGGAGGGGCCGCTGAGGTACCTTGCCCCGTCGTGCACGGTGCCTTGCCCGTCCGTGCAGGGCACGGCGCGGCCACGGGCGGGTCAGGGGCGGCGGGCGGCCCGGGCGGTGCGCCCGGCGCGGACGTACGGGTCCGCGCGCCTTCGACCGGACCGCATGGCGAGACCCCCGGACTTGATCCCGGCCCGCGGACGTAGTGTGTGGGCGCCCCCGAGATCCCCGAGGAGAGACCCGAAGTGGCCGAGCTGTTCTACGACGACGATGCCGGCCTGCCCCGGTACAACGAGTACAAGAAGGCCGACGGGAACCACCTGCGGGAGACCACCGGCAAGAAGCTCCGCAAGCTCATGAGCTGGGCCGAGAACGGTGACTGATCCGTCCCCGCGGGTGCAGGCGCCCGCCGACCGGCGCGCGGATCCCCGCTTCGCCGCCCTCCTCCTGGACAGCTACCGCCGTCTGGTGGGCGTCGAGCTCTGCCCGCCGGTGTGGGCGTCGGACTCCGGGGCGGCCCGGTGGCTCTACGAGGAGGCGCCGTTCGGGTTGCTGGCGCACGACGCATCGGACGACCCGCTGTTCGTCTACGCCAACCTGACCGCCCAGCGGTGCTTCGAATACGGCTGGGACGAGTTCGTCGGGCTGCCCTCACGGCTGTCAGCGGAACCGGCCGCCCAGGAGGACCGCGACGCCCTGCTGCACCAGGTCGCCGTGCACCATCACGTCACCGGATACCAGGGCATTCGCGTCTCCAAGTCAGGCCGCCGCTTCTGGATACGGGACGTCACGATGTGGGAGCTCATCGACGACGACAACACCTTCCACGGCCAGGCGGCCGTTTTCCACTCCTGGCCGGCCGCCTGACCCTCTCCCTGGCGTGGCTCGCAGCAGGGCAGGCCGATGTCCTGCCCGGTCGACAAGCGCATGTCCTCGACGGTCGGCTCGCCGATCGGCCGACGCCGCAGGGCGTGTGCAGTAGTGACAAGACGAGTGTCGCCGGCTGACGGAGCCGGCCGACAGTCACGTTCGAGCTCTTCGAGGAACCGGTCACGATCCAAGGAGCGCGTCACCGAGCGATCGTCCTTCACGGCCTGGCGTACAGGATCCGGGGGAGCGCATCTGGTTGTGGACCGCAGGCGGGAGAGCCGGCCCCAAGCCGTGCGCCGAGGACTGCTGCCGACCTGTTCCTCGAACGCGCGGGACGGCGACGTGGCTCTGGCCTCGGGGCGCGACGGTGGCCCGGTGCGCGATCGGTCCTGCTCAGTTTGTGAGCGGTGTCCAGCCGTCGCGCGCGTACCAGTAGCGCGGCAGGCCCCCGATGCCGCTGGTGCGGAACGCAAGACCGTGGTCGTCGATGCGTTCGGTGCCGGTGCGGCCTTGCGAGGACCAGTCGAGTTCCAGGTACCAGCGGCAGTCGCAGTCGGCGGTTCGTGCGTCCACCAGCAGTACCTCGGGGTCCTTCGACGACACCCGGTAGGGCATGCGCATGGCCGGGGTACTGGTGGCGTGCTCACTGCCCTGGACCGGGTGGGCGATCGGTCGGTTCACGTCCAGGTCCACGGCGAACGAGCGGGGGGTGATGTCGCTGCCGCAGCCCTGGCCTGTGGAGTAGACGGTGCCCTTCACCGGGGCGGCGCGTCCCACGACGCGGACCCGCAGTGCTTCCAGGACGACGGCTGCGTCCGTCCGCCCCTGCACGGAGATGCCCACGAGTGTGTGGCCGCCGTGCACCGCGCCTTGCGTACGTGCCCATGGGGCGGCGTCTTGTGGGGCCGGGGGTGGCGGCACCTGCTGGGGTGCCTTGCCGATGACGTAGTCGTGCTGGCAACCGAGTTCCCAGAGCTGGGAGTTCGCCGTCCAGGTGAGGGGCGCGGCGGCGGGGACGGTCGTGGCGGAGGGGTTCATGGACCGGCCCGACGAAGGGTTGCCCGCGGCGGGTGCCTTCGGCGAGGGCGTGCCGGACGGCCGGCGGTGCGTGGTGGAGGCGGGTACGGACGGTGTCGTGGAGTCGTGCCGTGCACCCGTGGTCTTCGCGGGCGCCGTGCCGGAAGCCCGGTCGTCACCGGCGGTCCAGGAGAGCCCGGACGGCAGGGTGGTCAGGCTGCCCAGGGTGGCGATCAGTGCGGTCACGACGGCTGCGGTGACCGCCACGCGGCGCCTGCGCCAGGGCTGTCGTGGGGCGGGGCGGGACGCTGCGTCGCCGTCGTGCGACGAACCCGCAAGGCTCTCAGCGCCGGTCTGCCGGGGGCCGGGCGAGGGGCCGGACGCTGCCGCGGGCAGAGGGTCGGCGGCCGTCGTGGAGACGGAGCCGGCGACTGCCGCGGGCACCGGGTCGGCCGCCCGATCGGCCAAGGGGCCTTCACTGCGGGCCTGGTGGGCCCCGGCGTCGTCCGGTACGGACTTGGTCGCCGTCCGGGACCGCTGCCGTGCCGCCACTGCCAGGATCCACCGCCGGTGCAGCTCGATCCGTTCGGCCGCACTGGCCTGGCACATCGCGGCGAAGCGTTCCACAGGTGCGAAGCCGAGCGGCACCGCGTCCCCCGCGCAGTACCGGTGCAGCGTCGAGGCGTTCATGTTCAGGCGGCGCGCGAGGGCCGCGTAACTGCGGTCCGTGCGGGCCTTGAGCTGTCGCAGCAGCGCCGCGAACTCTTCCACCTCGTCCTGGGACGGCACCGATTCATTCCCCCTCACCCGCCTCGCGTCCCAGGACGGCATCCCAGGCACTCCCTATAAGGAGAGGTCAGCAGGCCTGGGACGGTTTCACCGTTGCGGATGGGGCGCAGTCCGTTGTGCCCGGACCGCGCCGCCGACGACGCTCATGGGGTCGCCGGAGCCGCCCCACAGGCACGAGGGCCGAGGAGGCCGCCCCGCACACAGCGACGCACATCCGGACCCATCGAATCGGGGAAGCACACTGATGAAAAGCAACACGACCGCCCGCAAGAACGTCAGCCGCACCGCTTTGATCGCCGGTCTTGTCGCCGCCGTGGCCCTTCCGCTGGGGCTCACCGCGTCGGCACAGGCGTCCGCCCCTGCCGCCCCCGCCAAGGTGTCCGCCGCGGCACCGCGGTCGGTCAGCGGTACGCCCGGCCAAGCGATGACCCGGGTCGCCGACTTCTACGGCGCGTACATCGACGCGAAGGGCGACTACGAGGACCCGGACGGCACTCTGGCCACGGTACTTCGCACGCACTACCTGACGCCCGGCTTCGCCCAGCGGCTGGCGGCCTGGGAGGAGGAGAACGGGGCGGACGGGGTCCTGCGTGCCCAGAACGTCCCTGCGCGCTGGAAGGTGACCGACAACGGTGCTGTGGGCAACGGGCACGAGGTCGTCGTCACGCTGACCTTCGGCAGCGGGGGGACGACGCAGAAGATCAAGCTCTTCGTACTGCTGGAGCGGTACGACCACATCGTCGACATTGGCACCGTGAGCAGCCGCTGACGGCACAGCCGTCCCACCCTGGTGCCTGGCCGGAGCCGGGCACCAGGGTGGGAAGACGCATGCCCTCGCGGGTCGGGGTTTCGTCCCCGCCCCCGATGTTGGTCGACCCCGGACTGCTGGTTGTTCTGGCGTGGTCCATGTGGTGTCCGGGTGGTGTGGCGCCGTCGCGCGGCGGCGCGGATTGTGGGCGTTCTTATGGCCTGTGTCAAGTCCCGTGTTGTCGGAACGTGACCCAGGCGCTGTGGCCGGGCGTAATGGAGATGCGGGCCTCGCAGGGCAGGAAATGTGAGGCAGGCCCCGGCGGCAGGAAATCCTTTGTCGGGTACTTCCGTCGCTGGTCCGGATATTTTTCCGGTATTCCCATTGAAGTTTCTCTTTGTGAGGAGTTCGGTCATGTTTCGCAGCACTCAGGTTTCCGGTCGGGTTCGTTCGCCGCGTCGTGGGTTTCGGGCAGTGGTGCTTTTCGCGTCGGCCGGTTTGATCTCCGGAGCCGTCGCGCTCCCGGCTTCGGCGGCGACGGCGGAGGTGAGCAGGAGCACCACCGCCACGGCGGGTGTGGTGACCGATGGCGGAAAGGGCGGTGAGGGCGGCGCCGGAGGCAGCAGTGTCTTCGGTCCCGGCGGCGCCGGTGGCTCCGGTGGTTCCGGTGGCGGCAGCGTCTTCGGCAACGGTGGGGCTGGTGGGACCGGTGGGGCAGGCGGTGACAGCGTCTTCGGTCCCGGCGGGGGCGCCGGTGGCGGGGGCGGCGGCGGTGAAAGCGTGTTCGGCAACGGGGGTAGGGGCGGCAACGGCGGTTCGGGGGGCGGCAGCATCTTCGGCAATGCCGGTAACGGCGGCAGCGCGGGTTCCGGTGGGGACAGTGTCTTCGGTGCCGGTGGTGGCGGCGGTAACGGAGGCTCGGGCGGGAACAGTGTCTTCGGGGATGGCGGCAACGGCGGAAAGGCCGGTGGCGGTGGCGGCAGCATATTCGGCCCCGGCGGTTCCGGCGGTGTCGGTGGTGCCGGCGGGATCAGCATCTTCTGAGCGCCATTCGTGATCCTCTGACGACCTGTCGCGGAGGGCCCGTACCCACGGTGAGGTACGGGCCCTCCACCCCGGGTCCCGGACCGGGGGCCCGTCTCTCGCGGATCTGGCCGCGGATATGGAGAATCCAGTGAAGTCACATCGTGTGTGGAAGCGTCCTTTGGCCTTGGTGGTGATGGCGGCCGCGATCGCCGGTGGCGGCGCCTGCTCGTCCGAGGGCTCGTCCGCTGGAGCCTCGGCCGCACAGACCCGCCACGACGGCAGCCGGGGCGTCGGCGGTGCCGGCGGTACCGACTCCGTCACCGGTGTCCTGGCGGGCTGCGGCCGCGGCGGGGAAGGCGGCCAGGGTAGCCGGCCCGGCGAGCCGGGGCAGCCGGGCCAGCCGGGCCAGCCGGGTGGGGCGGGGTGTCTGCGGCTCGCTGATCTGCCGGTCAAACCCGCCGAGGATCTGTCGGTGGTGGACAAGGTGCGGATCGTTCTGACCGTGACGTCAGGGCATGCCACCCGTACCGAGGTCGCGGAGAAGTACCAGGTGCCCGAGAAGGTGTTCGACATGTGGAAGGAGCAGGTTCTGGGCGGTGACTGGCTCGGGTTGTCCGGCAAGGGTTTCCCCTTCTCGACCTGATGCCCCCGGCAGGCGGGCGGCCGCGGGCCACGAGCTCCCGATATGTCCCGGTCCGTTGCGGCCGGGTCCTTCACACATCGTGGGGGCATTTGCCTCGCGGTGGCGTACGGGTGACGGGGCTGCCGGCGGTCGCCGGCTTCACAGTTCTGGAAGAGGCATTCCGACGGTACGCGTAGGGCACCGGGTGAACGGCCCGCCACCTTTCAGATGACCAACCGGGAGTGTCGCGGCCCGGTACGCAACTCTTCCCGGACATGGATCACTTCGCCGCCGTCGGCCGGTTCCTGGCCTTGGTCGGCGCGTTCACCCTGTTTCTCGGAGACTCGAAGGAGTGGCTGACCTTCTTCGGGCTGGGCAAGTTGGTCTAGGTCGAAGCCACCGCTGTGCGTGCCGCGGCACGCAAGGTCGCGGCCCGGCCGGCACGTCAGCCGCGCCGCGTTCCTGGCCCGGTGACCTTCTCCGTTCAAGGGCTCCTGCTACTGACTGTTCGGCTGACGGCAGAGGATGATGACAACAGATCCATACGCGTGGGGAACTTGGGGGTAGCCCGCGGCGCACCTGTAGCTGTGAATGAACTCCTGAGAGCACATCTCAATTGGCGTCGATGAGGCCCGCTGCGACGAGTAGGGCAAGTCGGCGCAAGCGCCGGTAGTACTGGATTCCTGCGGGATCGGTGATCGCAGGGATGACTCGGTCCAGGTCCTCGATGCAGCGCTGCAGGATGCGGCTGCGTTCTCGGTCGAGGGCGCCACCGTTGTTCAGCCACGTAAGAACGCAGCCAGCGGTGTCCGCGTCGAGCATGACCATGTCCGTGCCCCCGAATTCGGCACCTCGTAGGCAGGCTGGGAAGGGGGCGTGGCGGTGTTCGCGCCAGAGGGCGGCTGCGTTCTGTACCTGCTCGGACGATCTGCTCACCCGCACCATTTTGCTGCAACCCATCGGCGAACGAGGTGTTCGTTCACGTGTTCAGACGGCGGTAGCGGATGAGGGTGCAGGCGACGCTGCTGAAAGCCGAGGGACCGGGTCGGTCCGCAGGGGATCGGCGCTGGCCCAGCCGACGACGCGGCGCGAGGCGATGTCCGTGACGGTGGCGAGGTAGAGCCGGCCCTCGTCGGTCGGGACGTAGGTGATGTTGCCGCCGCGCGGCCAATTCGTCGCGTTCGCTGCTGGTCAGGCTGTCTCGCTCGCCGAAGTCGACCTCGGCCTGCTTCACCCGGTCACGCACCGCGGTCTCGGTCGGGTCGAAGTCCTTGGCAAGCTGGCCGATCGAACGGTCACCACGATGGCACGGCTCGACGATCTCGGCCCTGAACTCGGGCGTGAACGGGCGGCGAAGGCGTGGCTGCTCGTTCCCCCCATGCTCCCCACGATGGACATCCTCTGGGGGCTGAACCCCCGATCTCCGATATCCGCCGAAGCGGCTCAAGCCCACGCATCTCACTAGACGCGTCGCTTCGGGGATGACCGGGTAGTCGACCACCACGCGCATCCCCCGCGCGGCCAGGAGACGCGCGGTGGCCGCCCCGATCCCGCTGCTGCCCCCCGTCACCAGTGCCACCCTGCCGGTTGCCCCAGTCATGGGCCCACTCCTCGTCCTCGTCGTGGCGGACGGCCGGAATGACCGCCCTGTCTCCCGGTGGCTACGAGGCGAGCAGCGCTTTCCGGGGTGCGGCGGGTCATCTCACGGAGCAGCCCCAGCCGCGCCGCTCCGCCCGCCGCGGTTCCCGATCGGGCGGGCACGGAGCTCGGCGCGTCCCGCCCGGTGGTGGAGACGGGGTCATCGGTGTTCCGGGTTCGGGAAGTCGGGGCGGCAGCCGGCGTCCCACTCGGAGCGCTGGTTGCCGTAGGCGGGAAACCCTCCTTCGCGTCGCAGCATGCCCGCCAGATGCAGGAGGTTGTAGGTCATGAACGTCGTGTTGCGGTTGGTGAAGTCGTTCTCCGGGCCGCCGGAGCCCGGGTCGAGATAGGAGGGGCCGGGTCCGGCCTCACCGATCCACCCGGCGTCGGCCTGCGGCGGAATCGTGTAGCCGAGGTGCTGGAGGCTGTAGAGGACGTTCATGGCGCAGTGCTTGATCCCGTCCTCGTTGCCGGTGATCAGGCAGCCGCCGACGCGTCCGTAGTAGGCGTACTGTCCGGCGTCGTTGAGCAGACTGGAGCAGCCGTAGAGCCGTTCGATGACGCGCTTCATCACCGAACTGTTGTCTCCCAGCCAGATGGGCCCGCACAGCACGAGGACGTCCGCGGCCAGGACCCGCTCGAACAGCTCCGGCCAGGCATCACCGGCCCAGCCGTGTTCCCTCATGTCCGGCCACACTCCGGTCGCGATGTCGTGGTCGACCGCGCGGACCGTCTCCACCTGGACGCCGTGCCCGCGCATGATGCCCGCGCTCAGCTCGATGAGCCCCTCGGTGTTGCTGACCTCGGGCGACCGCTTCAGCGTCGTGTTGACGAACATGGCGCGCAGTCCTTCGAACCGCGGCACCCGCGCCCCGGGCGCGGTCATCGGGTCAGCCGCCACCTTTTCCTCCCAGCGTGTGGTCTGTCCGGAGGGCACCCCGGCGCCCGGTCCGGGGCGATGCCTCTTCCTGGAGGCTCACCCACGTACGCCTGGCGGGCAACCCGAAATCCCGCACCTCGGCTGTGGTCCCGCCGGCCGGCACGACCGCCGAGCGGGTCGCACCGGTGTTCGCATCTCGCGGCCGGGAGAGGCCCTGCCGCTCCTACTGGGGTGGGTGTTCGTCGCGGATCCGGGCGATGGATGCGGTGTCCTCGGCGTCCATCCTGGCGGCCTCCTGCAAGACGCGCTCGAGACTGCCCCGCGGAATGACCACGGCTCCCGCCGTGTCCGCGAAGACGTAGTCCCCAGGGGTGACGCAGACGCCGGCGACCTCCACCGCGATGCCGGCCGCGAACGGCATGACGGTGTCACCGCCCCAGCGAGTGGCCTCGCCGTGGCACCAGGCGGCGAACCCGTGCTCGCGCAGCTGGGCGTAGTCCCGCAGCCGGCCGTCCGCCAGCACGCCGGCGAGCCCGTGAACTGCGACCCGGGACAGTTTCGTACCGCCGGCGTGTGAGACGTCCGGATAGCCGCCGCTGGAGAGGACCAGGACCTTCCCGGCCGGGTCGTCACCGACCGCCCGGTAGAACAGGTCACTGAAGCCGGTGCCTGTCTGCGGCAGGTCGTCCCGGTAGGGCAGGAAGGCCATGGTGGCGGCCGGACCGAAGAGCGGCCTGGTGGGGTCGGGGCTGGACAGGGCGAGGATGTGCGCGCGGTGCTGGTGGAGGCGGCCCATCGCGTCCACCAGCGCCGCACAACCCAGCCGCGCCGCCGTGGCCGCATACTCGGCACCCGGATCACTGCTCATGCTTCTCCTCCTGACCCGCTCGCGATCTGTCCGCCACTGCGGCGCGCCGCATTCGAGGCGGGCTCCGGGCGCTGCCGGGAGGCGGCGAGCGCAACGGGCGGGTGTCCGCGGCGGCCGAGAAGAGCTTCGTGCCGCGATGTGCGCAAGCGCTGCCGCACGTGTTCCGGCAAGCGCGGCTCAGCCGATCCTAAGACGGGATCGACCGGGGCGCCCGGGCTGCCTGTGCGCCCGACGGGCGGTTTCCCGTCCACGGCCGGTCATGGCAGCTGGTTGCGTTCCAGCGAGAAGAACGTGACCTGGTAGAAGCCGCTCTGCACATGTGCGGGCAACCGCCGCACGTGATCGGCATGGATGGTCGTATAGACGTCGTGCCTGGTCATCCCCGGTGCGGGTGTGTAGGTGCCGGAGAAGGTCATCAGATCCTGCTCGCGATGGCTGAAGGTGATGATGAAGCAGTATTCGACCAGGGGTTCCGCGGGGTGCGACATGGCCGCCTCTCGGTGGTGTGGGTTCGGCTCTGTCCATGCGGACGAACGAGTGATCCGGTCGGGTTGCGGTCGCTGTCGCGGCGGCGGGTGCAGGCATGCTCGGTGACGGTGCTGGTGGTGTCCTCGTCGGCTACGGGGGTGGTGTGGCCACCCAAGGAGCGCCTGGGTGACGCCACGACCTTCGGCCTCAAAGGGTCAGCGCGAGCTTGCCCGTGACGCGGCCGTCGAGGAGGTGCCGGACGGCTGCGGCGGTCTCGGCGAGCGGGTAGACGCGGTCGACGACGGGGCTGAGCACGCCTGCGTCGATGAGGGCGGTCAGGTCGCGGAGCCCGTCGGCGCGCTCCGAGGTGATGAAGGTGCCCAGATGCCGGCCGGTGAACGGGGAGAGCATCTGTGCGCGGATCTGCCGGTCGGTGCCGCCGAGCCAGAGGCCGTTCGTCTCGCTGCCGGTGATGACCAGTCTGCCGCGGGGGGTCAGGGCGCGGCGCAGGTCCCGGAGGCTGCGATGGCCCGCGATGTCGATGATGGCGTCGTAGCGGTGCGGGCCGGCGAGGAAGTCCCCGGGTACTCCTACGGCGACGAGTTCGAAGCCGGACTGGACCTCATCCTCAACGGCCTCCAGCAAGCGTCCGGTTGACGGGGCAACGGGACGCCCGTGGGCGATCCGGTGCCGTGTCCTCCCGGACGGACGGGGTCGGACGAACCGAGGGAGACCGGCGCGCCGTGAGGAGCCCGACGTCAGCGATTCAGGGTGGTCCGGAACCAGGAGAGGGTGGCGTCGACGGCCTGTGGGTGGGGTGTGGTGGGCAGCGGGCCGAAGGTGTCGGTGAACTTGCCGGCATCGGTGACGAAGGGGCGGTCGCGCTGGCGGCGGCCCTCGGGGCCTGCGGCTCGTAGCTGTGCGGGTGTGGCGGCGCGGGGCCTGCCTGCCGCCGGAGGCATGCGGCGGCGATCGGTCTAGAGTGCGTGTGGTAGTCGGCGTTTCAGATCTTTGGAGGGTTCGCTCGTCATGTCGGCCGAGGTCCACGAGTTCCAGGTTGAGGCACGTCAGCTCCTGCAGCTGATGATCCATTCGATCTACTCGAACAAGGATGTGTTTCTCCGGGAGCTGATCTCCAACGCCTCCGACGCGCTCGACAAGCTGCGGCTGGAGGCGCTGCGCAACGACGCGCTCGGGGCGGACGTGTCCGATCTGCACATCGCCCTCGAGACGGACGCCCAGGCGCGGACGCTGACGGTGCGGGACAACGGTGTCGGCATGTCGCGTGAGGAGGTCATTGCTCTCATCGGCACGATCGCCAGCTCCGGGACGGCGAGGCTGCTCAAGGAGCTGAAGGACACCAAGGACGCGGAAGCGGCCGCCGGTCTGATCGGCCAGTTCGGCGTCGGGTTCTATTCCGCGTTCATGGTCGCCGACGAGGTCACCGTGGTGACCCGGCGGGCCGGTGAGAGTCAGGGCACCCGCTGGACCTCGCGCGGTGAGGGCACCTACTCGGTCGACAGCGTCGACCAGGCCCCCCAGGGCACGGCGGTAACCCTTCACCTCAAGCCCGCCGATGTCGACAACCAGCTGCACGACTACACCGACGGCTGGAAGCTCCGGGAGATCGTCAAGCGGTACTCGGACTTCATCACCTGGCCCATCCGCATGCCCGCGCATGCCACGACGCAGGCCGGCACGGACACCGACGGCGAGAGCACCGAGCCCGCTTCGGCGGGTCTGGAGACGGTGAACTCGATGAAGGCGCTGTGGGCGCGATCACGGGACGAGGTGAGCGAGGAGGAGTACCACGAGCTGTACAAGCACCTCGCCCACGACTGGCTGGACCCGCTGGAGACCATCCGGCTCCAGGCGGAAGGCACCTTCGAGTACCAGGCCCTGCTGTTCATCCCCTCCCACGCCCCGCACGACCTGTTCACCCGCGACCACCGGCGCGGCCTGCAGCTGTACGTCAAGCGCGTCCACATCATGGACGACTGCGAAGAGCTCCTGCCGCCCTATCTGCGCTTCGTCAAGGGCGTTGTCGACTCCCAGGACCTCTCGCTCAACGTCTCCCGCGAGATCCTGCAGCAGGACCGGCAGATCCAGATGATCCACCGGCGCCTGACCAAGAAGGTCCTGGCCACCGTCAAGGACCTCATGACCAGTGCGCCCGACCGCTACGCCACCGTCTGGAGGGAGTTCGGCCCCGCTCTTAAGGAAGGCCTGCTGGGCGACGACGGCAACCGCGACACCGTGCTCGGCCTGAGTTCCTTCGCCTCGACGCACAAGGCGGACGAGCCGACCACGCTGGCGCAGTACGTGGGGCGCATGAAGGACGGCCAGGAAGAGATCTACTACCTGACCGGCGACTCCCGGGAAGCCATCGAGAATTCCCCGCACATGGAGGCCTTCGGCGCGAAGGGCATCGAGGTGCTGCTGCTGACCGACCCCGTCGACGAGGTCTGGGTCACCACGGTGCCCGCATTCGAGGGCAAGCAGCTGCGGTCCGTGGCCAAGGGGACGGTCGACCTGGACGCCGGCGCGCGGGACCCCCACACCGACAGCGAGCGCGAGAGCCGGCAGAAGGAGTACACCGACCTGCTGACCTGGATGACCGGGGTGCTTGCCGAGGACGTGAAGGAGGTCCGGCTCTCCACCCGCCTGACCGTCTCCCCGGCCTGTCTCGTCTCCGACACCCACGACATCACCCCGGCCCTGGAGAACATGTACCGGGCCATGGGCCAGGACGTCCCGCACACCAAGCGCATCCTGGAGCTCAACGCCGGCCACACGCTGGTCGCCAGTCTCAACAAGGCCCACGGCGAACGCGGCGACGATGCCGGTGCCGGCCTCGCGGGAATCGCCGAACTCCTCTACGGCATGGCCCTCATCGCCGAGGGCGGCGCGCTGAAGGACCCTGCGCGTTTCGCCAAGCTCATGGCAGACCACCTCGCCGTCTGATCCATCCGGACCTGCTCGGTGGGCCGTGACGCACCCGCGACGACGCGTCGCGGCCCACCGAGATCTGGCACGCGGGCACGAACCGGCGCGCAATCGCGGCATCGACATCGTGGCCTTGTGACTGCGAGGGGTATCGGACGACCTGCGGCGCGAGATCTTCGGTACGGCGCTGCGCCGCACCGATGGGTGGCTCCAGCGCACCCACACGTCTAGTGTGGAATAACGAGATAGCGACCCAAGCAGGTGCATCAATGAGCATCGGAACAGGAAAGACGAACAGGCTCATCGCGGCATTGAAGGCCTTTCTGGCAATCTCGGTCATCTCGGGATCCGGAGTATGGAATGAGAGCCGCGGGAATAGCTCGACGGTGGAGCCGTCGCCGTCGAATTACCCGCAATCTCAACCACCCGCAGGTTTTCGGTCCGAGTACGCGGAAGTAAATGACTTCCGTATGCACTACATGCAGGGCGGCAATGGCTCGCCGGTGGTGATGATCCACGGGTTCCCTCAGACGTGGGCCGAGTGGCGGCAGCAGATGGGCCCGCTCTCCAGGACCCACACCGTGATCGCCGTCGACCTGCGTGGCACTGGCAACTCACAGGTCACGGAGACCGGTTACCGGGCGGCGCAATTGGCCGAGGACGTGCATCAGCTGATGAAGCAGCTGGGACTCGACAACGGGATCCAGGTGGTCGCCCACGATGTCGGCGTCTGGGTCGCCTACGCCTACGCGGCGCAGTGGCCGTCGGAGGTGCTCCGCATGGCCGTGATGGAAGCCCCCGTCGCGGATGACAGCGCCTACGGCTTCCCGGCTCTGAGCGTTGACCCGGACAAGCCGTCGCCGTGGCACTGGGGCATGTTCCAGATGCCTCTCGCCGAGCACCTCATCGCCGGTCACGAGCGTGTCTTCGTCGAGGAAATGATCACTGCGTACCTGGTGGGCAACAAGTCACCGTTCACGCCGTCGGACTTCGACTACTACGCCGACTTCCTGAAGGAGCCCGGCCGCACGAAGGCCTGGATGAGCGTATACCGTCAGTTCCGCGCGAACGTTCAGCAGAACAAGGAGTTCCTGGCCCGCGGCAAACTGGAGATGCCCATCCTCGCCGTCGGCGCTCAGGATTCCTTCGGTGGAATGATTGTCGACCAATGGCGTGATTACGCCGTGAACGTCGACGGACGAGTCCTGGAGAATTCCGGTCACTTCGTGACGGAGGAGAAGCCACAGGAAGTGACTGACATGCTGCAGTCCTTCCTGCAGAAGTAGCCTTTGCGGCGCGTCCGAGACAACTGCCGCAGGGTGCAGTGCCGGTGGGTCACGCCCGACCGCCGCGATCCTTCCCGGGCTGAGCACCTCCTAGGTGCGCCGGATGACCAGTACGGCGACGTCGTCGAGGTGGTCCACGGCGACCACGGCGTCGAGGATCGCGTCTGCCATCGCCTCGGCGTCGAGCCGGTCGTGGAGGGCGCGGCCGGCCAGCGTTCCGGCTCTCTCCAGTCCGGCTTCCAGGGTCAGGCCCGGCCCTTCGACCACACCGTCGGTGACCATCACCAGCGCGGTGCCCTCTTCCAAGGTGAAGGTCTCCTCGGAGTAGTCGATATCGGGCAGGACCCCCAGGACGGGCCCTCCGGGCAGCGTGCGGATGCTGTGGCTGCCGTCGTCGCGTGCGTGCAGGAGCGGGACGTGGCCGGCGCTGGTGCCGATGACCTGACCGTTGTGCGGATCGATGTGCAGCATGGTGCAGCTGGCGAAGCGCGGTGCGTCCATCGTGGTGAGAAGCTCGTTGGTGCGTGTCAGCACCGTTCCCGGCTCGGGCTCATGGGCGGCGATCGCACGCATGGACGAGCGCACCTGGCCCATGAAGACCGCCGCATCGACGTCGTGCCCCTGGGCGTCGCCGATCTCCAGGGCCACCGCACCGTCGGGCAGGAAGAACGCGTCGTACCAGTCTCCGCCGATGTCCAGGCCGTCCCGGCTGGGCTGATAGCGGGCGGCGATCTCCAGGCCCGGGAGGTGCTCGGGCAGCGTGGGGAGCATGTTCTGCTGTACCGCCGTGGACAGCTCGACGTGGGCTTGCTGCAACCTGATGCGCCTCAGGGCCTGGCCTGCCAGATCGGCCAGAGTGGTCATGAAGGCGAGCTTCTCCAGGGACGGAGGGTGCTTGCTGTCGTACGTCACTGCCCAGGCTCCGAGCGGCCGGTCGCCCGCCGGGCTGAGAGGAGTGATCGACATGGCGACGTCGGGGCCGGACGGTGCCCGGGGCGCACTGGTGTCACTCAGCCAACACCGAGCCAGTTCCTCCTGGTTGGCGATGAACTGCGGCTCACCGGTGCGGATCGCACAGGGCAGCGGCCGGTCCTCGTCCAGCGACAGACCGAGCAGGGCATCGGCCTGCCATGTGGGGATCCCGGCGTCAGAGGAGACCCGCAGACGCCCGTCGTCGACGAGCGCGAAGAGAGCACCGAAACCGCCGAATGCCGCGGCGAGCCGGGTCAGGACAACCTGCTGAAGCTCCTGCTCGGTGGTGGCGGTGAACAGGGCCGAGGAGAACGCGGCGATCTCATCGGCGCGCTGCCGCTCGGCAGTTACCGCAGCCGGCACGTCGTTTCGGTGCGTCTCCACCGTGGACCCGTCGCGGATCACCCCGAAGACCCGTTCGGGACCGCCGTATCCCAGCCTGATCCGGCGGGATTGGCTGGCCAGCGTGCGCCAGCCGTCGTGCTCGGTGTGGAACCGCGACCTGATCCACGGGGACTGGGCGACGGACGAGCGCACAAGCCGCTGCACGTCCTTTCGGTCATCAGGGTGTACCCGCCGGATCACCATGGGCAGGGACATCGACGCCTGCGGGAAGAGCGTGGCCAGGGCGGGCTCGCCGCCCAGCCACTCGATCTGGTGCTCATCGGGTGAACACATGTAAAGGCCGAGGCCGGCGGCCTTGGCTGCCAGGTCGAACGGGATCAGCAGGGCGCCCAGGTCATGTCGCGCGTCCAACGAGTGCACCCACACCAGCCGCTCGCCATCCGCGGGGTCCGTTACCGGCCGCGCCTCGACGAGGCAGACCACGGACGCGTCGCCCGATCCAGGGAATTCCAGCACCCGCATGGCGAGCCTCTTCGTCGTGGCCCCGTGTGTCAGCAGGCTCTTGGCGGGGACGCGCTGGTCTTCGGACAGCAGGTCACTGAATCCGCGGCCTACGCACTCTTCCCCGGGCCTCCCCAGAGCAGAGGCCATCGCGGCGTTGAGACAACGGATGACACCGCCCAGGGTCAGAAGAGCCGACGGTGTAGCCCTTTGCAGGAGTTCGTCCGAGGCGTCCATCTGCCGCTCCCTGGCCGTCATCGAGCGATTTCACCCCGATAGACGTAACAATCCTATCTGTCACGGAACAGGTCGCGCGTCCACCGGGATGCGCCTGGACCGAGACTGGACTGTTTCGTCCACTTCGCTTAGGCTGAAAGGCGCTGCGCCGGAGTCGGTGCAGCCGGGCCTTTACGCCTACTTGGGGCGGAGGCCGGACCTCTTCACGGCAGCCGCCGATCGGCTCCCGGGAACTTTCCCGCCATGGGGCTTTCACGATGGACTGGAGGGCCGAGATGCCTGACGTTATGTTTTCGGACGCGGAATCGTCAGTGGTGGTGAGCGACAACGAGAAGGAGCATCGCTACGAGATATCCGTAGGCGGCCGGACGGCCGGCCATATGGGCTATCGGGCAATTGGCGCTCGACGCGTGTTGATGCACACGGTCATCTACGACGCATTCCGGGGGCGTGGTCTCTCCAACGTCCTCATCAAGAGCACCCTGGACTTTCTGCGCATCCACGGAAACACCATTTCAAATTACTGTCCGGTCGTCGACCGGTTCATCCGCAAGAATCCCGAATACATCAGCCTGGTCGACACCAAACACTCAGGCACCTGGGTCTCGTCCTCGTCGAGCTGACGATCGGGCTCAGTCCACGACGTAGGAGCGTACGTAGTTCAACGCCATCTGCATGGAGACGCGCATCGGCTCGACGTCCTGCGCGGTCTGGGCCAGCAGATAGCCACCCTGCAAGGCGGCCATGACGGCAGTGGCGAGCTGCTCGGGGTCTGCCTCTTCACGCAGCGACCCGTTCTCCTGCATGCGCTTCAAGCCTGCCGAGATGAGCTGCTGCCACTCGGCGAACGTCTCGGCAAGCTTGCTCCTCGATGTCGGGTCCTGCGCCGCACGCGCGCTGACCAGCGAGCCCAGCGCGCACCCGTAGGCACCGTTCTGCAGCGAGTTGAGCTGGATGAGCTTGTCGCTCCATCGCTCGAGCGCGCGAATGGAATTCATCCGCTCCAGCATTTGGCGATCACGGTTGAGGACCTGGTCGGTCCGCAACTCGATGACGCTGTGGACAAGCTGGTCCTTGTCCGCGAAATGGCGGTAAAGCTGGGATTTGCTCGTCCCGCTTGTTGCCCGTACGTCGTCGAGTGAGACCGCGTTGACGCCCCTCACGTGGAAAAGGTCGGCAGCGGCCTGAACAATTCGGTCGCGGGTGACAGCCCCACGCGAGGTCAGGCGCCGCTCTTGCCTGGGAGCATCATCTACGGACATGTGCCCGATATTACTACGCGCAATCACCCGGCAGCGGGGAGCCTGGGAGCGGTACCGACCCGCGCCGTGGGGTGTCGGTCGGCTGCTCCCTGCCCACCGGGGCGTCGAGCGCACGAGGTGCCGCCTTCGCAGGTGTACGTGTCGCGCCTGTCGCGTGGACCGCCTCTGCCGCTCACCGGATGCAGCCGGGGACGGTCGAATGCGGGCCCGACCGCCCCGCGCGACGACTTCTGGGCAGCAGTGGCTGCCGGTACGCATCAGGCTCCCGTGAGCACGGTGACGACCCCGGCGATGGCGACATTCGCAGCCGCCCACCACAATGGACTGCATGGTCCCTTCTTCTGTGTTATGACGGAAGAGGACGGCACGCTCCATGTCTTATGCAGTTGATAACCGACGATTATCGGTGGCGCTCTGAGCGGAGCAATCACCCGTGGTCGTGGCCTACAGGCTCGTCAGCCCAGGCGACGGCCGATGCCCCGTCCCGACAAGTGCGCGTCAAGACGCGGCTCGGCCAGGACGCCCATCGGAACTGGGGGTGCAGAGGCGGAGCGGGGCGAACCCGGCTCGGCATGGACGGCCGCCGCAAGCCCGTCGCCGGCATGCTCCGCCGGGGCGGCCGGCCGATACGCCCTGTCATTCGCGCACGCACCACCCGTAAAGGAGCATCACTGATGCGCGCAGCACTCATGTACGGCGCCGGCGATGTCCGCGTCGAGAACGTCCCCGACTCCGTCATCAAGCACCCGACCGACGCCCTGGTGCGGATCACCGCATCCTGCGTATGCGGCACGGATCTGTGGCCGTACGCCTCGCTGAAGCCCGAGGACGGACCGGCACGGATGGGCCACGAGTTCATCGGCGTCGTCGAGGACACCGGCGGGGAGGTGACCACCATCGAGCGCGGCGACCTGGTCGTCTCACCCTGGAGCACCTCCGACAACACCTGCGAGTTCTGCCGTGAGGGCCTGACCAGCTCCTGCAACCACCCGCAGGCGAACTTCTGGGACGGCGAGGCGGAGGAAGGCGCCCAGGCCGAAGCCATCCGCGTCCCTCTGGCCGACGGCACCCTCGTCAGGCTCCCCGTCGCCGCGGACTCGGCGCTCATTCCCTCCCTGCTGACGCTCTCCGACGTCTTCTGCACCGGCCACCACGCTGCCGTGTCGGGCGGAGTCGACGAGCGCACCCGTGTCACCGTGATCGGCGACGGGGCCGTCGGTCTGATGGCGGTCCTGTCCGCCAGGCGGCTGGGCGCCGAGCAGATCGTCCTCATGGGCCGCCATCAGGCGCGCACTGACCTCGGCCGAGAGTTCGGCGCGACGGATGTCGTCGCCGCCCGCGGCGAAGAGGGTGCCGAAACCGTCCGCGAGCTCACTGGCGGGTACGGCCCGCACGTGGTCCTGGAGGCCGTCGGCACCAGGCCCGCCTACGATCAGGCCCTCGCCGTCATCCGGCCGGGCGGGGTCATCAGCCGCGTTGGCGCCCCCCAGTACGAGGAAGCGCCCATCGGCATCGGCAGTCTCTTCCGTCACAACATCCGCCTGGCCGGCGGCCCCTCACCGGCCCGCGCGTACATCGAAGGACTGCTGCCCGACGTCCTGAGCGGCACGATCGAGCCCGGGAAGGTCTTCGACGCCACCACCGACCTCGACGGTGTTCCGAGCGGCTACCGGGACATGGCAGACCGCAGGAGCCTGAAGGTGCTCGTCAAGCCCTGACTCTGGCAGACACCGGTGGGGTGTGGCGCGGCCTTCACCCCACCCATTGCGAGTCGAGCGCGCAGGATTCCGCGCCGACCCGGTGGCCGGCCGCCGGTGCGACCTGGCGTCACCGTCATCCAGGGAACCGACTGCAGGCGCCGTCGTGGCCGGCCGGATCCGGGTTGAAGTACCGGGCGTCTCTAACGGGACCATCTTGACCAGTCGATCATCTGGATATGCTGTTAGAGTCGGGATGAGGCAGATGTTGTGGACCTTTTGGTTCACTTTTGAAAGCTTGCAACTGACCGCGTCCGGCGCGGACGCCGACGGGATGGAAGGAGGTACCCGATGAAGGCGATCGTTGTGACCGACCAGGCCGCGGGGACGGCCGGAATGAGGCTGGCGGAGCGCCCCACGCCCGAGGCGGCGGGGAACGATGTGCTTGTCGAGGTTCATGCGTCCGGATTCACCCCAGGTGAACTGACGTGGCCCTCGAACTGGACGGACCGCCTTGGTCGTGACCGCACGCCGTCGATCCCCGGTCATGAGCTCGCCGGGGTGGTCAGCGCCCTCGGCTACGGTACGACGGGGCTGTCCCTGGGACAGCGGGTCTTCGGCCTCACGGACTGGACTCGCGACGGCACACTGGCGGAGTATGCGGCCGTCGAGGCACGCAACCTCGCGCCGCTGCCCGGCGATGTCGACTTCACTGTCGGCGCGAGCCTGCCGATCTCGGGCCTGACGGCGTGGCAGGGGCTGTTCGGGCACGGCCGTCTTCGGCCGGGGCAGAGCGTCCTCGTGCACGGCGCGGCCGGCGGAGTCGGATCGATGGTGACGCAGCTCGCGCGCGAGGCGGGTGCCCACGTCATCGGCACCGGGCGCGCCGCCGATCGTCAGGCGGCGCTCGACCTCGGCGCGACGGAGTTCGTCGACCTGGACAACGAAGCGCTGGAGGACGTCGGCGCAGTCGATCTGGTGTTCGACGTCATCGGCGGCGACACAGGGAGGCGATCCGCGAGCCTGATCCGCGCCGGAGGAACGCTGGTGACCATCGCCGGCCCGCCGGAGGCGCGACCTGCCGACGGTCTGGCCATCGACTTCGTCGTCGAGTCCGATCGGGATCAGTTGCGTGAGGTGGTCCAGCGGGTGCGGGACGGACGGTTGCGTTCGGTCATCGGCAACGTCGCGGCCCTCGAGGACGCTGTGGCGGCCTTCAACCCGACCGAGCGCGTCAGGGGAAAGACCATCATCCGCGTCCGCTGATGGCTCATCAACCCTCCAAGAGGACGATCCGGTCCACTGGTGATCGATAGGGATGCCCCGTCATTCAGGCGGAGCCGGCACAGATACAGGAACGGCGATGACCAAGGTGCTGTGGGCTGACACGAGCGGCTCGATCAGAGTCTTCAAGGACGAGGACAACAGGTTCTACGAGGTTCAAGAGGACGGCAACTACGCAGGGCTGCTCGCCTACGAGCGCAAGGGCACTCACTACAGCCTGACGCACACGTACGTCCAGGAGGGCTACCGCGGCCGCGGCCTGGGAACGGCGTTGATCCGTGAGGCGCTGTCCGACCTGGCGAAGGAACACGCGGCGGTCACCAACAGGTGCCCCGTCGTGGATCGGTTCATCGAGAAGCACCCCCAGTTCCGCGAAATGCTCGATCTCGGGTCGCCGGCTGTCGACGACGTTCCCAACTGAGGCTTCCGCCGTCGCTCAGGCGGAGCGAGGTGCTGCAGGGTTCGCTCGCGCCGGGCCTGACGTCAGGCGCAAGAGCGACGGGACGTCGTTCGCAATCGACGCCGCCGCGGGGGTCGCTGAATCCCACTGTCCGGAAGCCACTTCGACAGCTTCACCGAGTGAGGTCAAGCCTATGGCCGAAGATGACAATGCTCTGCAGAACAGGCGCCTGACGCCGCGCGGAGCCATAACACGTGATCGCTTGATCCAGGCCGCTGCAGACCTCTTCTACGTCAGGGGTGTCAACTCGGTGACCTTGGATGACGTGCGAGCGGTGAGCGGGACCAGCAAGTCCCAGTTCTACCGCCACTTCGCAGACAAGGACGAGCTTGTGCACAGTGTAATCGAGTTGCGTGCCCGGCAGATTCTCGAGCGCGACCGACAGTATTTGGAACGGATGAACTCCTTCCGTGCCCTGGAGCGCTGGAGCGATTCGATCATCCGCCTCAACTCCCTCCAGGACGGAGCCTACGGATGCGCTCTGGGTGCACTCGTCGGATCTCGCGCGGCTCATGATCCCGCGGCCCGAAACCTGCTCGCTGAGAAGTTCGGCGAATGGCAGGAGTTGATCGCGGCCGGCCTGCGCCGGATGCAGGAGAGCGGTTCACTCAAGGAGGAGGCCGATCCTGCAAAGCTCGCCCTTTCCGTGATGGCCGCGCTGCAGGGAAGCTACCTGCTCGCCCAGATGGCACGCGACGTCGAACCGATGCGCGTCGCCATGGACATGGCGCTGGCCCACGTGAAGACGTACACCGTGGGCTGATCCATGGCGCACGAGGCAGGAACGTACGTAGGGATTCGCTGCCCACGCGCGCCATATCTCGGGACCGGTCCGGCTGCACACGCGCTGTCCGGCCCTTCCCCCTCTCTCCCGAGGAGGTCTTGCAGTTTCCTCGAAACGTGGACCGCTCGGTCCTCTGGGGTCGGCGACATGGGAGAGATGCCGCCACAACCGGGTGGCGGCGCCGATCGGGCGACAGCCCGGCAGACCGCAAAGGAGCAATGACATGAGCGACAACGAAGAGCCCTACGACATGGTCGTTTTCGGGGCCGGCAGCGCCGGGTACGCAGCCGCTTTGCGCGGGGCGCAGCTCGGACTCGGCGTCGCCCTGGTCGAACGCCACAAACTCGGGGGCACGTGCCTCCACAACGGCTGCATCCCGACCAAAGCCATACTGCACGCGGCCGAACTGGCCGACCAGGCACGCCAGGCCGGCGATGTGGGGGTGCACGCGTCCTTTCAGGGCATCGACATGGACGCCCTGCACGCCTACAAGAACAGCGTCGTCTCAAGCCTGTGCAATGGGCTGACCGGCCTTGTCGGCGCTCGTGGCATCACCTACGTGGAAGGAGAGGGCCGGCTGTCATCAGCGACCTCCGTCGATGTCGACGGCCGCCGGATCACGGGCCGTCATGTCGTACTCGCCACCGGGTCCGTTCCGAGGACCCTACCCGGACTGGAGATCGACGGACGGCGAGTGATCTCGTCGGACCATGCCCTCACCCTCGACCACGTCCCGAAGTCCGTGATCGTGCTCGGTGGGGGAGTCATCGGCGTCGAGTTCGCCTCCGCGTGGTCGTCGTTCGGAGCCCAGGTCACCGTTGTCGAAGCCCTGCCGCACCTTGTCCCGACGGAGGACGAGACGGTCTCCAGCCGGTTGGAGACCGAGTTCCTCAAGCGGGGTATCACCCTCCGCCTCGGTGTCCCCTTCGTCAGCAGCGAGTACACGCAGGACGGCATCCGCGTCCGTCTGGCGGACGGCCGGGCGCTGGAAGCGGACCTTCTGCTCGTGGCCGTCGGACGAGGCCCTGTCTCCCAGGGCCTGGGTTTCGAGGAGGCAGGCGTCGTCATGGACAGGGGGCACGTGCTGGTTGACGAGTACATGCGCACCAGCGTCCCCACCATCTCCGCTGTCGGTGACCTGGTCCCCACTCCGCAGCTCGCACACGTCGACTTCGCCGAGGGCATCCTCGTCGCCGAGCGAGTGGCCGGGAAGACCGCTGTGCCGATCGACTACGAGGGCGTTCCGCGTGTGACGTTCTCCCGCCCGGAGATCGCGTCGGTCGGTCTGACGGAGGCCAAGGCCAGGCAGGCGTACGGGGCCGAGAACGTCGACTCCGTCGTTCACGACCTCGCGGCCAACGCCCGTAGCCGGACGCTGAGAACGGAAGGGTTCGTCAAGGTCGTCCGGAGGAAGGACGGGGCAGTGGTCGGTGTTCACATGATCGGCGACCGGATCAGCGAGCAGATCGGGGAAGCGCAGCTCATCTACAACTGGGAAGCGTTCCCCCAGGACGTTGCCGGCTTCGTCCACGCCTACCCGACACAGGGCGAGGCGCTCGGTGAGGCCGCTCTCGCGCTGACCGGCAAACCGCTGAACTTGTAAGCCTGACCCCGCGGCGGCGATCGCGATGCGGGGCAGCCAACGTGGTCACGGCACGGCACGGGCGTCCGGGTCAGGCGCAGGCCGGTGGACCTCGCGGTCCACAAGTGGCTCTTCCGCGAAGAGCCACTCAGTCCATACTCCATGATGCTGCTCCTGGATATGGTGCCTATGGCCTGCACATTTCCGGGAGAGCCGATATCGGACATCTCGAGAATAAGAGGACTTGACAGTCCTGTTTTATCTTTGAGAGGCTTGACGAGAGTTCGTTGCGACCCGTGGCCTTCCCCTGGAGCAGGAACTGCCGGACTCACACCCAAGGCCCGGGCTCCCAAGGGGTCGCGGCGCGCGAGAGCCGTCCATCCCTTCATCCAGATCGCGACGGCTGCATTCCATGGCGAACGCAAGGCATTCCCAGGTGCGGTGGTCTGCCTGATCGCCTTGTTCGCGGCGTCGACCAGCTTCGGATCGACGGACCGTGACCGTGTGCGCGGCGAGGCGTACACGGCACCGAAACGACAGCCCACCTGCAGCGAACGCCGCAACAATGCAGAGAGGGAACAAGAAAATGAACGACACCAACACCAAGCAGTCCGCCGAAGATCTGGCGATCCTCGAGCGGCTCAACAATGACTACGTCCGCTCCGACCAGTTCAACGATGTCCAGCGCTTCAGCGAGCTGCTCGCCGAGGACTTCGTCGTGCAGACTCCGGGTGTCACGCGCAACCGTGCCGAGTTCCTCGAATACATCGCCGAGCCGCGGCCCTTCAAGGATCTTGCTGTGCACGACGTCAAGATCCGCATCCTCAGTGACGTCGCCCTGATCCACGGCCGTGCCACTTACACCATGCTCGCCGACGGAGCGGCGCAGGAAGCCCTGTACACGGACACGTACCAGAAGCGTGAGGGGGGCTGGGTCTGCGTCTCGGCCTGCGCGATCGCTCCGGGCACCTGACCGGAGCACGCGGTCGATGCCGTTGGGCGCGGGGATGCCCTCACATGGGGACCATGCCCAGGGGCACGTCACGAGACAACGCGTGGGCGACCGGCCACGAACACGACCGGCGGAATCGGTGCCGGTGTCGCCGCCGGCACGGTCGGGCACGCCGGCGCTGTCCGCATGCGATCGGGCCGCGACGCCGCAATCCTCCCTCGCGCACCCGGCCGCAGGCAGACCAGTGGTTCCCGAGGGCTTCGGTCGGGAAGCGAGGCGGGCATGACGTAGCACATCGCGCTCGTGCGGGCCGGAGCGTCCACGACCGGCATCGGGACCTGACTCACCGACTCATGGAAAGGCACTGCTCGATGCAGGACGTGGCACCAGTGATCAACCTGACTCGCCGGGGCAGACCGCTCCAGCGGGCATTCGCCTCCGCAGTGGTCGCGCTGCTGGCCTCGTTCGCCGCGTCGGCCGCACCGATCCCCTTGTTCAACACCTACCGGGCCGAGGACGGGTTCACCAACGCCGGCATCTCACTGGCCGTCGTCAGCAACTCCGTCGGCACCATCGCCGGACTGCTGGTGCTGGGACGACTGTCCGGTCATCTGGGCCGACGGCCCGCCGCGATCGCCAGTCTCGGTCTGCTCCTGCTGGGCTGTCTGCTGCTGCTGAACGTGCACGACATCGGGACCCTGCTGGCTGGCCGGCTACTGATGGGGGTCGGTACGGGGGTGGCCGGCAGCAGCCTCACCTCCTACATCGTCGACGCGGCACCCAACCGACCGGAATGGCTGGCCTCCGTCGCCTCCAGTCAGGGACCCATGCTCGGCCTCACCCTCGGCGCCATCGCCTCCGGCGCCCTGGTCCAGTTCGGCCCGTGGCCACGCCACCTCATCTACCTGGTTTGCGCCGGCTTCCTCGTACTGGGTGCCGTACTCATCGTCGCCAGTCCGGAAACCGCGAAGCCAACTCCAGGCGCCTGGCGGTCACTACTGCCCCGGGTCCGCATACCGGCCCGGGTCAGGCATCTGCTCCCTGTCGCCGCCGCGGTGTTCCTCGCGACCTGGGCGACCGGGGCCTTCTATCAGGCATTCATGCCCGCACTGGTCGCGGATCGGTTCCACACGCACAGCGCGCTCACCCTCGGACTGCTGTTCGCCCTCTACATGGCCCCCAGCGTGCTCGGCGCTCCCATCGGCGGCAGGTTCACATCCGCTGCCGCCCAGCGAATCGGCATGATCGTCTTCCTGGCCGGATGGATCGGCATCATCGCGGCGATCGCCATAGGCGCACTGGCGTTGTTCATCGCCGCAACCATCATCGCCGGCACGGGTCAAGGCATCGCCATCAGCTCCGCCACCCGCGGCCTGCTGCACGAGAGCACCCTGGCCGACCGGGCACCGATCTTCAGCGCCATCTACCTCCTCTGCTACGGCGGAGCCGCGTTCCCCAGCCTCATCTCCGGACAACTCTCCAACGTCTTCTCGCTACCGCACATCGCCCTCGGGTACGCCGTACTCGCCGTCGTCGCCGCCTTCTTCACCGTCCTCGCCGCACGCGACCCGCACCCGGAACCGACAGCGGGCTGAGTGATCGCGACGAACCTCGCGGGCACCCGACCTCACCCTCCCCCAACAGAAAGTGTGACAATGACGCTCAATTTCAGGGCCGAGGCGTCCGCCCGTGAAGAGAACAACGCCGCGCTCATCGCCGCTTTGCACGAGGAGCGTCTTGGCGAGGCGGAGTCCCGTTGGGTGCTCGATGTCGTCCACGACGCGGAGCACGGTCGCTGGATCGCCGCTCTCGGTGATGACGGCATCGCCGAGCTGTCGTACCGGTTCGTGGGCGGCCGCGTCGTGCTGTTGACGACCTGGGTCGACCCCGCCTACCGCAAGAATCGGGTGGCCACGGAGCTCATCTCTCGCGTGCTGGACGAAATCCGCGAGAGCGGCAAGAAGATCACCATCATCTGCCCGGTGGTGGGCGAGTTCATCGACCGCAACCCCGAGTACGCCGACCTCATCGACACGGTCCACCCCGGCGCCGGCGCCTACCCCAAGCACGGGCCCGCGGAAGACCGCCACGACGATGAGCTCACCGCAATCGAGCGCGACCTGGCGTAGACCTCCGGTGTTCAGGAGGGTTGCCTGTAGCGGCATGATCGCAGGGCGCGCCCTGAACGGCATCGTCCCAAGCCGTCTCGGGCGAGGCGGCGCCGAGAAGCCCCGGTACTGCGTCACACGGGGTTTCGCCGCGGTCTCCGTGCGGACCGGGCTCCCCCCGGCGGGCGTGGGCGGCCCGGCGGGGTGCGTGACACGGGGGGACGTTTTCGTCCATCACTCGACGGTCCTCAAACGTCACCGATGGCAGCTACCTGCAGTGGAGACGGATACCCGTCGGGCGTGAGAGGACTCCATGGTCCACAAAAGTGGCCGATCTGCGGTACCTTTGGGGAAGGCGGTTCCCTGCGGACAGCCGGCAGCGAAGCCTCACGCGGGTCTCCGGATCCCTAGGCGACACGCATGCGGGCGTCGAGTTCCCAGGGCCCGATCCGGCTACGCAAAGAGGGGGTCGAGGCGGCGCCGGAGTCGCTCGCCGAGACGCCGCGACATCCCCGGCGTCGGCTCGGCCGGTACGCCCGGCTGATCACCGGGACCCCCGTCCAGGCTGCGCACACAGCCGGTGAACCCCTCATCGCACAAAAACGATCACTCGGGAAGGTTCGCTATGTCGGGCTCTGAACTCTATGAGAAATTCATGGCGCTGCACACCCGCGACGGCGGCCTCGTCATGCCGAACGCATGGGACGGCCTCTCTGCGCTGATGCTGGCCGATGCCGGCTTCGAGGCGATCGCGACGTCATCGGCGGCACTCGCCACCACACTCGGCCGGTCCGACGGGCGTCACGAAGTCACCCGTGGTGAGCACCTCGAGCATGCGCGGCTGCTCGGCCGTCTCACCGGCCTGCCCGTCAACGGGGACTTCGAGGACGGCTACGGCGACACGCCCGAAGACGTCGCTGCGACCGTCGAAGCCGCCGTCGAGTCCGGCCTGGCCGGTATCGGGATCGAAGACACCTCGGGCAATCCCGATCGACCGATCCGCGACTTCGACGAGGCGGTCGACCGCATACGGAGCGCCGTCAAGGCGGCCAGGGGGCGCATCGTCGTCACCGGCCGCACCGACAACTTCATCCAGGGGCGGCCCGATCTCGACGACACCATCCGGCGACTGACGGCCTTCGCGGAGGCCGGCGCGGATGTGCTCTACGCCCCTTTCCCGCCCGACCTCGACGCACTCGTCGCGATCGTCACCGCCGTCGCGCCGGTACCGGTGAACGTGCTCATCTCGCCGGCGGACAAGGTGCTGACCGTCGCTGAACTGCAGAAGGCCGGGGTCAAGCGCATCAGCGTGGGGCCGGCGCTCTACACCCACGCAATGGGGGCACTCGACCAGGCCATCAAGGCTCTCGTCGCGGGTGACCTCAGCACCGCGACGACAGGAACCAGCTTCGAGCGCATCAGTGAACTGGTTGCTCGCGGAACGAACTAGTCCAGACCCTGCGGATCACCGCTCCTCACCCACCCATCGCAAGAAAAAGGCAGATTCACATGGATCTCGATAAGCTCATGAGCAAGCATCTCACCCGGTATTTCGATCCCGGCAAGACCATTCCGGGGGAAACCCTTCAGCAGCTGCTGCGGTTCCTGCGTTCCGTGCCGTCGTCGGTGAACGTACAGCCCAACCACTTCTACGTCCTCGCCACGCCCGAAGGCAAGGAACGGCTCGCCGACAACCTGGGCGAACGGTTCCGGGACAACGCGGAGAAGATCCTGAACGCGTCGCACACCATCATCCTCACCACCAGGGCAGACCTGCCCGACACCCACCTCGACGCGGTGTTCGCAAAGGAGAGGGCCGATGGCCGGTTCCCTGATCCGTCCAAGCAGGAGCTGTGGGAATCCATGACCCGGGACTTCCTCGACCTTCGCAACTACGGCCACAAGGACCTGAACCACTGGATGGAGAAGCAGACCTACATGGCGGTGGGTCTGACGATGATGGCGGCCGCCGAGCTGGGCGTCGAGGCCACGCCGCTGGAGGGGTTCGACCCGACCAGTGTCGACAAGGCCTTCAAGATCCGCGAGAGCGGACACACCACGACGGTGCTGCTGGCCCTCGGCTACCCCGATCCGGAGAAGGTGTACGCCAACCCGATCTCGCGCTTCGACGCGGACCAGCTGTTCACGTTCATCTGAGAACCCACCCGGAAATCAAAAACCACCTACGAGGAAGGGCCATTTCGATGAAAGCCATTGTGGTCAGCGACCAGGCCGCGGGTACGGCCGGAATGACGCTGACGGAGCGGCCCGAGCCGCTCGCGGCGATCAACGACGTCATCGTCCGGATCCATGCATCGGGTTTCGTCCCCACCGAGATGGAGTGGCCGTCCACCTGGGCCGATCGGGCGGGCCGTGACAAGACACCGTCGATCCCCGGTCACGAGCTGGCCGGAGTGGTCACCGCTCTCGGCTACGGCACGACGGGGCTCTCGGTCGGGCAGCGGGTGTTCGGCCTCGCCGACTGGCACCGCGACGGCACCCTCGCGGAGTACGTGGCGATCGAAGCACGCAACCTCGCACCGCTGCCGGGCGACGTCGACTTCACGGTGGGCGCGTCCCTGCCGATCTCGGGTCTGACCGCGTGGCAGGGCCTGTTCCAGCACGGCCGCCTCCGGGCCGGCCAGACCGTCCTCGCCCATGGCGCAGCCGGGGCGGTCGGGACGATGGTGACCCAGCTCGCACGTGAAGCGGGCGCCTACGTCATCGGCACCGGACGCGCCGCCGACCGCGAGAAGGCGCTCGACTTCGGGGCGCACGAGTTCGTCGACCTGGGGAACGACACGCTGAAGGACGTCGGCGGCGTCGACCTGGTCTTCGACGTCATCGGTGGCGAGGTTCAGAAGCAGTCCGCCGCCCTGATCAGGGCCGGAGGAACACTGGTGTCCATCGTCGGCCCGGTCGAAGCACGGCCCGCCGACGGCCTGGCCGTGGACTTCGTCGTCGAAGCCGATCGCGCCGAGCTTGGTGAGATCGTGCAGCGGGTGCGGGACGGACGGCTGCGGACCAACATCGGTGACGTCGCGAGCCTCGACGATGCCATCGGGGCCCTCAACCCGACCACGCGGCGCCTGGGGAAGACAGTCATCCGCGTCCTCCCGTAGCAGTCGAACCGACAGAGGAGTCGATCACCTTGGACGGACAGGAAGTGCAGAAGGTCGCGCGCGAATACGCCGCGGAACTGCCCGGCACCGAGCAGGAGCATCGCTTGGGCCCCGACTGGGAACTGCACAAGGTGGGCGGCAAGGTCTTCATGCTCATGACCGATATGCCCGGACGTCCCGTCCTGATCCTGAAAGCCGATCCGGACGACGCCACTGCCCTGCGTGAGCAGTACGCGTACATCACCCCCGGCTACCACATGAACAAAAGACACTGGATCACGGTGGAAGGCGGGGACCCCATCGACGACAAGCTGGTGAAGGAACTCGTGACCGACTCCTACCGTCTCGTGGTCGGCGGGCTTCCCAAGTCCAGGCAACCCGTGGACCCGCACACCTTCAACCGCCACGCCTGACCCTCGCCAGGCCCGTCCTGCGTCGCAGCGTCGCAGCAGTCATCTGGAGCCTCCCATGCGCGTTTTCGTCACCGGCGCCAGCGGCAGCATCGGCTCGGCTGTCGTTCCCGAACTCATCGCCGCCGGTCACGAGGTCCTCGGCCTCGTCCGCTCCGATGCCGCGGCTACGGCCGTCGCCGCCGCCGGCGGGAAGCCACTCCGCGGCGACCTCACCGACCTTGACAGCCTCCGCGCCGGCGCCGCACAGGCCGATGGCGTCATCAACCTGGCCTTCAGCAACGACTGGAGCAACCTGGAACAGGGCATCGACGAGGAAGCGCGCGCCGTGCAGACCCTCGCGGCCGCACTCGAAGGCAGTGGCAAGCCGTTCGTGCACGCCGGCCTCACGCCGATGGTCCCGGGCCACATCTCCACCGAGGAGGACCGCGACACCACCAACGGTCCGGTCGGCGGCCGCGGACGCACTTCCGACGCGGTGCTGGCCCTGGCCACCCAGGGCATCCGGTCCTCTGTCGTGCGACTGCCGCGCTCGGTGCACCAAAGCGGGTCGGCATACGGCTTCTGTTCGGTGCTCATCGCCGCCGCGCAGAAGACGGGCGTGTCAGCCTACGTCGGCGACGGTACGCAGCGATGGCCGGCGGTCAACCTGCTCGACGTCGGCCCGCTGTTCCGCATCGCACTCGAGGACGCCGCGCCGGGCACGGTCCTGCACGCGGTTGCCGACGAGGGCGACACCATGAGGTCGCTGGCCGAGGCCATCGGCGGCGTTCTCGCGGTGCCGGTCGAATCGGCGCCGCCTGAGCGCTTCGGCGTCATCGGTCACGTGTTCGCCCTTGACATGCCATCTTCGAGTGCGCTGACCCGGGAACGGTTCGGCTGGAAGCCCGCCCACCCACGCCTGATCGACGACCTCGCTGCCGGCGACTATCCCGACCTGGGCTGAAATCCTCGTGATGCCGCCGGGACCGGACCTGCGGTGGCGGCCGATCGCTTGGCGCGCCACTGGTCGTCCAGCGCCGGATGGTCATCCTTGCCAGAGGAACTCGTGCGCCATCGCGATCATGGCACGTGCCGCAGCACCGGGCCTGCGGTCGGACGGAGCGGCCAGGGAGAACTGCCATTCCAGGTCGGCGTCGTCGATGGTCAGTGTGGCGACGCCCTGTTCCTTGCCGAGGGCGACCCGCGGCAGCAGCGCCACCCCCAGGCCGTTTCGGACGTAGGCCACGCCGGTGGTGAGGTCGGTGATTTCGATGGCGACGCGATGGGGGACGGAGGCAGCGGCGAAGGCCCGGTCCGCGACGGTCCGGTTGCTGTAACCCGTGGGGAAGTCGACGAAGTCCAGGTCGGCCAGTTCCGTGATCGATGCGGTGCGGCCTTTCGCGAGCGGATGCGCGGCCGGTACGACGAGATCGAGCACCGAGGTGGCGAGGTCGGTCAGTGTGATGCCTGCCGGGTGCGGTCCGGGGCCCGAAACGAAGGCGAGGTCGAGCCGCCGTTCGAGAAGGGCTTCGACCAGGCCCCGGGAGCCGGAGGATGCGGCGCTGGTCTGCAGGAAAACGCCGGGATGACGCCGGTGGAACTCACCGAGGAACGCGGGAAGGTCGATGAGCCCGACCGTGGTGATCGCGCCCAGCCGCAGTGTGCCGCGCAGTCCGCCGCGGACCTCGCCCACCGCGTCCGCGCCCTCCCGGGCGGCGTCGAGAGCGGCATGGGCGCGCGGTAGCAGGGCAGCACCGGCATCGGTGAGCAGCACGCGTTTGGGGGTGCGTTCCAGCAGCGGCGTGCGGAGTTCCCGCTCGAGGTTCTTGATGGTGGTGGAGACCGCGGACTGGACGACGTGCAGCCGTGCGGCGGCACGGGTGAAGTTCGCTTCCTCGGCGACGGTGACGAAGTACTCGAGCTGGCGAAGTTCCACCCTCCGAGTATCCCCCCGGCGCGCCCGCGGTATCTCCCGACGAGATGGCGGCAGTCTCCGACTTTCGTTGGACCGCGACTGTTGTTTTCAGCGACTCTGTTGGAAGTTCAACCGATAGAGGAGGCTGAAGATGGCCTACAAGACGCCACCGACATATCTGGGCAGCGGTGACCCGGCGCGGCAGCGCAAGGACTACTACCCCCCTTGGCTGGACAATCTCGCCGACGATGTCACGCTGGAGGCCGGGGTCTTCAACGGGACCGTCCACGGAGCCAAGGACGTTTTGGCGATACTGTCCTACGCGCGCACTCTGTACGAATTCCAGGATTTCATCTACATCGGCAAGTACGGAGAGAACGGCTTCGTCGAAGACTATGCGGCGACGGTCGACGGCAGGCCGATCGCCAATATTGCTGTCGTCTACATGAATGAAGAGGGGAAGACGCAACACCTTGTGATGAACCACCGTCCGCTGCCGATGCTGCAGTACTTCTCCCGTAAGCTCGGAGAGCATTTCGCCGGTACTGAGTACGCGAAGTACTGCGCCGACCCGTCGGATGCCGACGGCGGCTGAAATTTGTGCGAGGAGGTAGGGCCCGGAGCCCGGGTGTCGTCGAGGAGGCCGGCACCAGCATCTTCCATTCAGAACGCCCGCGGAGTCCGGCGGGTGCTGAGAAGTGAAAGGCCAGTCATGCCTCAATCGATGCGCGTGCTCGTAGCCGAAAAGGTCGGCGAGCCTGCTGATGTTCTTCGGCTGGAATCCCGGCCTGTTCCCACGCCGGAAGTCGGCCAGGCGTTGATCCGTGTGAAGGCGACACCGATTCACGCCAGCGATCTGCACGTACTGCGTGGCCGCTACGGTTTCTCCCCCGAGTTTCCCGCTGTCGGTGGTCACATGGAATGCGTGGGCAGGATCGAGGCCCTGGGGCCGGATACCGGGGGGCTGGAGATCGGCGAGCGCGTGGTGAATGTTGCCATCCCGGCGGTCCCCGGGCCTCACGTGGCCGGCACCTGGCAGGAATACCTTGTCGCCGACACGCGAAGGCTGCTGCCGGTCCCCGACCACTTGAGCGACTCCGACGCCTGTCAGCTCGCCGTCAACCCGTTGACCGCGCTGCTCCTCGTGACGCGCGAACTCGACGTACAGCCGGGGGAATGGCTGTTGCAGACGGCCGCGGGCTCCACTGTCGGTCGGCTCGTCATCCAGTTGGCCGGGCACCTGGGTATCCGCACGATCAATGTCGTGCGGCGGCGCGATGCCGTCGAGGAGATCAAGGCCTTCGGAGGCGACGAGGTCATCTGCACCGAGGACGAGAACCTGCTGCAGCGCGTCTCCGAGATCGCGGGACCGGACGGCGTGCGCAAGGCCATTGACTGTGTCGCCGGCCATGTGGGTGCCCAGGTGTCCCAGTCGTTGGCTCCGGGAGGAGAGGTCGTCGTCTACGGAGCGCTCTCGACCCACCGGCAGACCGATCCGGCGGCGCTGACGATCCCGCTGCCGGCACGCTCGATCATCTACGAGACCAAAGCCGTCCGTGGCTTCTGGCTGAACCGCTGGTTCGGCACCACCTCACCCGAGGATGCGCTGCGTGCCCTGTCCGAGGTCCGCACTCTCGTCGCCGATGGGGTCCTGAGCATCCCCCAGGGTCAGCCGTTCCCACTCGAACGCTTCACCGAAGCCATCGCGCTCGCGGAAACACCCGCACGAGGCGCCAAGCCGTTCTTCGCCTTCGAGGACGGCCGGAAGGGCGACGACAGGTAGGACGGGACCCTGCCGGTGCCGGGACGGCGTGGCTGCCGCGGCCAAGGCCGACAACGCCCGACTCGGGCAGACCGCACCGCTCGCCGGCCGGACGGCGTGCACCAGCCGGGCCGGCGTCCGCGATCGGGTTCGGCAAGCCGTGGCGGTCGCAGCGCCCGACTGGCTCGTGACGGCGGGAGACGTCGCAGAGCGCGCTCATCGCTACGGGGCACGGGCGGACGGCCGTTCTCCGCGCGAATTCCAAGCGCCACGGCCTCAGGAGGAGTGCACTGGGCCGGATTGGTCCCAGCCGGGTGTGAGTTCCTCGCGGTGGATGTCTTCGCCGTGGACTTGTTCACCGCAGGTTTCGCAGACCGTGTGCGTGACGAGTTCGTGGTCTCGGTGGAGTATCCGGCTGGGTGGTGTGGTGACAACCCAGCGGTCGCCCCATCCGATGAGCTCGCGGGTGATGCCTCCCAGGTCGCGCCCGGCCTCCGTCAGGTAGTAGCCGCTGTGGTGCGCGTCGTCCGGCAGCGGGCGCCGTTCGAGGATGCCGCTTTCCACCAGCGCTTTCAGGCGCGCCGCGAGGCGGTCCGTGGGAGCGCCGGTATTCCTGGCGATCTGCCGGAACCGGTGGTTGCCGAGCATGACCTCACGGATCGCGGGCAGGGCCCATCGGTCGCCGATGACCTGCAGGGCGGCGGCGAGCGAACAGGGGCGGCCGGCCATGTCCTGAGGATCGATGCGCGTACTCACGATCCCATTGTCCACCTGGATGGTTTGATTTCCAAACCACCCTGTGCTTCGCTTGCGGCATGGCTCAGATGCTTCGATTTTCAAAGCACCCTCGGGCGGCCGTTGCCGTCGTCCTGGTGGCCGTGTTCATGACCAACCTTGATCTGCTGATCGTCAACGTGGCGCTTCCGGCGATGGGAGAGACCTTCACCGGGGGCGGGGGCGGGGGACTCGGTTCGCTGTCCTGGGTCCTGAACGCCTACGCGATCACCTTCGCCGCGCTGCTGGTGCTGGCCGGGCGTGCCGGTGACCGCATAGGCCAACGGCCGGTCTTCCTCACCGGGATCGCCGTCTTCACCCTCGCGTCGCTGGCCTGTGCCCTGGCCCCGAACCTGGGGACGCTGGTCGGGGCCCGGGTGGTGCAGGCCGTCGGCGCCGCCGCCCAGATTCCGACCTCCCTGGCCCTGCTGCTGGCGACGGTACCGGCCGAGCGTCGTACCCATGCCACCCGGAGCTGGGCTGCGGTCGGCGGCCTCGCCGCAGCCGCCGGGCCGGTCGCCGGCGGCCTGCTGACCGAGGTGGACTGGAGGTGGGTCTTCGCCGTCAACCTTCCCATCGGCGTCGCGGCGTTCGTCGCCGGCCGGTCGGTCCTGCCCAAGCCGGCCGCCCGGGAGACCGGACCGCTGCCCGACCTCCTCGGCGCCCTGCTGGTCATCTCCTCCGTCGCGACGCTGTCCGGCGCGCTGGTGCAGGCGCCCGATTGGGGCTGGACGAGCGGCAGGACCCTGGTGCTCCTGGCGGTTGCCGTGATCAGCGGCGCCGCGTTCGTCCTCAGATCGCTGCGGCACCCCCACCCGCTGTTCGAGCTGGACCTCCTGCGGCTGCCGCGCTTCGGAGCGGCGAACGCGGGCAGCCTCGTGTTCGGCGTCGCCTTCGCGATCATGCTGCTGTCGAACGTGCTGTGGTGCCAGGACGTCTGGCACTGGAGCGCACTGCGCACCGGCCTGGCCCTGGCCCCCGGTCCCGCCCTCGTGCCGGTCGTCACCCTGCTGACCGCCCGCGCCGCACAGCGCTACGGACACGGCCCGCTGGTCGCGGCCGGAGGGCTGCTGTTCGCCGCCGGCATGGCCTGGTTCGCGTGCTTCGCGTCCGTCACACCGGACTACTGGGGCGGCATGCTGCCCAGCCAGCTGTTGACCGGTGCTGGGGTCGGGCTGGCACTGGGCACGCTGGTGGCCGCGGGTGTGCACGCGGTACCGGGTTACCGTGCGGCGACCGGGTCGGCGCTGGTCAACTCCGTCCGTCAGGTGTCGACCTCGGTCGGAGTCGCGGTCCTGGTCGCGGTGGTCGGCTCCCACATCGGGGCCGCCTCACTTCACGACTTCCGGATCGTCTGGTGCACAGCCGCCGTACTGGGCCTGGCGACGTCGGCGTTCGGCGTGCACCTCAGCCGCGGCGGCGCGGGGCGGATGGCGATTGCGGCGTCGAGATAGCTCGAGGCGACTGTCCAGGCTCTGACGGATGGTGCCGACCGAATGCAGGAGACTTACGTGAACGAACTGCTTGCCGCGGCAATCGAAGCCCATGGAGGACTCACGCGCTGGCGGGAACTGACCCGGGTGCGGGCCACTCTGGTCAGCGGGGGGCGACTGTTCGCCGCCAAGGGCCTGCCGCAGGATCCCGAGCCGCGCGAGATGACGGTGCTGCTCCACGAGGAGCACGCCTCGGTCAGGCCCTTTGGTGCCCCGGACCAGAAGAGCGACTTCACCCCCGAACGTGTGCGCATCGACAAGCTTGACGGGCGGGTGGTCGCCGTTCGCGAGGACCCGCGGTCGTCTTTCAGCGGCCATGCCCTCAACACCCCCTGGGACCCGCTGGACCGCGCCTACTTCAACGGCTATGCGCTGTGGACCTACCTCACCACGCCGTTCCTGCTGGCCATGCCCGGCTTTACCGTCACCGAGATCGAGCCGTGGCAGGAGGGGGACGAGGTCTGGCGTGGGCTGCGGGCCGCTTTCCCATCCGGGATCGCCAGCCACAGCACCCATCAGGACTTCTACTTCGGCCCTGACCATGTGCTCCGCAGGCACGACTACCACGTGGACGTGGCCGGCGGATTCGCCGCCGCGCAGTATGTGTACGACTGCGTGGAAGCGGACGGCATCGTCGTGCCCACCAAGCGTCGGGCCTACCTCCGCGACGTCGACGGCCACCCCATCCCCGACGAGATCATGGTCGCGATCGACCTCGGCGACATCCACTTCAGCTGACGCTCGCCAGGGGGATCCTTACGCGTTCGGGGGCACGGGTCCGGAAGGCCGGTCCAGCTCGGCCCGCACGACCTTGCCGCCGTCCACAGTCGGCTGCTACGTCAGGACACCGGACGTCACGCGCTGCCCTCGATCACCGACCCTGGCTCCGGGAACTGATGATCTGGGCAGGTGGCTGCTCAGGAGAGGAGATCGAGGCTTGCACCGATCTCCTGAACCTCGGCCTGTCGATAGGCCAGCCAAGCGAGGACCAGGTCTTGCCAGGGCAGTCCGACCGGGGTGTAGGCGGTGATCTCCAGGTCGTGGGTGCGTGCGGGAGCGTCACCGCGGATGATCTCGCTCAACGACGCCGCAACAGCGGAGGCCGGCAGGCCGGCGTTGGCGAGTGCGCCGTGAGCGACGACGAGTGCCACGTCGTCGACGATCAATCGAGTGGAGGCGAGCACGTCCGGAGCAAGCTCCTGCTTTCCCGGCTCGTCGGCACCGAGAGAAGTCAGGTGCTGGCCGGGCCTGAGTTCTTTCAGGTGCAGGACGGGCTCGCGGGACCACGTCGCCAGGACCACGACGGATGCCTCAGCGGCGACCTGTGCAGGCGTGGAGACAGCGGTTCCGCCGTGCTTGTCGGCGAAGGAGGCTGCGCGCCGCGGATCGGTGTCGTGGACGACGAGGCGGTCCCGGCCTCGCAGTGCACGCAGTCCGCGGAGGGTGAGTTCGGCTTGGGCGCCGGCTCCGATGACGCCGACCGTGTCGGGCCCGCTCCCGGTCGGCCTGGCGATCAGGTGAGTGGCCAGCGCCGCAGCAAGCCCCGTGCGCCAGGCGGTGATGGTCGCGGAGTCCAGCAGGGCCAGCAGCTCGCCGTCCGTGCCGCTGTGAAGACAGATCACTCCCCGGAGCGCAGGGGAGGCAGCGGGAAACTTGGCGTTGGCCTTGACGGTGTAGGCGTTGATGCCAGGCATCAGTCCGGGCAGCAGAGCCGTTGCGGTACCTGGAAAGGGAAGGTCGGTACGGACGCGCTGACCGGGGACCGCGTTTGCAACGGAGGCACTGAACCCCTCGCGCAGAGCCTGGATGCAGGCCAGGGGATCGAGCAGATTCAGCAGGTCGGTGCGGGTCAGGATGCGGGTCATACGGGTCACGATCTCACGCATCCTGCGGCAGCCGGATTCGACGGAAGTGGAGTCAAGACGGCCTGCACGAGGCGCCTTTCCATGCCTGCCCGGACATGAGGACGGGCGACAGGATTGTCGAGGCGTTGGGGCATGTGAAGACGGTGGCGCTCATCACCGGGAACGGGCCGGACCAGGTGGGATGATCGTTCCGGGACCGAGCCGCGTCGGTCCTGCTTGCCGCGCTCGACTACTGCGCCGCCGGAATTCGGGCGAGGTACAAGTACGGCAGCGCTGTGCGTGTCCTCCGTCAGCCGAGGTGTTCGCGGAACGAGGCGAGGCGGCGGTGCTCGCTCGGCCGAATTGGGCTCGTCAGCACGCGACGCCGCTGGCAGTCGCCACCACCTCGGCCACCACATCCGGGTGGTCCATCGAGATGAACGTCCGCCCGCCCGGGATGGTCACCAATGTGGCATTCGGGAATGCGTTCCGAAGCCGCTCAGCGACCTCGAGCGGGAAGAACGCGTCGTCGTCACCCCACACCAGGTGAACCGGCTTGGTGAACTCACCGAAACGTGACCCCACATCAAGCAAGCTTTCCGGCCGGATAGCGGCCATTACCTTCGCGGTATCCCGACGGATGCGCCCGTCCTTCAGCGCCGGCTCAATCCAGCGGCGGGTCACGCCGGCATTCGGTTTTTCGCGGAACACCAAGCCGTAGCCGCGATTGCTCTGCCTGACCGGCCTGAGGGTGAGCACCCACATCAGCATCCACAGCAGCGCCGGGTGCCGGCCGATCTCCACGGCCATCTTGAAGCCTGGGGGCGGGAACAGCTCGAACGCATCGGAGTTGGTGAGCACCAACCTGCCAATTCGGCCGTGATCAGCGTCGATTGCGAACTGGCAGAGTCCGCCGCCGGTGTCGCTGCCGACGAGCGTCACGTCATCAAGGCTCATGGCGGCAAGGAATCCATTGATGACATCAGCCATTCCATGCGGACTCAAGTCGGCTTCCGCGGCCATCGGGATGTGGTGCGAGCCCAGCGGCCAGTTGGGCGCGTAACTGCGAATCCCCTGTTCGGCCAGCCGGTTCGCTACGTCGGTCCACAGCCGGCTGTCGACCAGAAGGCCGTGCACGAAAACCACCGGCGGATAGCGGTTGTCGGCGGGGCCGGCAACTCGGTAGGTGATCGTCCCCTGCGGTATGTCGACCCGGCTGAGTTCCTGCTCGTGCGATGTGGATCGCATGGGCGAGCTCCCCTCTGTGTGGAGGTGTGACGTCGTCGCAACAACCTTCATTTGCTGCTCCACAAGGCGGCGCTTGCCGCGCAATGATTGCCCGCCGCGACACTCTCCGAGACCGAAGTCGTGTGGCTTGCCGGCTCGTCAATCGCAATCGGCGATCGACAGTGTCGATTGACGCAAGCCTCGGCAGCGCTGACCTGCTCCGAACCGCAGCAGCCGACCCTCAGTTGACGACCAGCCCTGCACGCTCGTTCCCGAGAACGAGTGCGGTGAACCGGCCCCGTGACGTGTAAGTGGCAACGAAGATATACGGCAACAGGTAAACGCTACCGAGGACTGTCGGCACCGCGAGCAGTACACGTGGAAAAGTTCGCTCCCGGTATGCGACCCATGCCATCGCGATGAGAATATGTATGACGAAGTCGCCGTTGACCTGCGCCCGCCACCCGTTCGAGAAATCCGTGAAGAACACTTTGCCGTCTGCCAAGCCGAGGGTGGAGATGGCGTTGATGCTCACCACCATGATCGCGGCCCACGCACCCACGAGAGCAATCCTGAAAGCGAACATGTTTGGCCCTTCGTCGACGAAAGTAGTTGAGACGCAGGATGTTGGCGGCGAAGTGCTTCGCGGCGGCGGGGTGTGCGTTCCTTCAGCGCACGCATGGCGCGACGCGGTGCAGGCGGATGTGCGCCTCCACAGTGGATGCGTCGCAGGCGCGTATGTCAGCGCCCAAGCGCCGCAGCAGCTTGAGTGACCTCACGTTGTCGCGTTCGGTAATGGCCTCGACGGAATCGATGCCGGCCGCTCGGGTCGACGCGACGGCGTGACCGGCCATGATCGTACCGAGTCTGCGGCCCTGCCAAGAATCATCGATCAGAATCGAGAGGTCCCACGATGAACGGTTGGAGTACGGAAGCACGCTGACCATGCCCAGAACCCGACCGCAATCGGCGGCCGGACGTGCGAGCCAGGTCCAACCGGTTTCGGAACCGCACAGCGTTCTCCACTCGGTGGGCGTGAGCGACTCGCGCGGCCGGTGATACCGAGCCCGGCGGCTGGCCGGTGAGCAGCGCCGGTGCATCTCGTTGACCTGCCCCAGATCACCCACGGTCGCCCGCTCGACAACCACGGGGCCGATTTCGGAACCTTGGACGAGAACACGCCGATTTTCCCTCGGCGGCGCGCACCTCCGCGTAAGAAAGCGCATTGCGTCCGCGGCGTCGAAGAGCGACATTCTCGGTTCCTTTCACAACCTGGGGGAACGTCGCCATCCTGCCTGTTGAGGGTGCGCGGATGCGATTACCTGGCAGGTACTCGATCCGACAATGCCGCCCGGCTATCGTGAGGTCCCGTGACAGATGCGAACGTCGGACACCTGATCCGCCGGCAACGCGGACTGGCCCGCCTCAGCCAGATGCACCTGGCGCATGAGATCGGCATCTCGCCACGCCACCTGAGCTTCGTCGAACTGGGCAAGTCGAAGCCGAGCCGCGACTTGCTGATGAAGATCGCCCAGCATCTGGACGTGCCGCTGCGGGAGCGGAACGACTGGCTGCTGGCGGCCGGATACGCTCCCCGTTATCCGGAGACACCCCTCACAGGACCGGCGCTTGCCCGGGTCCGGGCCTCGTTGCAGGCGCTGCTGGACACGCACGAGCCGTTCCCCGGCGTCGCAATCGACCCGCAGTGGAATGTGCGGCTCAGCAACCGTGCTGCGCGCCGACTGGTCTCCGGAATCCCGGAGGACGTTGGCGGCACGCCGACCAACCTCTTCCGTACCGCCCTGCACCCTGCAGGACTCGCCGGCCGCACCCTGAACTTTCCGCAATGGTCCGCTTACCTGCTGCGCCGGCTCGACCGGGCCGTCGTGCGAACCCAGGACCCCCGCCTTGCCGCGCTCGCCGACGAGATCGCGACCTGGCCGGCCATCCCGGAACGCCACACCTGGAGCCATCTTTCCGAGAACGAAGCAGACGACCCGGTCCTGTCATGGCGGCTGGAGCTCGAGGGTGAGGAACTGTCGATGTTCAGCATCCTGAGCACCTTCGGGACCCCGATGGACGTCACCCTGTCCGATCTGTCAATCGAGCTGTTCTTCCCTGCCGACGAGCAGACCGAGACGATCTTGCGCCGCCACGGTTGAGGGATCCTGCGGGTGTTCTCGGCGCGATCGCACAGCAGCCATGCCCGCGGTGAGCACGCCCGCGGGACCGGGGCAGACCGCATCACGCAGGGGCAAGACCCCGGGCCGCTCGATGGGGATCGCCCATAGGAGTAGGCGCCGAGGGAACTTCCGCCATCCACCAGCGGGGAGACGCGCGTCGTCGCGGCGGTGCCCGAGGGTGCTCTCCTCGTCACATGTGCTCGCGCAGCAGGCACCACGTCGAGGTGTCCACGGGGCACCTCGACGTGCAGCACGGCCGTCTTCCTCGGCACCGGCCCCTGGAGGGCAGAGGGGCTCGACCGACTCCATCTGACCGATTTGTCACAGATGACGGCCTTGCTTGGTCTTTCTGGTAATCGCGGTAATTCTCCGACCGCACGACCGATCCCACCCAGACTAAGGACGACGGTTCGATGACCACAAAGAGCTTCGAGGCCTTGGCGCTCGGTAAACAATCGAACAGGCTCGGTCTCCCGGACACGGCGATCGCGATGCTCGACGAGCAGGGAGCCGTCGTCGGGTGGACGCAGGCCGCCGAAGACCTCGTCGGGCACTCGGCCGCGGATGTGGTGGGTCGGTCGGCCGCACTCGTGCTGCCGCTGTTCGGAGAGCGTCAAAGCACGTCGGACTTCGTCAAGCACTGCCGTGCCCAGAACGGCTGGTCGGGAACCACCGCGGTGCGCCATCGGGACGGACGCGTGATCGAGGCGTGCCTGCGGATCACGATGCTCCGCGGCCTGGCTGGAGCGGTGCGGTGGCTCGTCTCGCTGGTCGACACCGGCACGCTCTCCGGGGAGGCGATGAGCAGCCTGGTGAGCGGGCCGCTCCTGGGCCGCGCGCCGATCGGGGTCGCCGTGCGCGACCCGCAACTACGGTGCGTGTTCGTCAATGACGTGATGGAGGAGCATGACGGCATTCCTTGTGACCGGCGGCTGGGACGCCGGCTCACCGAGGTGCTTCCCGGTCCCAGGACGGAAGCGCTCGAGGAGATGACGCGGCAGGTGCTGCAGAGTGGCACCACGAAGGTGCACGAGTATCGAACGTGGCTGCCGGTGAGCATGGGTCGGGCACACCCCCTCGCGGCTTCGTTTCACTGTCTCCAGGGCGCCGGCGGCGAATCTCTCGGGGTGTGTCTCGTCAGTGCCGACCTCGCCGAGAGCCGTTTGATCCGGGAGCGGCTCGCGGTGGTGGGCGAGGCCGGTACACGGCTCGGCGGGACGCTCGACGTGATGCAGACCAGCCAGGAACTGGCCGACCTCGCGGTACCGCTGCTGGCCGACTTCGTCGCCGTGGATCTGGACCACTCGGCGCCGTCCGGCGACGGCTCTCCGATCCGTGTGGGGTCGGGCGGCGAACGCCGCCCCGCGCTGCGCCGTGCGGGGCTGGCCTCGATCCACGCAGGGGCTCCGGAATCTCCGTGGGTGCGCGGCAAGCCGGTCACCGTGCCGTCGGCCTCGCCGTTCGCCGCGGTCCTGAGCACGGGCAAGTCGCACCTTGAGCCGATTCTCGACTGTGCACCTGGTATCTGGATGGACGAGGTTCCGGCGGTTGGGGAGGCGCTCCGCACGCACGGAGTGCACTCGCTGATGGTCGTCCCGATCCGTGCGCGGAGCGCCGTGCTCGGCGTGGTGCTGTTCGTCCGCACCGAGGACCCCACGCCGTTCCAGGAGAGCGACCTGCTGCTGGCCGAAGAGCTCGTCGGGCGCGCCGTGCGGGCGCTGAACAATGCCCGCCAGTACGCGCGTGAGCAGACCGCGGCCCTGACCCTGCAGCGCAATCTGCTTCCGCGCAGGTTGCGGGGTGGCACAGCGGTCGAGGCGGCCTCGCGCTACCTCCCGGCCGACATCGACCACGGCGTCGGTGGTGACTGGTTCGACGTGATCCCGCTGTCCGGAGCGCGCGTCGCCCTCGTCGTCGGCGACGTCGTCGGGCACGGCCTCCACGCCGCGGCGACCATGGGGACGCTCCGCGCCGCCGTCCGCACCCTGGCCGATCTGGAACTGCCACCCGCCGAACTGCTGTCGCGCCTGGACAACACGATCCAGCGACTGGTCGAGGAGGAAGACACCGAGCCCGCGGACGGCACGGCGGCCGTCATGGGGGCCACCTGCATATACGCCGTCTACGACCCGGCGACCCGCGTGTGCACCATGGCCAGGGCGGGGCATCCCCCGCCCGCGATCATCGACCCGCAGGGCCGGGTCACCTTCCCGGACCTGCCCCCCGGAACCCCGCTCGGCCTCGGTCTCGGTCTCGGAGAACCGTTCCAGCCCGTGGAGCTGGAACTGCCCGAGGGAAGTCTGATCGCGCTCTACACAGACGGCCTGGTGGAGTCCCGCGACCACGACATCCAGGACGGCATGAACAACCTGGGAGCCGCCCTCGCCGAACCGGACCGCGCCCTGGAAGACCTCTGCGACCGTGCGACGAACTCCTTCTTGGAGCAGGCATCGTGCGACGACGTCACCCTGCTCCTGGTCCGCACCTGCTCACTCGGTACCCGGTCGGCCTCCTGGACACTGCCCAGTGACGATCATGCCTCAGGCAGCGCACGGCAGTTGGTGACCGGCCAGCTGCGCGCATGGGGACTGGGCGATCTCGCGGACTCCACGAAGCTCATCGTCAGCGAGCTCGTCACCAACGCCGTACGCCACGGATCCGGCACGGTCACCCTGTGCCTGAAACGGCACACCGTCCTGACCTGCGAGGTGTCGGACACCAACGTCGGCGTTCCGCAGTTGCGCAACGCCGACATCACGGACGAGAACGGCCGCGGCATGTTCCTGATCGCTCAGCTCTCCCGCCGATGGGGATCGCGACCGGCGCCGGGAGGCAAGGTCGTCTGGGCCGAACAAGATCTACCGGACGATGGCGACGCCCGGTCACGTGAGCTGCGGGTCGCCTGACCCAACCCCGGCGCCGGGCTCACGGTCTTGCGCGGCGCTGACGGGGCCTGCTGGTGAGGCCGAGGAGGGTGAGCCGCTCGGCGGTCGCGGTTCCGGCGACCGGCGAGAACAGGGCGAGGACCTGGGTGCGGTCCTCGTCGATCAGGGACTGGCAGTCCAGATCGAGCAGGCCGACCTCGGGGTGCAGGATCCGTTTGCGGCGGAACCGCATCACGGCGACGTCGTGCAGATCCCACAACGCGGCGAACTCGGGGCTGGCGCCGCGCAGTTGGTCGACCAGGGTGCGGGCGGCGTCGTCGTCGCGGCGGCCGACGGCGGCCCGCAGGTCGGCGACCAGGGCCCGCGACTCGTAGGAGTGGTCCTCGACCGGGTACCCGCAGCGCGTGCCGGGGTCGGTGAACCAGCGGTAGATGATGCTCGCCTCGGGGCCGCTGCGGCCGGTGAGGTCACCGAACACGGCACGGGCGAGGTGGTTCTGGACCAGCGTGTCACCAAGGTCGGTCATCACCTGCGCGGGCACGTCGTAGAGCCGGTCGAGGACGGCCAGCAGGGCCGGGGCGACGTGCCGGTCGCCGCGCCTGCGGTCCGGCACGTTCAGGCCGCACAGCCGGTAGAGGTGGTCGCGTTCGTCCAGGCTCAGCCGCAGCGCGCGGGTCAGTGCGCGCAGCACCGACTCCGACGGCGTCGCCGTGGCCCGCTCCTGTTCGAGGCGGGTGTAGTAGTCGGTCGAGATGCCCGCGAGCCCGGCCACCTCCTCCCGGCGGAGCCCCGGAGTACGGCGCCGCCCGGCCGCGGCCAGGCCGACGTCGGCAGGGCTGAGTGCCTCGCGCCGGATGCGGAGGAACTGGGCGAGCTGCTGGGTGTCCATGACGAAGAGTCTGTGCTCCCGGCGAAGCGGTAGCCAGGGACAACCTCACTCTGCCTATCGCGCGCCCGACCACCGACGCTGGGCTGCACCGACTCACGTACGGAGAAATCGCATGGCTACTGCCCGCACATGGTTCATCACCGGCGCCTCGCGAGGGCTCGGCGCGCTCTGGGCCGAGGCGGTCCTCGAGCACGGGGACCAGGTCGCCGCCACCGCACGCGACGCAGCGGTGTTCAAGCCGCTCGCCGACCGCTACGGCAGCCGCCTGCTGCCGCTGGAACTCGACGTCACCGACCGGGCTGCCGTCGACGCGGCGGTCGATGCCGCCGAGCAGCAGTTCGGCGGCATCGACATCCTGGTCAACAATGCCGGGCACATGCTCCACGGCGCGGTCGAAGAGGTCGGCGCGGATCAGGCCCGGGCGCAGATGGACGTCAACTACTTCGGCGCGCTGTGGACGACCCGGGCCGTACTGCCGGGGATGCGCGAGCGCCGTTCCGGCAGGATCATGCAGGTCTCCTCGATCGGCGGGCTGGTCGCCTACCCGGCGCTGGGCATCTACCAGGCCTCCAAGTGGGCCCTGGAAGCGATGAGCCAGTCCCTGGCCGCCGAGGTCGCGGTGTACGGCATCCACGTCACACTGATCGAGCCGATCATGTTCCCCACCGACCTGGCCGCGGCCTCTCCGCAGTCGCGGCCCAACCCGGCCTACACCCACGCCCGGGAGGCTTTGTACGCCGGTGCGCGTGCGAGCGGTTTCGTTCCGGGTGATCCGGCCGCGACCTCGGCGGCACTGCTGGCGGTGGCCGACGCCCCGAAGCCGCCGCTGCGAGTGCTGTTCGGTGCGGGCGGCCTCGATGCGCTGCGCACCGAGTTCGCCGGCCGGCTCGCGGGGCTGGAGGAGTGGGACCACATCTCCCGCCTCGCCCAGGGCAACCCCGCGGGGAGGTGACCGCCATGACCCGCACCGTCCACGAGTAACTCGCCGACGTCGTTCCGCTGCTGCCCGAGCTGCCGTTCAGCGACCTGGCCACGACCCGTGAAACGGTGCGGCAGGCCTTCGAGGCCGTCGAGCCCGGTCGGTGTGCCTCGTTGCCGTGGCCGGGCGGATGTTCGTCAGGCCGAGGCGCCGCTGTCGATGACCAGGTCTGCGCCCACGACCGAGCCGGCAGCGGGAGAGGCGAGGTACAGGACTGCGGCTGCCACTTCCTCGGCTTCCGCGACCCGGCCGAGCGGGTTCTCCGACTTCATCCGCTCCGCGCGGTCGGCCTCGGTCTCGCCGGGGCGCAGGGACATGGGCGCGTCGGAGGCGCCCGGGCTGACCGCGTTGATACGGATGTTCTGGTGGATGTGGTCGAGGGCGGCGGCGCGGGTGAGCGCGGAGACCGCTGCCTTTGAGGTGATGTAGGCGGCGGCGTTCGGGATCCGCCGGTGTGCGCCCAGGTTGGCGGAGATGTTGACGATGGTGCCGCCGCCGTTGTCCTTCATGTGAGCCATCTCGTGCTTCATGGCCAGCCACACGCCGGTGACATTGGTCCGCAGAACCGCGTCCCAGTCGTCTGCTTCGATTTCGCCGGCGGGTACGGCGCCGCGGAAGGTGCCGGCGTTGTTGACCGCGACGTCCAGACTGCCGAAGCGGGCGACGGTCCTGCGTACGAGGGTGTCGAGCTGTCCGGAGTCGGTGACGTCTGCGGTGATGGCGGCGGCGGTGCCGCCTGTGGCTTCGATGAGGCTGACCGTCTCGTCGAGAGGCGCCGCAGTGCGGCCCGCCGCGACCACGGACGCACCCTCGGCGGCGAAGGCGATCGCGATCGCACGGCCGAGGCCGGAGCCCGCGCCGGTGACGAGCACGGTCTTGCCGGTGAAGCGGTTCATTTCGGTGACTCCTTTGGGTTGTGTGATGACAGGGGCGTGTGTGACGGATGGTGATGTGATTCGCCGGCCTACTTGGTGCGGCGGCAGTGCAGGAAGGCCACAACGGCCAGCAGAGCGCCGGTCGCAGCCAGGGACGAGGCGTCGCTGCCCAGGGTGAGCAGGACGGCGAACAGCACAGTCGGGCCCAGCTCCATCGCGGTGTTCAGGACGCCGCCCGCGAGTCCGCTCTGCTCGTGGGGAACACCGTCGGTGGCGAGTACGGCGGCTGCGGCGAAGGAGGCGGCAGCCCCGAGCGGCAGCACGACGAGGCCGGGCAGCAATCCGTACGCGTAGGGAGCGTGCACGTCGAACCCGGTGAACGCGAGGAGCGCAAGCCCGGCAGCGGCTGTGCCGAGGCCGGCGGCCGCGACGACTCGGGGCCCGTACCGATCGATGAGCGGACGTGCCGCGCGTCCCGACGCGATCAACGCCACGGCGAACGGAACGAAGGCGGCCGAAGTCTGCAGCTGCGACCATCCGCGGTCCTGCTGCAGGTGAAGGGAGAGGACCACGAACGTCATCCCGGTCCCGCACGCGCTCAAAGCGGTGGCCGTCAAAGCCATCGCCCGTCGCCGGTCGAGGAGGAAGCTCGGAGGCAGCAGTGGATCGCGGGCCCGGTGCTCGACGTACCAGAACGCGGCCACCAGTGCGGTCCCGCCGAACAGCGGTCCCATGACGCCCGCCGACAGCCAGGGCCGGGCGTCTGTGGCGACGAATCCGTAGCTGGCGAGGGTGATCCCGGCGGTGGCGAGCAGCGCGCCCGGCAGGTCGAGCGCTCTGCCGCGGTTCGGCGTGGTGCCCGGCAGCAGCCTGCGGGTGAGGGCGAGGGCCGTGACCGCCACCACGAGGGGCACGCCCAGGGCCCAGCGCCACGAGAGCTGGGACGCGATGACGCCGGAGAGCAGGTTGCCCGCCGTTGCGCCGAGCACGGACAGCCCGCCCCAGGTCGCCATGGCCCTGCCGTAGTCGGCGGGCGCGGGGAAGACGGTGCGCAGCACGGCCATGGCGGCCGGCGCGACGATGGCCGCGCCCGCACCCTGGGCGAAGCGCGCGACGAGCAGCACCCCGATGCCCGGGGCGAGCGGGGCGGCGGCAGACGCCACGGCGAAGAGCAGGAGTCCCGCGATGAAAGCACGCCGTCCGCCGTAGCGGCCGGCGAGACTTCCGCCGAAGAGCACCAGTCCTGCGAAGGACAACCCGTAAGCGGCACTGAGCAGGATCAGGTCGGCGCGGTCCAGACCGAACTCGCGGCCGATGTCGGGCAGCGGTACGGCGATGGCGGAGAGCGTGTAGATGAGCGTGGTCTGCGCGCCGGCGAGGAGGACGAAGGCTCGCCGGTTCCACGAGGCGGCGGCGCGGACGGTGCTGGGGGCGGCCATGGATCTCCCCAATTATTTGACCGATCGGTTCAATTTCTAGAGCGCGTTGTACGAGTCCAGTCACATGCGCAAGGGCGGCCGGCTGTCCGTCCCGATGCAACCGACTAGGCCAACAGCGCCAATGCCTGCTCCGCCGCGCTCTGCACCCGCGCGGGATCGTTCGACGCCTTGCCGACGACCCGCATGCCCTGCATCAGGACGAGGAGCAATCGGGCCAGTGCACGCGGATCGCGGTCCTCCGCGAGCTCGCCCTGGGCCTGGGCCCGTACGAGAGCGGAGTACAGCGTGGTCTCGACGTGCTCCCAGCTGATCTCCACCCGGCGGGCGGCCGCATGGTCGTGCGGGGCCAGTTCCGCGGCCGTGTTGGTGACGAAGCAGCCGGTCAGCCGTACCTCCGGCGAAGTGGCCTCCGCAGCGAAGCGGCGCACCACGGCACGCACCGCCGGCAACGCCGGCCCCGGCTGGGACAGTTGCTCGATGACGGGCGGGTCGCGCATCTCGACGTACCGGTCCAGCGCCTTGAGGTACAGGTCGTGCTTGCTGCCGAAGGTCGCGTAGATGCTGGCGCGACCGATGCCGAGATGCTCGACGAGGTCCGCCATCGACGTCGCTTCGTAACCGAGGCGCCAGAACAGCTCAAGAGCCGACTGCAACACCGCGTCCGGATCGAATTCCTTGGTCCTGCCCACACGCTGAATGTAGGCCCATCTAGAACGATCGGTCAAATAGCTGTCGTGGTGACTGGCGTCCTGTCGGGCTGCGCGGCAGGAGCAGCGATCACGCGCTCGACGGAGGGAGTGGGGATGGTGAGACGGGCCTTCGCCGTGTCGGTGCCGTGAAGTGCCGGACAGGCTCAGGCGCAGCCGGCGCGATGGTCGGGGCACTCGGCCGGCACCCGGCGGCGCCCCGCCGACCGGGTGCGCGAGCGGACTGCCCCGGAACGGCATGGCGTGATCCGGTGAAGCGGCCCCAGGAGGCGTCCACCCGGCCCGCGGCGGCGTTCTGATCAGTACCCGGGCGCATGAAGGGCATACGCCGTTGACGTCGGTCGCAGTTGCGCACGGGGCGAGGCCGGAGTGACTGTGGCAGGCGATAGACAGCAGGCATAATCTTAAACTCGGGGTGTCGGCCCGCTGGTCTTCGTAGCAGCCGCGACGGGGCAGAGGACCAGTCGGCATTACGGAGGGTGATAAATGAGTCGCGTCTCGCAAGCAGAAGCGAGGGCCAACCGGGAGCGAACGGTGGCCGCGGCCTCTCGGCTGTTCCGTGAGGACGGTGTTGCCAAGGTCGGCATTGCGGATGTGATGAAGGCGATCGGACTCACTCAAGGCGGCTTTTACAAGCAGTTCGCCTCCAAGGCCGCGCTCGTCGACGAGGCGACCGCCAAGGCGTTCGCCGACAATTTGCAAGACCTCGTGACTCTCGACCACGAGGCTGGGGGGCACCAGGCGGCGTGGCAGTCGCTGCTTGAGTCCTACTTCTCCGTCGAGCATCGCGACAGCCCCGGCACCGGCTGTCCCGCAGCCGGTTTCGCGGGCGACATTGCGCGTGAGCCCGAGCACAGGGAGACCTACGCCAGGGGCGTCGAGGAACTCGCGGGGTGGATCGCGCCTGGTGACGCCGGCCTGGCCGCCTATGCCACGCTCGTCGGCGGCATACTTCTCGCCCGTGCCACCGCAGGCACGCCTTTGTCGGAGCAGATCCTGCAGGCGGCACATGCAGCGGTGGCGAGGGCTGCCGACAGTGGTCAACCGGCGACCGGCTGACGTGTACGCCACCCGGGTGTCCTGAACGTCTTGACGCCCCGAGGGGTCAGTGCGCCGTATGCGCAGCGCCCCGCAGCGCCGACCCCGCGGTACGGGGCGTCGGCATCCACCCGGTCTTCCAGGGGCAACCCCCACGGCCGACCCCGTCGCACCTCATCCGCCCCCTCGCGACGCAACGCGGTGGACAACTTGCCGAAGCAGCGCGGGCTCTGCCCGGTGAACGGGGCTGTCCAGGACGGTTCCGACGCTGTGATCACACCAGCCACTGCAGGATCCTCACACGGCTTCTGCCGGCACAGGCATACGAGTCATCCGGTGGACAGACGGAGATCTCCGGCCCGCATCTCGCACCGGACCCGGCCGGAGGAAAACGTGATCTCCAGGGCAAGGCGCCCGTTGTCCGGGCCCTCTTCCCGCACTGCCAGGACCGTCTCGCCGAGGTGGTCCGCAAATGGCGTCTCACCGCTGATCGGTCCGACTTCAATACGGCCGTGCCCTCCCATGTCGTATCCCTCGTAGGGGGCAGACGCCTCGACGATCAGGCACCAGTCAGAGCCGGTCGTGATGCGGGTGGCGACCTCGTTGCTGTCGATCAACCACACATCCAGCGGGTCGGACGGGGCCTCCGCGTCATACAGGTGCCGAGACACGATCACCCGCTCAAGGCGCCGTCCAACCAAGTGCACAGGATGCATGCCAACTCCATGCAGTGGGCACTGGTTCAACCTCTCGGACTCCACCCCACGACCGTACCGTCGACCAAAGCACCAGCTCACGCGCCATTAGGGGACCTCGCGTTCGAAACCACGGCCGGTGTGGTTCCTGTCCCCGAAGAGAGTCTGTCGGGGGCGCTCTGGCCGAAGCTCGCATTGGGCTGCCGGGAGGGCCGAGGAGGGTCTCGCGTTCGTCGGCCTTGGCCCCGGTCAGGGCGAAGGCGATGGGCAGGCCCTGAAGGGTGCAGATCGGGTGCGGGCGCAGGCCCCAGAAGATGCGGCTGCGGCCGGCGCAGTAGCCGTATTCGCCCCAGCCTGCCAGGTCGGAGCGTTTGACGGTCTCGCGGGAGCGGCGCATTCCACCGGGGTGGAGTCCACGACCCATACGTCGTCGGTCCACACCGAGGTGGTGATGGCCACCATCCGATTGTCGCTTCGCATCAGACCGGCGGCCTTGCGCATCCGCTTGTTGTAGCCGAGCTGCTTGGGCAGGTAGGGGAAGAGGTGGCGCGGGTGGGCACGGGCATGGCGGAGTCGTTTGGCCTCGGAGGTGTAGCCGAGTATGGCCTGCATCGTGGCGAGGGCGACCAGTTCGGCATCGCTCGGGCGGGGCGTAATGCCGACCGGTGGGCGTCACGGCGCCAGGTCGGGATGTTCCTTCGGCATGTCGTCGGTCGTCGCATAGGGTGCTGTCGCGAGGGGGTCCACGTCGTTCGTCACAAAACGATCTTGGGCGCCCTCGTTCTCGTTCCGCAGGCACCCCTTGGACCACACCACAAGGAGGGAACCAGTGTCATACCCGCAACTGCTCACCCCCGAGGAGAAGCTCGCCGACGCGAAGAGGCTGTTGAGCCTCCCGCGTATCGTCGTGATCTGCGGCTCCACGCGCTTCATGACCGAGATGAACGAGGCCGATCTGCGGCAGACCGAAGCCGGAAAGATTGTCGTCAAACCGGGCTGTGACATGAAGTCGCCGCACGAACTCTGGTCCGATCCTGCCGAGGCCGAGGCGCTGAAGGTTCGACTCGACGATCTGCACCGGGCGAAGATCCGGCTCGCTGATGAGGTGCTCGTGGTCGGCGACTACATCGGAGACAGCACCCGAGCCGAAATCGCCTACGCCCGGTCGCTGCGCAAGCCCGTGCGCTTCACGCACCCCGAAGTCGACCCCGACGCCTGACCGCCCGCTGCCACCTCGACAACCAGGGCCGGCAGCCCGCCGCCTGACCGTCTCGCGGTGGCTTCGGCCGCCGCCCACCCCGCACTCTCCGCAGGCATCCCTTGGAACTGTGGCCCGGTTCGTTGGGGGAGTATCCGCGGGCTGCCCACCCGTGAACCCGAGTCGTACTGCGACGCCGCGTCGACGCCCGTATCGCGGTGACCGCGCATCGAGGCCGGGACCATGGCCCACGTGATCATGGGGGTCACGGTCGGCGGCCGGTGCCCAACACGGTCATCCCGTGCCCGAACGCCGCCATGTCGCAGGCCGGTTCGCGGCGTAGCAGTACCAGGCGGCCAACTCGTCGGGTCGCGCCGCCGCCGCGTGGGGTGGGGTCAGTCGGTGGTGGTGATGTGGCCGTCGCGGAGTTCGAGGACGCGGTCGGCGAGGGCGATGAGCTGGGGGTCGTGGGTGGCGACGAGGGCGGTGACGCCTTCGCTGTGGACGACGGCGCGCAGGAGTTCCATGACGGCGCGGCCGGTGTCGGCGTCGAGTTGGCCGGTGGGTTCGTCGGCGATGATCAGGGCGGGGCGGTTGGCGAGGGCGCGGGCGATGGCGACGCGTTGCTGCTGGCCGCCGGACATCTCGCCGGGGCGCTGTCCGGCGTGGCCTTGCAGGCCGACGAGGGAGAGCAGGAGGTTGACGCGTTCTTCGCGTTCGCGGCGGGGGGTGTTGCGCAGGCGCAGGGGGACGCCGACGTTCTCGGCGGCGGTGAGGATGGGTAGCAGGCCGAAGGACTGGAAGACGAAGCCCATGCGGTCGCGGCGCAGGGCGAGCAGGTCGCGTTCGGGCAGGCCGTTCAGGGTGGTGCCGTCGACGGTGACGTGGCCGGCGTCGGCGCGGTCCAGGCCGCCGATGATGTTCAGCAGGGTGGTCTTGCCCGAGCCCGAGCGGCCCTTGAGCGCGACCAGTTCCCCGCGCGCCACGGAGAAGGAGACTCCGCCCAGGGCGTGCACCGCGGTGTCCCCGGTGCCGAAGGCGCGCACCAGGTCCTCGACCACGACCATCGCCTCGGAGGCCGCCCCGTCGCCCGCCGGGCCCTCACGCCGTTCCAGCAGTCCCTCACTCATGCCGGTCAGCATAAGGGCCACCAAGCGGTCCCCTGTTCACACAGTGGAAACACATGCAGGCCTAAGATTGCGATGAACATCCGATCGGCTGCCACCCACTTCCGAGTGGTCACGGGGCAGCTGGGTCACGTCGTGGCGTGGGTGCAATGTGTGCTGCCGCCCAGCCCCGCGGTGACCTGGTCGACCATTCGTAACACACTGTTACCTCGCCCGGCTCGACCGCTTCGGCCAGGACGTCCGCCGCACGGTGGGGCAGCTGGACGACACCGTGCTGAGCGGGGAGACGACGGTGGGCAGCGAGCTGTCCGCGCTGGCGGAAGGCCTGGGCCGCACCCTGCTGGTGAGCCGCTCGACGCTGCTCATCAGCGCCCTGCAGCTGATCGTCCTGGCGGGTCTGGCGCTGATGCTGATGGCCGGCCTGCTCGCCAGTGAGCGCTCCGAGGAGACCGCCGCCGATCCGGTCCAATTGCGTGAGCTCCTCATGGGCCTCGCGCAACGCCGCGTCCAGTACGGCGCCGAGGGTGACTTGCGCGTCGAATGGCATCTCCTGTTGGACGAAACCGACGTCGCGGGGCCGTGAGATGCTTCCCGCGTCGGGCTCGTCCACGCCCGCGAGAAGCCGCAGCAGGGTGGATTTGCCGACGCCGTTCTCCCCGATCAGGCCGATGCGCTGACCGGGGGAGACGGTGAAGCAGACACCATCAAGAAAGCGACGTCCACCCGGAGTCCGGACGAGGTCGTGGGCGAGCAGAGCGGGCCGAGGTACGGGGTAACGTCCCGGCGGGATCGGTCGGTTCTCGGCCCGCCGGGTGCGACGTCCTCGGACGCCAACCAGGTCGCACGTCAGCGGCTCACACCACCGGTGCGCCCGTCTCCTTGAGCACCCCGTCGGCCAGCCGCAGCCATCGGGTGATCCCGATCTCGGCGAGGAACCGCTCGTCGTGGCTGACCACCATGAAGGCACCCTGGTAGGAGTTGAGCGCGCTCTCCAGCTGGCCCGCGCTGAGCAGGTCGAGGTTGTTGGTGGGCTCGTCGAGCAGCAGCAGGTGCGGCGCCGGCTCCGCACACAGAACGCACGCCAGGGTGGCGCGCAGCCGCTCGCCGCCGGAGAGCACACCCACCGGCAGGTGGGCCCGCGCGCCCCGGAAGAGGAACCGGGCGAGCAGGTTCATCCGCTCCGCCTCGGGCCGCTCGGGCGCGAACGCGGCGAAGTTCTCCGCCACAGTGCGGTCCAGGTCCAGCAGATCCAGTCGCTGCGACAGGTACGCGATCCTCCCGTCGTTGCGCTTGATCTCCCCGCCGTCCGGAGCCAGGACCCCGGTGACCAGCCGCATCAACGTGCTCTTGCCGGCGCCGTTGGGACCGGTCAGCGCGATGCGCTCGGGCCCCCGGACGCTCAGGTCGACGCCGCCCGCCGCAAACACCTCGTGGTCGCCCAGGCGGACCCGCATGCCCTCGCCGAGGAACAGGTTGCGGCCGGCCGGCACCTGGGTGTCCGGCAGCTCCAGCGTGAGCCGCTGCTCCTCGCGCAAGGCCCGCCCGGCCTCGTCGAGGCGAGCCTTCGCATCGCTGACCCGGGAAGCGTGCATCGTGCCGGACTTGCCCGCGGCCTCCTGCGCGCCGCGCTTCATGTTGCCGGCGAAGATCTTGGGCAACCCGGCGTTCTTCAGGTTCTTTGAGGCATTGCTCGCCCGGCGCTCGGCGCGCTCGCGGGCCTGCTGCAGCTCCCGCTTCTCCCGCTTCAACTCCTGCTCGGCGTTGCGGACGTTCTTCTCGGCAACCTCCTGCTCCGCTCGGACGGCCTCCTCGTACTCGGTGAAAGTACCGCCGTACAGGCGCAGTTCGTCGCCGCCGAGTTCGGCGATGCGTTCCATGCGGTCCAGCAGCGCACGGTCGTGGCTGACCAGGAGCAGACAGCCGTTGAAGTCCGACAGCACGTCGTAGAGCTTGTGCCGGGCCTGCAGGTCGAGGTTGTTGGTCGGCTCGTCGAGCAGGAGGACGTCGGGACGCTTGAGCAACTGGGCGGCGAGCCCGAGGGAGACCACCTGGCCCCCGCTGAGCGTGCTCAGGCTGCGGTCCAAGGTGAGGTCGGCCAGACCCAGACGGTCGAGCTGGGCGCGGGTGCGCTCCTCGATGTCCCAGTCGTCACCGATGGCGGCGAAGTGCTTCTCGTCGACGTCCCCGGACTCCACAGCGTCCAGGGCGCGGATCACCGCGGCGACGCCGAGCACCTCGGCGACCGTGAGGTCACTGGTCAGGGGCAGGGTCTGCGGGAGGTAGCCGAGCGTGCCGTTCACCGACACCGAGCCCGTGGCGGGCTTCAGCTCACCGGCGATCAGCTTGAGCAGGGTGCTCTTGCCGGAGCCGTTGGGCGCTACCAGGCCGGTACGGCCGGGTGTGACGGAAAAGGACAGCTCGTGGAAGACGGGGGTGTCGTCGGGCCAGGCGAAGGAGACGTTCGAGCAGACGACAGCGGCATCGGACATGGAAATGACCTCGGAGGTACGGGGGCAGAGCGTAGACCTCTGCCCTGGGCAGACGTGGGAGAAGGGGTACGACGAAACGGACCACCTCGGCAGCGCTCCTGAGCGCCGGCCGGTGGCCGTCAGATCCGGATCTCACCCGGAGATGTCGTCGTCACCCACCACGTCTGTGACTCCTCATTGCCGTCCAATGTCAGCCATCAGCATAACAACACGTTCCCGTCTCCGGACCCTGCCATGATCACGATCGGCGGTTCCCGCTGCCGACCAGGCGGCGCCCGGAACTCTGCGGCGTTCGGCGTGCGATCACGACTTCGGCGGGAGCCGGCGGCGGGTGCGAGTCAGGCACGGAGAAGCAACCGCGCCACGCAGACCTCCGCCGAACAGGAGCCTTGATCAGGGGACAGTTCGACGGCAAGACAGCCGTTGTCACTGGGGGTAACAACGGTATGGGCCGGCCACCAGCTTCCTGCCCTCGGGGGCTGAACTCAGGTGAGGTCGAAGGTGACGCTCACGGAGCCGTTCCAGTCCGGTGCCTCCATGAGCGTGAGGGCTCCATCCTTTGCCTCGACGACTCCCACCGTGATCCTGCCGCGATCCTCACCCGGAAACGCGACGGAGAAGTGGGGATCCATCTCCATGAGGAAGTCCCAGCCCTCGCGCTGGGTCGTGTCGAGTGCGGTGGCATGCCGACCGGTTGCCCGCCACTTGCCGGCCGCGCGACACGGGAGCGCGCCCGAACACCCCAACCGCCCTGAGGCATTAGCCAAGACAGGGCGAGGCCGCTGCGGGAATTGCCGTCCGTTGCGGTGACCGACATCTGGCGTTCATACCTGTCGCACCGCTCCGGTCGACCGTGCTTCCTAGCGTCCGTGAGTGCGCGCAGCGCTGACCTGCCGCAGCACGCTGTCAGGTTCGGAGCGCTGCTGTCCGGTCGGTGTGCGGCTGCACCCGACGACGCGAAAGGCCCCCGGAATGTCCGAAGAACCCAAGCAGACCAGAATCTCCCGTCGCAACGCGCTCGGCCTGTTCGGCGCGACAGTGTCCGGCGCCGCCGCCGGTCCACTGGTCCTCGGCGCCGGAACCGCCGAGGCGGTCCCGTCGAAGTCGGAGGTCACCGGTCTCACCACCGGCTCGGCCACCACTCCCGTCCAGGGCCTGCACCTGACCTTCGGCGCCGACCCGCGCAGCCAGATGGTCGTCTCGTGGGTCACCGACGCGGCCGTCAAGAACCCCCGGGTCGTTTACGGCACGCTGAGTGGCGGCTTCGGCTCCACGGTGCACGCGAGGACGAAGACCTACGTGGACGGCACCTCCGGGCGGACCGTCTGGGTCCATCACGCGCTGATCAGCAAGCTCAAGGCCGACACCGACTACCTGTACGCGGCCCAGCACGACGGCGCCACCCCCGACGCCGGCACCTTCCACACGGCGCCGTCCGGCCGCGCTCCGTTCACCTTCACCAGCTTCGGCGACCAGGGCGCGCCCAGTGTGACGTGGAAGACCGGAGCGAACCCGGCCGACGCATCGGGCCGGGACTTCGAGCCCAACGCCACGCCCGCCGCCGCCGACATCGTCACCGGCATCGAGAAGGTCGGCCCGCTGTTCCACCTCCTCAACGGTGACCTCTGCTACGCCAACACCGGGCCCGACCGCATTCGCGTCTGGCGCGACTTCCTCACCAACAACAGCCGCTCGGCGCGATTCCGTCCGTGGATGCCGGCCGCGGGCAACCATGAGATCGAGCTGGGCAACGGCAAGCTCGGTCTCGACGCGTACCAGACCTACTTCGAGCTGCCCTCGACCGAGACCCAGCCCGAGCTCGACAACCTCTGGTACTCCTTCACCGTCGGCTCGGTGAAGGTGATCACCCTGCAGAACGACGAGATCGCCCTGCAGGAGGGCGGCGACATCTACATCAAGGGCTACTCCGGCGGTCGGCAGCTCGCCTGGCTGGAGAAGGAGCTCAAGTCGGCACGGGCTTCGAAGGACATCGACTGGATCGTCATTTGCATGCACCAGGTGATGATCAGCTCGGCGACCGCCGCGAACGGCGCCGATCTCGCGCTGCGCGCGGCGTACGGCCCGCTGTTCGACAAGTACGGCGTCGACCTGGTGGTCTGCGGCCACGAGCACGACTACGAGCGCTCGTTGGCGGTGCGCGGAGTCGTCCCCGGCAGCGTCACCCTCACGCCCAACCCGAGCCAGACCGCACTCGACGTGGTCGAGAGCGAGCACGGCACCACGCACATGGTCCTCGGCGGTGGCGGCGTGTCCGGCATCACCAACAACAGCTTCACCACCGACGACGCCGATGGTCACGGGCATCACTCGGCGTACGTCCAGATGGAGCACGTCGGCAAGTACAACTCGGTCAAGGAGAAGGAGACGGCGGTCTGGATCGGCGTCCGCGACGCGGAGCATCCGTACGGCTTCGCCGAGTTCTCCGTCGACCCGGGCCGTCACCCCGGTGACATGACCCGCATCCACGTCACGTACTACAACATCATCACGCCCACAGGTGAGCTGTCGGTCTTCGAGAAGTTCACGCTCCAACGCCGTCGTAGTGACGGCGGCCACGGCCGGCACTGACCCACCGCGGCCGGCAGCAGTAGCCGTCAACGCCTGGGGCCGGGACGTCGTCCCGGCC
>NZ_JBHYMQ010000025.1:0-101066 GCF_042742985.1 Streptomyces sp. NPDC058864 | reverse complement strand
CCCTCGGGTCGAGGGGGCGCCGCCCGTTGCATGTCCGCCGGCGTCAGTGCCAGGTGTTCGCCTGGTGGCGGCTCCATCGCCGCACGGCGCCAGTCGCTCCCGGCGGGCGGCCTACTGCCAGCCCGCGTCGTCCGGGGTCACCTGCCGGCCCGCGTCGTCCGGGGTGACCTGCCAGCCGGCGTCCGCGACGAGAACGGAGGAGGACGGAACCGCGTCCGCCGTCGACGGGAGCGAGACCACCGGGGCGGCGAGAGCCGCGGCAAGGACGAGGGAGGAGACCGCGGCGGCCTTGGCGATTCGGGTGCGAAGCATGCCTGTTTCCGTTCATTCCGAAGGAGACGTGCGGTGTCCGGCCTGCCCTCGCGTCCCGCGGTGACGCCTGGCCCGGCCGGTGACCAATAGGTTCGTCGCAGCTCGGACCTGTGAGAAGAGTTCCGGGATGGACGGAAAGGGCCTTGGACCGATGCGTCCACACGCGCCGGTTCAGCCCGGTCTCCGGGGCAGGAAGGCCAGCGGCATCAGCGGCACCCCAGCGCCGGTCAGACGCGCCGCGGCCAACTGATCCACATCGCACAGCAGTCGGCGGCAGACCCGAAGGGCCCGCTCCTCCGCCTCGTCGAGCCCACCGGCCAGCAGATAGAAGCCGAGCGTGAGTTCGGAGGGCGGGACCGGGTGCACGGCGACGTGTTCGACGCGGTCACGGGGGACGATCGACGATCGCACCAACGCCTTGACATTCTGCGGCAGTTCTTCACCTGGGGGCAGTTCCAGATGCGCGTGGACCAGGTACATGCGCTCCAGAGTCCCAGCCGAGGGCGCCGACAAGTCGCCTTGCGCACTGGACCGTTGAGGCCCTGGCCGGTTCCGTCCTGCCTCTGTGACGATCCCCCGTCCCTCTGCGAACATCATCGTCGAGCAGGGGGATGCCGTGCGTAGGAAAACCAGGGGGAACCAGATGCTGACCGCTCTCGGGCTCGATTCCGTCACGGAGACGGTGTACCGCGCCATGCTCGGGCATCCGTCCGCCGGTGTCGCGGCCCTCGCCCAGGCCGTGGGGCTCTCCGCGGAGGAGGTGGGCGACGCACTCGACACACTGAGCGAGCTGGCTCTGGTACGCCCGGCCGCCGGGGACGCCGGCCGGCTCCGGGCCGTCTCGCCGGACATCGGCATGGAGATCCTGATGGGCCGCCAGCAGGCTCAGCTGGCGGCCCAGCAGCAGCGCCTCGAGGCCTCGCGGGCAGCCGCGGCCCAGCTCATCTCCGAGTACGCCGAGCTCCGCCCAGCCACCAGCCATCCCGGGGTGGAGCAACTGGTCGGCCTCGACCAGATACGGGACCGGCTGACCGTGCTCACCCGCGAGGTGCGCGAGGAGTTCCTGACCTTCGCCCCGGGCGGGCCGCAGACCGCGGAGAACATGGCCGCTTCACGGCCGCTCAACCAGGACCTGCTGGACCGCGGGGTACGCATGCGCACGATCTACCTCGACAGTGTCCGCACCCACCGCCCGACCGTCGAACACGCCACCTGGCTGGCCGAACTGGGCGGCCGGATCCGCACGACCCCGTCCCTGCCGACCCGGATGATCATCATGGACCGGCTGACCGCCATGATCCCGGTCAGCAGCGACGACACCGCCGCGGGCGCCGTCCTGCTGACCGGGCAGGGCACGCTCACCGCGCTGTGCGCGCTGTTCGAGACCACCTGGGAGGCAGCCCAGCCGCTCGGCGAGATCGTCCCCACCAGCCCGAACGGGCTCACCGGCCAGCAGGCGACCGCCCTCCGGCTCCTGGCCGAGGGCCACACCGACGAGGCGATCGCCAAGCGGCTCGGGGTGTCGCACCGCACGGCCCGGCGGATCGCCTCCGAGCTGATGGACCGCCTCGACGCGCGCAGCCGTTTCGAGGCGGGCGTGCGCGCCGTTCAGCGGGGCTGGCTTCCGGACCGGATCTGAACGCCCGCCAACGGGACCGCACGGCGCATCGGGCCCCGGCTGCCGCGACCGGGTATGTGCCATCCGCCGTCGTCGTCATGCCGGGGAACGGTTGCTACGTCGCCGATCGGGTGGCTTCTGCCGGGGCGGCCGGCGGGACCGGCTCGGCGCGTCCTTTGCCGCGGTGGCGGTCCATCGCGCGCCATTCCGGCCGCAGGCCCGCGAGATTGGTCGTCAGGAAGTACACGATCCCCGCAACCACCAGCACCGGTGCGAGACCCACGCCCGCCACGGCCGCGCCGCCGAGCAGGCCGCCCAGTGGAATCCCGGCCCAGGTGAGGGCCTGGCCGATGCCCCGGACCCTGCCCACCATCTCCGGCGGGATCCGCTCGTACGTGACCGCGCCGATGATCGGGTTGATGAAGCCGCCCCCGAGGCCGCCGATGCCGATCACCACCGCCACGGCCCACAGCGGAGCCCCCGACGCGAGGACGAGGAACCGCGGCGCCCCCGCGACGAGCCAGCCGAGGAAGAACACCGGCCGACGCCGCAACCGGTGCGCCACCGCCGCGGCGACGAAGCTGCCGACCGTCGCCGTGACGCTGAACGCCGCCCACACCAGGCCGATCGCGGCCGGCCCGTGACCGGACTCCTTGGCCCACACCGGCACGAACACGGCTGCGCACGCGGCGTCCAGCAGATTCGTGACGCCGATCATCGCGCTGAGCGTGAGCAGCAGCGGCTCCCGGCGCAGGAACGCGAAGCCCTGTCGCAGGCGGTGCCAGTAACCGCCTTCCGTGCCACCTTCGGCCCCGGCGGTCCCTTCGGGGCGCCCGTGCGGTCGTCCCATCCCGCGTGGCAGCGCCGCGGCGACGACCAGCGAACCCAGCACGAAGCAGGCCGCGTTGACGCCCAGTCCGGCCATCGGGCCCACCAGTGCCACCAGGGCGCCCCCGGCGGCGGGCCCCACGGTCCCGGACAGGCGCTCGACCACGCCCTCCAGTCCGGTTGCCCGCTCCAGCGGCACCCGGCTGAGCTCTGCCGCCTCCGGGATCATGACGTCCTTCGCCAGATCCCCGGGGCTGCGGACGGCTCCGATCACGGCGACCAGGGCCAGCAGGGCCCCGAACGACAGCATGCCTGCGGCGTGCAGCACGGGGATCAGCGAGGCGGTGGCCGCGCTGACGACATCCGCGACCCACGAGATCCGGCGCGGTCCGACCCGGTCGACCAGCGGCCCGGTGAAGGCCTTGACCGCCACGTAGGGGCCCATCTCGCAGAACGCGACCAGACCGGTCTGCGTGGCGCTGCCCGTGGTGACGAGCACGAACCACGGAATGGCGATGGCCGAGATCCTGGTGCCGCTCTGCGCGACCAGCAACGCCGTGAGGATCCCCGCGAGCGGCCGCAGCCGCGCCGGGGCGGCCGTGCTCCTCCCCCCGGGCGGCATCAGCTCTCCGCCTCCTGCTCGGCGATGTCGGCATCGGGCAGCACATGGACGTTCACCCACACCCGCTCGGCGCCTTGGGGTTCTTCGTCGTCCGATGCCCGTCGGTACCGGTTGATCACGGACCAGATCTCGTCCCGCAACTCCCGGGCCTCTGCCGGAGTGACGCGCAGGGCGGTGTCGCTCATGTCGAACGCCTCCCGCCAGGGCCGCGGCAGCGTCTGCAGACCGTTGAGAGCCTGCTGGGTGCGCAGGGTGTACGCGTTGTGCACCGACTGGAGATACGCCAACGCCGCCTCGGGCTCCCGCTCTGCCAGCTCTTCGGAGTTGAAGCGGGTCAGCTGGTGCACCGAACGCCACCACCGTTCCCGCGCGTTGCCCCTGTCCGGGTCCTCGGCAACGAAGCCGGCCGCGGCGAGCTGGCGCAGATGGTAGCTGGTGGCCCCCGAGTTCAGTCCCAGGCGGTCGGCCAGCTGCGTGGCGGTGGCGGGTCCGTGGTGCCGCAGCAGACCGAGCAGTTGTACGCGCACGGGGTGGGCCAGGGCGCGTAGGCCCTTGGCGTCCAGGACGACGGATTTGTCCGCGGGAATCTCTGCCATGCACATGCACGCTAGACCGCAAAGCCCTCTTTGCAAAGACTCCCTTGCGAAGAATCCTTTGCGGACTTGCCCAGCCGGACGCCTGCCCGCACACCGGTCGATGCCCCGGAGCCCTCCGCGAGCCGTCAGGCGGAACCTCGGCGATTCGGCCAAATTCGCTGTTCCCCGGCCCTCTTGCGGGATCCGGGTCGGTGCATCCGCCACGCTCCCGCATGCGCTCCGTCTCGGGCTTCCGGGAGCGACCGAAAAACGTGTGTTCGATATTCCGGCCCGGGTCGTTGAACACGACGACCGCGCCGGACCACCCTCAGGGAAGCAACCGGTCCAGCGCGTTCCCAGTGCACCGCCGCCCCTTCGGCACTCAGATGGAGGATGTCATGCATCGTCGTCCCGCCTCCCCGCCCCCGCCCCCGCCCCCGCCTTCGCCCTCGCGATGTGGACGGCGCCGACGCCCGCTTGACGGCATGCACCGCGTCGCCACTCGGGGACACCGCTCGTCACGTCCGGCCCCGAGGTGGGCGGCATGAGCGAGCCCTCCGATGCGTCAGCCGACGCGATCCCGGGTCCGCGGACCACCTCGCTCCCCCTGCCCCCGGCCTCCGTCCGGAAGGACGACGGCGAGGAGGGCGACATCACCGACGGTCTGGAGGAGGCGTACTGGTCGGTGCACGACGGGGCCGCCGCCAGCGCCAGCGTCCGCCAGGTCCTGGCCCGTCTGCCGAAGATCACCGCGCTGATCGGGCGGCTCGCCTGGCAGGCCGACCGCCCGGCCACCACGGCGGTCGTCGTCTGCCAGCTGTCGTCCGCCGCCATGAGCGCGTTCGGTCTGCTCGCCTCGGTCGCCGTCCTGCAGCACCTGTTCGCGGGAGGCCCCACCCCCGATCGCGTCCGCGCCGCCCTTCCGCAGATCCTCCTCGTGGTCGGCTTCCTCGCCGCTCGCGCGCTGCTGGAGGCCGCGGTCGCGACAGCTCAGGCCCGTGTCACGCCCAAGATCCGCACCGCGCTCGAGTGCGACTTCCTGCGGCTCACCGCGCACGTGCGGCTGGAAGCGGTCGAGGACGCCGACTGGCACGACGAGGTCTACCGGGCCAACGACCGCGGCCTGTTCTACGCCCGGCAGATCGTCGGCCAGGTCGTCTCCCTGGCCTCCGCCGCGCTGGGTCTGGTCGGCACCGCCGGCGTGCTCGGCGTCCTGCACCCCGTGCTGCTCCCCCTGCTCCTGTTGTCCGTCCTGCCGGTGGGCGCGGCCGCGGTCCGCAGCGCCCGGGCCCGCTTCCACTCGTTCAAGCGGTGGAACGCCCTGCAGCGCCGGGTCCGGGTGTTCTCCTGGCTGCTGCTCGACGTGGAGGCGGCTGCCGAACTGCGCTCCGACACCGCGCAAGGCGCGCTGCTGGAAGAGCACCGCCGGCTGACGACGCAGATCGCGGCGGAGGACACCCGCCTCGGTGTGCACTCCGCCCTGCTCAACCTGGCCGGTCGTTCCGTGGGCGGGGTGGGCACCGGCGTCACCTACGTCGCTCTCGCGGCGATGCTGATGGCCGGGTGGCTGCCCTTGGCGGCGGGTGCCGGCGCCGTGCTGGCCATCCAGGCCGGGCAGGCCTCCCTCGTCCGGCTCGTGGAGGTCGCCCACCTCGTCTACGAGCAGGCCATGTGGGTCGACGACCTCCTCGCCGTCCAGGAACGATGCCGCCGGCTGCTGCCCGTCGAGGCCGCCCTTCAGGCCCCGGACCGCGTGAAGACCATCACCCTGCGGGACGTGCGCTTCGCCTACCCCGGCAAGACCGCTCCCGCCCTGGACGGCATCAGCCTGACCCTGCACGCCGGGCAGACGGTCGCGTTCGTCGGCCTGAACGGATCGGGCAAGAGCACCTGCGCCAAACTGCTCGCGGGCCTGTACGAGGCACAGGGCGGCAGCGTGTGCTGGGACGGCGTCGACATCCGCACGATGGACACGCAGTCGCTGCACCGTCAGGTCGCCTGCGTCCTGCAGGACCCGGTGCGCTTTCCCTTCAGCGCCCTCGCGAACATCACCGTCTCGGCGGGCGAGCTGACCACCGCCGAGCCGGGGCTCGCCATGGACGCCGCACGCGCCTCCGGCGCCGACGCGGTGATCGCCGCACTCCCCCGCCAGTGGCACACGCTGCTCTCCAAGCGGTTCAAGGGCGGCCAGGAACTGTCCGGCGGCCAATGGGCCAAGATCGCGGTGGGTCGCGGGATGTACAAGAACGCCCCGCTGCTGCTCCTTGACGAGCCGACCGCCAGCATGGACCCGCCCTCCGAACACGCCGTCTACGAGGCGGTGCTGCGCGGCCGGCTCCGCGACGACCAGATCACCGTGCTCATCTCGCACCGGCTGGCCAGCGTCGTCGACTGCGACCGGATCTACGTCTTCGACGCCGGCCGCATCGTGGAGTCCGGCTCCCACGAAGCACTGATGGCCCTGCGCGGCGCCTACGCCGCCATGTTCACGCTCCAAGCAGGCGGCTACCAGCCCCGCACCACCACCGCGGCGCCCACCGAGGAGATGACGCGTTGACCGACATGCACGGCGCCCGGGCACACGCCTGGTCCATCGCGGAGCGCGAGTACGCCCGCCATGAGCAGCGCCGCGGCCGCCGCCACGCCTACGCCCACCTGGACCCGGCCCGCAGCGCGCTGGTCGTCGTCGACATGGTGCCGTTCTTCGACGGGCCCTGCTTCCGCGGCATCATCCCGCAGATCCGCAGCCTCGCCGCCGCGCTGCGGGCATCCGGCGGGCTCGTCGCATGGGTCGTTCCGGGGGCCGGGCCGCGCGGCGCGGCGCACGAGGAGTTCTACGGCCGCGAGGTGGCCGAGCTGTACCGCGCCTCGGGCGGCAGCGGGGAGCCGGCCGACCGCCTATGGCCGCAACTGGGCGTGGACACCGATCGTGACGTGGTCGTGGAGAAGACGGCGAGCAGTGCGTTCTTCCCGGGCTCGTGTCCTCTGCCCGAGGTACTGGCCGCAAGCGGCGTCGACACCGTGCTGGTGTGCGGGGTGGTGACCGATGTGTGCGTGGCCGGCTCCGCCCGGGACGCCTCGACGCTGGGACTGCGCGTGATCGTGGTCGCGGACGGTGCGGCGGCGGACAGCGACGAGGTCCACAACGCGGCGCTGCGGACCCTGTACCGGTCCTTCGCGGACGTGCGCCCCACCGCCGACGTCCTGGATCTGATCCGGGCGGGCCGATGACCCCCTCCCCGGTCGGCGGCACAGGCGCCGGCCTCGACCGCGACGCGGGGCGGTCCCTGTGGCGGCACCCCGACTTCCGCAACTACGCCGTGGGTCAGGGCATCTCGGTCGCGGGCAGCGGGGTGACCTCGGTGGCCTTCCCGGTCGTGGCCACGCTGCAGTTGCAGGCGTCCACCCTGCAGGTGGCCGGCCTGGTGGTGGCCGGGCGTCTTCCGCCGCTCCTGTTCACCCTGCACGCGGGAGTGCTGGCCGACCGGTGGCCCAAGCGGCCACTGGTGATCGGCTGCGAGCTGGCCACGGGCACGGTCCTGGCCAGCATCCCCCTGGTGTCCCTGGTCGCGACGCCGTCGCTGCTCCAGCTGTACGCGGTGACGTTCCTGGTCGCCTCGCTGCAAGTGCTGGGCAGCACGGCGTCGACGAGCTTCGTTCCGCAACTGGTGGAGCGCCATCGGCTGGTCGAGGCCCACGCCCGCCTGGGCACGGGCAATTCGCTGGCGGACACGGTCGGGGCGAACGTGGGCGGGGTGCTGGTCGGCCTCCTCGGGGCGGGGCGTGCGGTGGCCGCGGACTCCCTGTCCTACCTGCTGTCGGCCGTGTTGCTCATGCGCGTCAAGACGGTGGAGCCCGCCCGGGATCCGGGTGATCGCCCGGACAGCATGTGGGCCGACATCCGCGCCGGACTCACCTACACGCTCCGCACGCCGGTCGTCCGCGCGGCCGTGCTGTCCAACTGCGTCTCCGCGAGCGCGATGTCAGCGTGCGCGGCGATCTGGGGCCTGTTCCTTCTGCGTACGTTGGGCTGGCCTCCCACGGTCCTCGGCCTGGTCATGGGCGCGGGAGGGATCGGAGGTGTGATCGGCGGCATCACCGGCCGCCACCTCGCCGCACGTTACGGCCCAGGGCGCGTCATCGTCACCGCCCTGGCCCTGGCTCCCGTCACCCAGCTCCCGCTGCTCCTGGCGCGCCCGGGCATCGTCACTCAGGTGGCGATCGGGACGGCGATGGTGGTGCAGACGGGCTGTGCGGTGGCCAGTGGCGGGCTGATCCGCAGTGTCCGCCAACTCCTGGCCCCGCCGCGGTTGCAGGGCCGCGCCCAGTCCAGCGGCATGTGGCTGGCGTTCGCCCTGCGTCCGCCGGCCGCGCTGCTCGCCGGGGTTCTGGGCACCGTCATCGGCCTGCGCCCCACCCTCGCAGTGATCACCTGCGTGCTGGCCGTGCCGGCGTGGATGTTGTGGCGCTCACCCGTGCGCCACCTGAAATCGCCGGCCATCTCGTCACCTCCGCCTCCAACCGTCCTGCCGAGCCCCGCTCCGCCGTCCGAGCCCGCCTCCGAGAACGCACGGGAGTGACCCCACGGATCACCGGCCTCCGCCACCGCATCGGCCAACGCCCGGCCCAGTCCCGACGAACACCCCGTCACAAGCCATCGCCGCGTCATGCGTCCCCCCGTGTCGATCACCGCGGCACGTCGGCCGCCCGAAAGCGATCATGGCAGCCCGAGCCGGCCACCAGCAGAGGCGCACGGGGGCAGGACCGGAGCGCGAGCAGGCTCTCCGGCGTGCGTTCCGCGACGTGCACGAAGCCTCGTCCGCAGTGGCGCCGCGCCCGCCCCCGCGGGCCCCGCGGCGCGCTCCGGCACGGCATCCGCGCGCGAGCCCGATGGGCCGGTGCGCCGGCCGGAGAGGTCGCGGAACAGGTGGGGTCACGGCGATCGGCATCGGCGAGGCGGGCGCCTTCCTCGGTCTGGACGTCGGCAAGAGCATTGACGAAACGCATGGAGGCACCCGCCGCCTTCCGGCCATCCGCTGTTCACTCACGCCTGCAGAGGGCCGGGATAAAGTGCGCCTTCAACATGGGTGAACTGATCGCCTGTGACCCGATCCGAGGAAATTCACGTGTCCGACCCCAAGAACGCCGACGCCGTCGTCACGGAACAGCCGCCCGCGGGCTACTTCATCGCCCCGCAGCCGCCGGCCAAGAACGGCTTCGCCATCGCCTCGCTGATTCTCGCCTTCTTCTTCTCCCCGCTCGGTCTGCTCTTCGGCATTCTCGGCATCGTGCGGGCCGGCAAGGTCGGCGTGGGCAAGGCACTGGCCTGGGTCGGAACCATCCTGTCCATCCTGTCGCTCGCCGTCGGCATCGCCATCACGGCCCTGGTACTCCCCACCGTGCTCAAGGCCACGGACGCGGGCTGCATAGCCGCCAAGGAGTCCATCACCAAGTACGACCCGATATTCGCGAAGGAACAGGACCCGAAGAAGCTGGTCGGGCACTTCAACGCCGCTGCGGCCGAACTGGACGCGGCCGCCGCCAAGGCCGACGACGACGCCACCCGGCAGGCCGTCAAGACCCTGGCCGCGGACTACAGGGACCTGGCAGGCATCGTCGAGAAGGGCACCGAGCCTCCCGCGGACCTGGAGAGCCGACTGGAACGCCACGGCGCGGCGATCGACTCGGCCTGCGGCACCATCGGTAGCTGACCGCACGGCGATCGGAAGCCCGGCCCTCGCGTTCGAGCGGGCGCCGGGCTTCCGCCGTGCCGAGGACCGCGGGAAGTTCACCCAACGGCTCGGGCCGAGCTGCGGGGCGAGTCCGTGCGGGTGCTGGGCCGGATCTCCGGCCAGTCGACGCAGCCGCAGCCGTGCGGGCAGGGCAGGGCACGGGACCAATGCGGATTCCCCGGGTCGTGGCCCGAGCCGTCCGCCCCTGCGGCCTGTCTGGGCTCACCGAGCCGGACCAGCGGTGATCGCACCAGGGCCCGCCCAGGCGGGTACCGGACGGCTGTGAAGCGGCGGAGACGGACCGTGATCCGCTGCATCATGACGGGGGACACGACCGCACCGCGCGGGCGAGTCCCGACCGTCAACGGCCGGCCGAGGCCGCTCCCGGACCGGTGACGGCGAACGCCTGATGATCGCCCCATGCCGTGTGAACGGCCGCACGCCGGACCCTCCCCCGCAGAAGCAAGCCGTCGCCCTGGTGACCGGCGTGCAGGCCTGCGCGCCGCGGCTCCGCCGCCGGGCCATCGCATGGACCCATGCCCACCCCTGCGATGACACAGACGGTAGTGAGGCGAGTGCCTGCGAGATCAGGAGCCTGATCACCGCCCCGGAGCAGCACCCCTCGCGGGGATCCGCCCCGCCTTGCAGGCTGACGGTACGCGCGCGACCCGGACCGGCTGCGTGAGCTCCGGCCTGGTCATCATCCCGATCGGCCTCTCCTCCCTGGCCGTATGGCAGGGCGGCACCGGACTCCACCGGGCCCAGGCGCGCGACGGAACCCCCCATCAGGCACCGGAGGTGCTGTGAGCCCGAAGACGTGGAGGTCCCTCATCCGGAAATCGCGCGCGGCTGGGCGCGGACCGACGGCCGCGCCGTCGTGCTCCTCGAAGAGGATCCGGCCGCCCTCCCCCTCCTGGCAAGGCGCGCCGTCGACGTCCTCGGCTTCGTCGACGAGCGCGGCGTCGATCCAGTGCTCCACACCTCGCCCCACGGGGTCGGTGCCGCCGGCGAGCGGTGCCGGCGCGCGCATGCGCTCCTTGTGGCGGCGACGGCCCGGCACTGCACGGTCGCGGTCGCGGTCGTCAACGTCACCGTGCGCACCCGGGAGCGGCCGGCACCACTGAGCACAGGTATCCGCTTGTGGGCCTTGCGCAGAGCCCGGTTGCCGGCTTCCTTGCGGCCTGGCGCCGTCAGGCCGGGTTCTTCTCCCGGCTCCGGCTCCGGGTCGGCGCTCGGCCCCACGCGAGGGCGTACGCGCGGGCCGCGGCACGCGGGTCCTCGGCGGCGCAGATCCCGGACACGACCGCTGCCCCCGCCGCGCCGGCCAGCCGCAGGTGCGGCACGTCGGCCGGGTTCACGCCGCCGATGGCCACAGCCGGCAGCTCGCTGGACCGGGCGAGCCGGGCGAAGCCGTCATGGCCGAGCGGGGGCGGGGCGTCCGACTTGGTGCGGGTGGCGTGCAGTGCGCCGATGCCGACGTGGTGGACGGCTGCCGGATCCCGGGCGGCGGCGCGCAGTTCATCGGGAGTGGCGGCGCTCAGGCCCAGGACCGCGTGCGGTCCGATCAGTGCGCGTACAGCGGCCGGAGGCAGGTCCGACTGCCCGACGTGGACCCCCGACACGCGCAGGCCCGCGGCGCGGGCGGCCAGGAACACGTCCACCCGGTCGTTGACGATCAACGCCACATGCTCCGGGAGCACCGCGGCCACCTCCGTGACCGTGCGCAGGAAATCACCGCCGTCGGCGTGCTTCTCGCGGATCTGCACCGCGGTGACGCCCCCCGCCAGCGCCTGGGCGACGGTCTCGGCCACGCTTCGGCCGCGGGCCCTGCACTGGGCCGCGTCCGTGACCAGGTAGACCGACAGATCGACCGGTGTGGCCGTCACGAAACGGCCGCCCGCTCGGCGATGTCCGACTCTCCCACCGCGGCAAGCGCGTCCAGGAACGCCACGGCGAAACTGCCGGGCCCGGCGGCCTGCTTCGCGGCCAGTTCGGCGGCCACCGTGTAGGCGGTGACGGCCGCCACCGTCGAGGCGAAGCGGTCTTCGTCCACTGCCGCGTAGGCGGCCATCACGGCGCCCAGTGCACAGCCGCCGCCCGTCACCCGGGTGAGCAGCGCGTCGCCGTTGGCGATGCGAGCCGTGCGCGTCCCGTCGGTGACGAAGTCCACGGGCCCTGAGACGGCGACCACGCCGCCGGTCGCCGCGGCCAGGCGCCGTGCCGATTCCTGCGCCGCCTCGACGCCGTCGGAGGAATCCACTCCGCGGCCGCCGCCGCCCGCTCCCGCCAGCGCGATGATCTCCGAGGCGTTGCCCCGCACGACCGTCGGCCGCAGTTCCAGGAGCTCGCGCGCCAGCGCGGTGCGCACGGGCAGTGCGCCGACGGCCACCGGGTCGAGCACCCACGCGGTGCCGGCCGCGGCAGCCGCCCGTGCGGCCTCGGCCATGGCGGAGCGCTGCTCGGCGTGCGGGGTGCCGAGATTGACCAGGACGCCCGAGGCGACCTCGGCGAACGGTCCGGCCTCCCCCGGTATGTCGACCATGGCGGGTGAAGCACCCAGCGCCAGCAGGACGTTGGCGGTGAACCCGGTCACCACCGAATTGGTCAGGCACTGGACGAGCGGCGAGTGGGCCCGTACGCGCGAGAGCGCCTGCGCGGCGAAGGCGGTGTGATCGGCGGAAGTCGGGGGCATGCGGACTCGCTCCTTGGAGGACGGACGGTGTACGGGCGCCGGCGGCGGTTCCGGGCGACGGGAAAGGCGGGGCGCGACGGCTCAGGGCCGCGGATGACGGCGCAGACGCAGGCGCAGCGGGGTGTACACCCCGAGGGCCACGAGGAACGCCACGTAGTAGGAGAGGTCCGCGCCGTGCAGGGCCTCCGCCACGGGGCCGACGTACAGGCTGGTGTCCATGAACGGCACCGCCGCGCCGAAGGCGGCCACGAACGCGACGACGGCGGCCCAGCCGGGCTGCGGCCGGCCCGTCTCGGCATCGAGGTCGATCTCCGCGCCCGCCCGCGCCCGTGCCCGGGCCAGCCAGTCGACGATGACGATCGCCACGAACCCGGGAATCCAGTAGCCGACGAACAGCAGCACGTTCTGGAAGCGGGCGGTGGTGTCGGCCGCGTGCATCCACAGCACGAGGGGGAAGCCCAGTAGCGCGGCGAAAGCGGCCGCGGCCGGGCGGGGAACGCGTACACCGACGGTCTGCAGGGCCAGGGATCCGCTGTAGTCGTTCATGGCGTTGCTGCACAGGGCCGCCAGAGCCACGGCGAGCAGCCCGAACTCCCCCAGTGGCCCGCCGCCCAGCAGCTTGGCCACGCCCGCGGCGGTCTGGTCGGTCAGGACGGACGCGCCCCACAGCCCGAGGGCCTGGACGCCCACGAACGACACCACCAGGCCCGCCAGGGTGTACCAGAACATGCGCGGGCCGGAAGTCGTCCTGGGCAGGTACCGGCTGAAGTCGCTGGCGTACGGCGCCCAGGAAAGGGCCAGGCTCAACGCGATGGTGCTCGTCAGGACGAACGCCCCGCCCCGGTCGGCGCCATGGGCGGAGCCGGTGACCGCGGGGTGGACGCCGTCGAGCAACTTCCAGGCGATCAGCGCGAACGCGGCGGCGAGCACGAACGTCATGACGATCTGGAGCCGGTGGATCGCCTCGTAGCCCAGGACGCCGAGAGCGCCCTGGGCGAGCATCATGACCAGGACCCCGAGCCAGAACGGCCAGCCGCACAGCCGCGCCAGTGCGTCCCCGCCGAACAGCCCGATCAGCGCGTCCCAGGCGACCGAGGACACCCACTGCAGGACGCCCGGCACCGCGACGGCCCCGCCGAACGCGAGCCGGGCCAGCGGCAGCTGCCCCGCGCCGGTCCGGCTCCCCCATGTGCCCAGATAGGCGGTGGGTATCGCGCCGACCACGGTGCCCAGCACCACGGCCGCGAGTGCGGTGGCGAAGTCCAGGCCGAGGGCTATGCCGATGGTGCCGGTGAACACGCCCGTCATGGTGAGGTTGGGGGCGAACCACACGGTGAACAGGCGCCCCGGGCCGCCGTAGCGGTTGCTCTCCGGGACCGGCTGAATGCCGTGCGCCTCGATCCGCAGATCGCCGGCGGCCACCGGCATGCGCCCGTCGAAGACTGTGGGTCGGCCGTCGGCGGGCAGACCGCCGGAAACATGCGCCAATGGCATGGAAGACATCCCTCCGCCAGTGCGAACTGGTTCAGGTTCGACGGGTGTGATCTCAGCCCCCGAATGGGGCACCCCGTGTCCGGTAGGGCACAGACTAACCCGACGGCGGAGCCCGGCGCGTCGATGGGGCGGAACCGCGCGGGCGGGCATCGCCCGCGGCTCAGCCGGGAAGGCGGCTCCGCCGACCCGTTCCTTCCCGCGCGAATGAGGGTGCTCCCAGCGGGAGAGAAGGCGCCGGACGCATCCGGAGGTACAGTCTGCGCCGATCGGCTGAACACCACGGAAGAGAGCCACGGCTGTGACGCAGGAGACGTGGAAGGACCTGGACGCAAGGGTGTCCGAGAGGTTGACCGCCGCATCGGACGGTGAGCGCGTTCTGTTCGCAGTGGCAGTTGCAGAACGCCTGATGCGGACGCATGAGCGGCTGCCGAAGGAGGACCGGTTCGAGTTCACCTTGAGTCTCCGGCCGCTGCTCAACGCCCTGTGGGAAGCCGCCCTCGGCGACTCGACGGCCTTTGCGGAGATCAAACGCGGGCTTGGCTCGTTCTACCTGAGCGACTTCTGCCACAACGACGGGCAGGACGGCCCTGACGATGCTGACGACTCCGCTGCCGCTGCGGTGCTCCACGCCGCCGAGACCTATATGCACGGCTGTGCGGACTTCGCGATCTGGGTGAGCGGCCGAGCCGTCGAAGCCATGGATCAGCTGATGTACGAGAGCGACGACGACGAGGGCGACCTCGAACAATCACTCGCGGAGGAGTTGCGGCGGCAGTTGCGAGACCTCGACCGGATCGCGGTATTCGCCCGGGAGGTCAAGCACGCAAGGATGGGCCTGAGCGTCGGCATGACGGCCCGACTGCGTGAGGCCTTGTACGTCCCCCTGTCCCGGCCGGACGGTTCGGACTAGGGACCCGCGGCCGTACCGGCCCGCCTGGGGCACAGGTCCGGTGGCCCGGGTCTCACGGCGGGGGCCGCCTGCTATGGTGCGCCGATGTCAGCGATCAAGAAGTTCCAAGTCACCTTTGACTGCGCGGAACCCGAGCGCGTCGCCCGCTTCTGGTGCGAGGTGCTGGGGTATGTCATGCCGTCCCCTCCGGAGGGGTTCGCCACCTGGGACGACTACAACCGCACCCTGCCTCCTGCCGAGCAGAGTTCATGGTCCGCCTGCAGTGATCCCTCGGGCGTGGGCCCCCGCCTGTACTTCCAGCGTGTCCCCGAAGGCAAGACCGCCAAGAATCGGGTGCATCTCGACGTCCGGGTCGGCACCGGGCTGGTGGGGGACGAGCGCCTCGCCGTGCTCGAAGCCGAGTGCGCGCGACTGGTCGCGCTCGGCGCCACCCACGTGCAAACGCTGTACGCCGATGGAGAAAACGAGTCGTGCATCCCCATGCTGGACATCGAGGGCAACGAATTCTGTGTCGACTGAGCACGCACTCTGTGAGCCGGGGAGGCGGGGAGCCGCCTCCCCGGGGCCTCTCCGAAGGCCGGACGGAATCAGCGCTGTTGCCGCTTTATTTCCTCAACCCTTGCCCTGCCACGCCTTATCGCCCATGGGGCGGCTATCAGGCCCGCAAGAGCAATCGCACCCGAACTGACCAAGGTTTCGGTCCAAGGTGTTCCGCTCTGCCTCGAAACCACGATCGCCGACGCAGTCACCACAGCGTCGACCCCGAGCAGGACTGCCCATAGGCGGCCCGTGGACATCGATCCATCAGACATAGGCCGTACCTTAACTCGCTCTCCTGCGAGGGTCCGCCCGGAGATGACGAAGCTGCCGTCCGGCGGACAGCCGGTCACAGCAGCTGGTTGCGTTCCAGCGAGAAGAAGCTCACCTGGCAGTAGTCGTGGATGAGCGAGGGCAGCCGGCGAAGGTGGTCGGCGCGGATCGTGTTGTAGACGTCGTGTCTGGTCATTCCCGGCGCGGGTGTGTAGGTGCCGGAGAAGGTCATCAGATCCTGTTCGCGGTGGCTGAAGGTGATGATGAAGCAGTACTCGACGAGGGGCTCCTCGGGGTGGGGCATGGCTGCCTCTCAGTGCCGTGGGGACGCTGTTGTCACTGAGGACGAACGAATGATCCACCAGGTTGCGGGCGCCGGCCCCCCGGTCGGCCGTGCCCTGTCGAAAGCGGCTGGTGGCCGACCACGCTCTGTGTCCGCGTGGACCGGGCCGTCGACGCGGGTCGTGGTCGGCGTGGGTGCCCGTTCGTGGGGCGGTCGGGGTCAGGCGTCGAACTCGGTGAGGTCGATGGTGTGGACACGCAGCCGGAAACCGTACTCCGGGTGCGTGGTCTCGCGCTGCGGCGCCATGCCGAGCTTGCGCATGACGTTCTCGGAGGCGTTGTCACCGACCCGGGCAATGCCGATCAGGCGCTCCAGGCCGCGGTCCTGGAGCGCGAACTCCATCGCGGCGTGGGCGGCCTCCGAGGCGTAGCCCTGGCCCCAGAACTGCCGTCCCAGCCGCCAGCAGACCGACACCTCCGGCATCACCTCCGGCAGGAACTCCGGCAGGGTCAGGCCGGTGAAACCGGCCAGTTCGCCCGAGGCCAGCATTTCGACGGCGAAGAGCCCGAAGCCCTCCTCGTCCCATTCCTCCTCCCACCGCTCGATGGCTTCCGCCGTATGTTCCAGGTCGCGCACGGAGCCGTCGCCGACCCAGCGCATGACCTGCGGGTCGCCGTTGATCTCGGCCATGGGCACCAGGTCGTCGTCCTGCCAGCGGCGCAGGAGCAGGCGGGGGGTCTGGATCTCGGTCATGGGTTCATCCTGGCGAAGACGAAGCCGCAACGGTAATCGGCGCGGGCAAGGGCGCGCTCGCGACCCGCCCGCCCCGCGGGCCACCACCGGATGACGACGTATCCGTCGCCGCCGGTCTCGCCGTTGCCATCGGGGACGCCGGTGCCTCCTGCGCCGCCGATACCCGCACCCGACGGTGCCGGCTGGATGACGCGGTCCCCTGCCGGACGGTCTCCCTGGCCCGGCACGGGCCCGACATCACCGGCTAGCCCTGGAGGGAGTCGAGCCAGCCGGTCAGCAGGCGGTTGACCTCCTCGGGGCGCTCCTGCTGGATCCAGTGTCCGCAGCCGTCCAGGACGTGGGTGGCCGCCAAGCCGGGGAGGGTGGCCGGGTAGGCGTCGATCGCGTCGGCCATCCAGGTCGTGGAGGCGTCCAGGGCGCCCCCGATGAACAGGGACGGCTGCTTGATCGGGGCGCCGGCGTACTGGGCGAGGTCCTCCCAGTCGCGGTCCATGGTGCGGTAGCGGTTGAGGGCCCCGGTCATGCCGGTGCGCTCGAACTCCCCGGCGTACACGTCGAGATCGTCCTCGGTCAGCCAGGCCGGCAGCTTGCCGCCGGGGAAGCGGTCACGCAGCCGGCCGCCGGTGCGGGCCACGAAGTGCGGGTCGGGCTCGCCCTGGGCGGGCATGGTGTCGGCGGACAGGGCCGCGTAGAAGCCCGCGAGCCAGCCCCGGATGTCGGGCTCCATCTCCGCTTCGGCCCGGCCGGGCTCCTGGAAGTACGAGACGTAGAACTCCTCCTCTCCGCCCATCTGCGCGAAGACGTCGGTGGGGCGGGGGCCGCCGGGCGGCGTGTAGGGGACGCTGAGCAGCGCGACGGCGCGGAAGACCTCTGGGTGGAGCAGTGCGGAGGACGCGGCGATGTTGGAGCCCCAGTCGTGTCCGACGACCGCGGCAGTCTCCTCGCCCAGAGCGTGCACCAGGGCGACGTTGTCCTGCACCAGGTCGAGCATCCGGTAGGCGTCCGTCGCGGCCGGCCTGGAGGAGCGGCCGTAGCCGCGTACGTCGAGCGCCACTGCCCGGTACCCCGCCGCCGCGAGCGCCGGGAGTTGGTGTCGCCAGGAGTACCAGGACTCGGGGAAGCCGTGGACGAGCAGGACCAGCGGCCCTTCGCCCTGTTCGACCAGGTGCAGACGGCCGGCGGGCCCCTCGATGGTGCGGTGGCGCAGGTCGGCGGACGGCGAGGGCTGGTGCATGGTGTCTCCTCGGTTCACGGGCGGCCGTGGTTGCCCACCGATCATGCGGCGAGGCGGCCGGCCGAGGCGAGGACCCTTGCCAGTCTGGCAAACTTGCAGGGCAGGGCCACGGAGGTGGCACGGCACGGCCGGAGGGAGCGGGGTGACGGTGACCGACGACGGCGTGTCCGACGCCCTGGCGGCCATGGGCCCGCGGCTGCGGGCCGCGCGTGAGCGACGTGGCGCCACGCTCTCCGGCGTCAGCCGCACGACCGGCATCTCGCCGAGCACGCTGTCGCGGATCGAGACCGGCCGGCGCAAGCCGACCCTGGAGGTTCTGCTGCAGCTCGCGAAGGCCTACGGCATCTCCCTGGACGAGCTGGCCGGCACCGCACCCGCGGCCGCCACCGGTCCGCGCGCCCCGCTGCCGCAGCGATCCGGCAACGACAAGACGGTGCTGCCGCTGACCCCCTACGTGGGGGGACTGCACGCCCACAAGCACGTCCTGCCCGCCGTCGACGCGCCGCCGGCGCGGCCGCGGCAGACCTCGCACGACGGGTACGAATGGCTGTGCGTCCTGTACGGGCGGCTGTGGCTGGCGCTCGGCGAGCAGGACCTCGTCCTGAGCGCCGGGGACGTCGTCGAGTTCGACACCCGCACCGCGCACGGAGTCGCGAACGCCGGACCCGGCGGACCGGTCGAATATCTGATCATGTTCGGGCCGCAGGGAGAGCGCCTCCGGCCGCGCACCCCTCCGGCCCGCGGTCCCAGGGCCCGGCCCTAGGGAGCTTCGGCCCGGCCGGGTCGGCAGGGCTGCGGCAGAGGCGGCGAGCGAGGACACCTCAGGCGGCCGGTTCGGCTCGCGCGGTCCCGGCCCGCGCGGCGCAGGGCCGGCCGGGATCTCCTGCGAGGCGGTACCCCCTCCCCCGCACGACGACGCGATCCGGCCATTTGTTCGAAAGGGATTGCCCGCCCGGGCACCAGCTGTCACCGTCGTGCGCGGCCGCCCGGCGGCCTCTCGACCCGGTCGCTCGTCAGATGTTCCGTCGAAGGAGACCTCCGCAGTCATGAGAAACGCCTTACGCCTTCCCGCCCCGGACGCAAGACCCGGCTGGCGCGCCCGGATCGTGAGTCTCGCGGCCACCGCGGCGATCCTCACGGCGGCCACCCTGATGGGCGCCGGCCCGGCGATGGCCGCGCCGGCGCCCATCAAGCTCACCTCGTCGTCCTGCCCGACCGACATCGTTCAGGGCCAGGTGAGCGGCTGCGTCACCGAGCTGCAGAACCTGCTCAACGCCCACGGCGCGGGCCTCGTGGTGGACGGCGAGTTCGGGGCGAACACGTACTACGCGGTGCGCGAGTTCCAGGCCGCCACCGCGATCGCCGTCGACGGCCGGGTGGGCCCCCAGACCAAGAGCAAGCTCTACGCGACCGGGGGCACCGCGCCCGCACCGGTCAACCTCACGTCCTCCTCGTGCCCGGCCAACATCGTGCAGGGCAGCAAGAGCGGCTGCGTCACCGAACTCCAGCGGCTGCTGCGCCACTTCGGCTACGAAGTCAGCGTGGACGGCGAGTTCGGCCCGGAGACGTACAGCGCGGTCCGGAGCTTCCAGTCCTCGCACGGCCTCTCGGTGGACGGCGAGGTCGGCCCGAACACCAAGGCCGCCCTGTACGACACCGACGAGGCGCCGTCGACCGGCCTCGACCTGCGGTCCTCCTCGTGCCCGGCGAACATCGTCGAGGGCCAGACCGGCGGCTGCGTCGCGACCCTGCAGGCGCTGCTCAACGGCAAGGGCCAGCACATCGACGTCGACGGTGAGTTCGGTCCCGCGACCCTGGCGGCCGTGAAGTCCTTCCAGTCCTCGCACGGCCTGTCCGCCGACGGCGAGGTCGGCCCGAACACCAAGGCCGCCCTGTACTCCAACATCGGCGGTGGCGGCGGCAGCGGCGCCCCCGCGCCGATCAACCTCACCTCCGGCTCGTGCCCGACTGACATCGTCAAGGGCCAGCGCAGCGGCTGCGTCACCGAGCTGCAGAGCCTCCTCAACCACCACGGCGCCGATCTCGCCGTCGACGGCGACTTCGGGCCCATGACCGACAGCGCGGTGCGGGACTTCCAGGCCGAGAAGGGCCTCGCGGTCGACGGCAGGGTGGGCCCGAACACCAAGGCCGCCCTGTACGGCGCGGTCACCCCGCCCACGTCGCCCCCGCCCGGCGGCGGGTACGCCAAGCTCCTCGACGTCGCCGCCGCCGAGGTCGGCACGGTCGAGGGCAGCGCCCGGGCCAACAGCTACGGGGCGTCGGTGGGGCTCTCCCTGTCCACCAACAACTACGCCTGGTGCGCGACGTTCGTGAGCTGGGTGGCCAGGCAGACGGGTGCCACCTCCTACCGCAACAGCTACGTCTCCGGCTGGGTGAAGCAGGCACGGGCCGGCAACTACCACCTGTCGGTGACGACCAGTCCGCAGCCCGGCGACATCGTGGCCTTCGACTGGAACGGCGGGAGCAACTTCAACGACGGCCAGGAGCACATCGGCATCGTGCGGACGGTGAGCGGCGGTTCCTCCTTCACCACCGTCGAGGGCAACACCGGCAACCCCAACGGTGGAAAGGACGGCGTCTACGTGAAGAACCGCGGGACTAACCTGGGGTACGACGTGGTCTTCATCCGGGTCCGCTGACCCGGGACTCGTACGGCAGCGGCGCCGCGCCACGACACACCGGGTGCGGCGCCGCCCGGCCGGTGCGGAAGCCGCCGGAGCCTGTCCCTGCGGTGCACGGACGGCTTCGGCGTCAGGCGCTTCCGGCTCGTATCTCCTGGAGCCCGGGGACGAGCGCCCGGTCAGCAGCGTTCGAGTGCGGCACGGACCCGGCTGAGCCCCTCCGCTCTCCAGTGGTCCCGGTCGGGCATCCGGTCGTCCCGTCGCCAGCGCCAGGCGGAGAACATGGCCCAGTTCAGGGCGCGGCACCGACGGATCAGTGAGTGGTCGGCGCCCGGGTAGTGCCTTCCCACTTCTTCCGGGGCGTGGGCGAGGTCGAACTCGATCGGGCCGCGGCAGCACGTGGCGAGGTCCACGAAGAGCGGCCCTCGTCTCGTGTGGAGGAGGTTGCCCGGATGCGGTTCGCCGTGCAGCAGCTGGTCGCCGGCCTTCTCGCTGCTGATTGCGGCGCTCAGTCCGCCGAGGGTGTCGCGGAGGAGGTCCCGGTCGGATTCCGCCAGCTCGGGCGACCGCTGCCGGTCGTTCACCTCGCTCAGTGCCGCGGTGACCCGGTCGATGGCGTGCGGTGCGTCCAGGTCGATCCGGCGCAGGGCGGTGTGGTGCCGCAGGAGCGCGTCCGCGTAGTCGGCCGGCGCGATCGCCGGCTCCGCGGGCTCGTAGTAGGTCCAGAGCGAGACGGCGAAGGCATCACGCACGTACACGCGCGGGTCGACCCGAGGCTCGAGCTCGGCCACCGGAGCGTCGGCTTCGGCGAGACGGCGGGCGACCTCCACCTCGAACTCGGAATCGGCCAGTTGCCCCGGAGGCGCGACCCGGGCCAGAACATCGCACGGGACCAGGCGCAGCGCGACGCGGTCCGAGTCGTGGACGACGACCACATCGTCGACCCGAAGACCCAGTTCCGACGCGGTCGCCCGTCCTGCCGCAACCGCGCGGCGGAGTTCGAAGGGCTCCATTCCGTCCTCCATCCGATTCCGGCCTGCTGGTCGACCGCACGGGATGCGGTACCGGTTCCGTCCGGGACGAGGTCACAGGGCCGCCTGTTGGGCCGCTTGGTACTTGTCCCAGAGCGGCTGCGCTTCCGTGCAGTCGCGGGCGGCCCCGTCCCGGCAAGTGGTGCACGAGGTGGAATGATCCAGCCACGCTCGGTACGCCGCCTGGACGGCCTGGTTCACCTGGGTCACACGGGCCCGGACCACGGCACCGGGACCCGAGCCGGTCTCCAGCCAGCGCTCCGTGAACCCGGACTCCCCCATGTCAACGACTCCTCAACCTCGCCGGATCCCGCATCCGGCAGCCTGCCCCGACAGCAGACCCCCAATGTATCGACCCATGGCGCGGTGCATCTCCAACTGCCGCATGATTCCGGGCATCTCCAGCAACTCGGCCGTGAGGCGTGGCAAGAACGCCGGCCGTGGGACGGGCCGGTGGCCGTCGCTCCGCACGAGGCGGCCGGCGAGGACGAAGGCGGGTGCCGTCGCCGCGATGAGTCCTGCGGCGCCCACGGGTCTGCCTCTCGTCAGGGACAAGCCTCTCATCGGGAGTAAGCAGTGGGCCTCATCCACATCGAGCTGTTCGCGACCCTCGACCTCGTCGGGCAGGCGCCCGGCGGCCCCGACGAGGACCCGGTGGGGTTCCCGTTCGGGGGCTGGCAGGCGCCCCTGCTGGACGAGGTCGCCGGGGCGCAGGTAGGGGCCGCGTACGAGGGCACGGACGCCCTCCTGCTCGGCCGGCGGACGTACGACATCTTCGCCGCGTACTGGCCGCACCAGAAGGGCGGCGAGGACGGCGAGATCGCCGCGCTCTTCAACAGCGTCCCGAAGTACGTGGCCTCGCGCGGCAGGCCGGACCTGTCCTGGGCCGGGTCGACGCGGCTCGGCCCGGATCTGGCCGGCGCGGTGCGCGAGATCCGTGACCGTCACGAGCACGTGAAGGTCGTCGGGAGCCTGGACCTGGTGCAGACCCTGCTGCGGGAGAAGCTCTTCGACCGTCTCGACCTGTGGGTGCATCCGATCGTGCTGGGGGTCGGGAAGAAGGTGTTCGACGGTGGTGCGGTGCCCACGAACGTCACGCTCCTCGAACCGCCGGTGGCCAACCCGAAGGGCACCGTGTACCTGCGTTACGGCCTCGCCGAGGGCACGCCCGCGACGGGGGACATGAGCGCACCCGATCGCGGGGCCGGGCGCGACGACTGACGCCGCCCCACGCCGGGCGGGCCCGTCGTCCCCGTGCCGCGACCGGATGGTCGGGGCCGCGGTTCCGGGCCTGCCCGGCGCAGGCGTGAGGGGAAAGGGCGGCAGCCGGCGGGTGCTCAGGCGTCCTCGCCCGCGTGTGCGAGCAGTTCCTCGGGCGACCAGGCCAGGCGTCCTTGCGCGCAATCGGCCAGCACGCCCCGGACCCACGTCAGCTCCGCCGCCGTCATCGTGCGCACGTACCCCAGCTCCAGCGTCGCGATCCGCGGCAGACCGCTCTCCGCTTCCCGGACGAGGTCCGCGTCGTGCCGGGCGAGGGCCGTCTCCAGGGCCTCGGCGCGACGGCTGAGCGCATCCCGCAGCGCCTCCGGTGTCAGCATCATCAGCAGCGAGAGCGCGGCGGGGAACTCCGGGAACTCCTGCTTCGGCGTGGAGAGCATCTCGTCGAGCCAGCGGTGCGCCGTCGCGCTGCCGGTGTCGGTGACCTCGTAGACCGTGCGCTCCGGGTACTGCGCGTCCCGGCCCGTCTCACGGACGGCGATCAGTCCGGCGGCGAGCAGCCGGTCCATGGTCCGGTACAGGCCGGCCCGCTGGCCGACGTTGACGACCTGGTCCTTGCCCCATTCCCTGAGCAACCGCTGGACGCCGTAGGGGTGCAGCGGCTTGTAGTGCAGCAGGGCCAGCACGGTCAGGGCGAGGGGGGAACTCCGGGGCGCAGCGCTCATGCCCCGATGCTACCCACGGTCGAACTAGTTGACTAGCAACTAGTTGCAGTGCAACTATCGATTCATGACGAACTCGACTGGCACGACGAACGGCAAGGTCCGCTCCGCACTGGTCATCGGCGGCGGTGTCGCCGGGCCCGTCACGGCGATGGCGCTGCAGCAGGCGGGCGTCGAGGCGACTGTCTTCGAGGCGTACGACCGCCCGGCCGAGGGGGTCGGCGGCGGCATGGGCCTGGCGCCGAACGGATTCCAGGCGTTCGACGCGATCGGCGTGGGCGACGCGATCCGCGCCGTCAGCACGGAGATGAACGGCATCGTGCTGAGGAGCTGGAACGGCAGGAAGCTGGCCGAGTTCGGCACGTTGCCCGGCATCGACCCGACGCGCTTCGTGCTCCGCGCGGAACTGTTCCGGACCTTGCGTGAGGCGGCCGCGCAGCGGGGCGTGAGCACCGTCCACGGCAAGCGCATCGTCGACGCGAGCGAGGACGCCGCCGGTGTCACCGCGCGCTTCGAGGACGGCAGCACCGCGACCGCCGACGTGCTGATCGGCGCGGACGGGCTGCGCTCCACGGTCCGCCGCCTCATCGACCCGGCCGCCGCAGCGCCGCGGTTCGCGGGCACGGCCGGGTTCGGCGCGATGGTCGCCGGCACCGGCGTCGCCTCCACCGGCGGCATGATGCAGATGGCCTTCGGCAAGCGGTGCTTCTTCGCCTGGCAGGTCCTCGACGACGGCACGGGCATCTGGTTCGTCAACCTGCCGGTGGCGCGGCCGCTGTCGACCGACGAGCAGCGCGAACGCGGGGGCGCCTACTGGCTGAAGCACCTGGCCGAGGTCTGCGAGGGCGACGCCACCCCGGCCGAGCAGATGCTGGCCGCCACCGACCCGGCGACGATGCTCTTCGCCGGCAGCACGGAGAACCTGCCGCACTCGGTGCGCTGGAGCCGCGGCCGCATGGTCCTCACCGGGGACGCCGCCCACGCCCCCTCCTCCAGCTCCGGCCAGGGCGCCTCGCTCGCCGCGGAGAGTTCCGTCGAACTCGCCCGCTGCCTGCGCGACCTGCCCCTGCCGCAGGCGCTGACCCGCTACGAGGAGCTGCGCCGGCCCCGGGTCGAGCGGATCATCAAGGAGACCGCCCGCACCAACGCCCGCAAGGCCGCGGGCCCGGTCGCGCGGGTGGTCCGCGACGCGCTGCTGCCGGTGATGTTCAAGCTGGCCAAACCCGACAGGAACGCCTGGCAGTTCCGGTACCCGATCGACTTCGACGCCCCGGTGGCGTGACGGGAACGGGCCGGCCCCGAGGGGCCGGCCCGCGTCCGCCTGCGCCGGACAACCGGCGGTTACTGCTTCTTGAGCGTGAAGTCGCCGGTGACGGTCTCCCCCTTCCTGACCTTCATCGTGGTCGCCACCGGGCGGTAGCCGTCCTTGGCGACGATGACGTCCAGCGGGTTGTTGCGGGAGTCCAGCCACAGGGAGTAGGTGCCGTCGGCGGCGGTCCTCAGGGAGTAGTCGGCGGCCCAGCTGCCGATCTCGACGGTCGCGCCGGCCAGCGGCTTGGTGGTGCCGTCGCTCTGGACGCCCCGGACGGTGCCGGTGATCTTGCCCCAGGTCTTCGGCGGGTCGACGTGCAGGGACACCGGGACCTTCCGCATCCCGTACGGGCTGTCGTTGTCCAGCGCCAGCTGCGCGGTGAAGTCGCCCGGCTGCGTGATCTCGGGCACCGAGGCGTCCAGCGTGACGGTGACGGTGGTGCTCGCACCGGGCTGCAGGGTGAAGTGCCGGGCGCTCGTCCTCAGCCACGGGACGTCGGTCGTGCCGCCCTGGTCGTATCCGGGCAGGAGTTCCACGGTGCTGCTCGGGGTGTACGGCTCGCTTCCGCCGCCGATCTTGTAGAGCCCGAGTGCGGCACCGCCGCGGTAGGTGGCCACGTTGGCGTTGGGCAGGGCGGTCCAGGCGCCGGCCTCCGGGTCGTAGGCGAAGACCTGGTTGGTGATGGCCTCGTGGCTGATGCCGCTGGACATCACGAGCCGGTCGTTCGCCGCGGTGGCGGACGAACTCCACAGCGGGATCGGCAGGTCGGGAAGCGACGTCCAGGTGTCGGCGGCCGGGTCGTAGACGTAGGCGTGCTTGCTCTCACCGAGGGAGTCGGCGTCACCGCCGGCGCAGTAGAGCTTGCCGTTGATGCCGCCGCACGACTCCCAGGCGACGCGCTCCGGGTAGTCGGCGATCCGGGCCCACGAGTCGGTGTCGGGGTCGTAGGCGTACGCCTCGGCGGTGCCGCAGCGGTCGTCGCAGCCGCCGACCGTGTAGAACTTGCCGTCGAGCGCCGCGTTGCCCTGGCCCGCGTAGGCCGCGGGGGACGGCGCCCCGGTGCTCCAGCGGTCGGCGACGGGGTCGTAGATCTCCAGCTTGGGATCGGTGGTGCTGTCCGGGAGCCAGCCGCCGACGGTGTAGAACTTGCCGTCGACGAACTGGCCCGACGGCGCCTCCCGGCGGTCGGTCGCACTGGCCACCTGGCTCCAGCCGCCGACGACGGGGTCCAGGACGTACATCGCGTTGCTGACGTCGAAGCCGGTGTAGCCGAAGGCGGAGTAGACCTTGCCCTCGTAGGTGCCGACCGCGTTGCCGAGGACGGTCTCCGGGAGGTTGGGCGCGGTCTGCCAGGCGTCCCCGGACGGCGCGGCGGTGCGCTTCGCGGCGGTCGGGGCCGCGCCCGTCTTGCTGGCGTGCAGGGAGAAGTGCCCCTTGACGGTCTGGAGGGGCGCGCCGCTGCCGCGGGCCTGGGACTGGAAGCCTCCGGCCCGTTCGCCCAACGTCACGGTGACGGGGGCGCCTCCGGTGTTCTTGACCGTCATGTTCCGCGTGGCGGACTTGCCCCAGCCGAGGGTGGCCCCGACGATGTCCGGCGTCACGGTCAGCTGCCCGGCCTTGAGCTTGTAGGAGGCCGAAACGGCGCTGTCGGCCGCGATGCCGACGGTCTTGGTCTGCTCCGTGTAGCGCGGCCTCGCCGCGCTGATCTCGTGCTTTCCGAGTCCGGGCGAGAACATGAGGTAGAGCCCGTCACCGACTGCGGGGTCCTCGGGGGTCGCGACGCTCGTCGCGGTCGCCCCCGGCTCGCCCTTGACGGTGACGCCGGCGCCGACCAGGCCCTCGCCGGTGTTGGCGTCGGTCACGGTGCCGGTGACCAGGCCGCCGGGAGTGGCCGTGTAGCCGCGGTCGCCGACGAAGACGTCGTCGACGCCCCACCACCAGGCGAACTCGGTGACGAAGTGGAAGCGCACCCGGACGTCCCGCTTGCCGGCGAAGCCGTCGAGCGGGATCTCGACCTTCGCGTGGTCCGTGAAGCCGGGTGCCGCGGTCCACAGGGACTTCCAGGAGGCGCCGTCGTCGGAACTGGCGTCGATGGAGAGCGCCTTGCCGTCGGACACCCAGTACATGGCGTCGAAGGCCACTTCGGGATCGGTCGCGTCGGTCAGGTCGTAGGCGGGGCTGATCAGCTGGGTGTCGTAGGGCGAGCCGATCGTGGGGTTGTCGGCGATGGCGAAGGCTCCGTCGCCGCCGGTCTGGTTGCCGCGTCCTGACGGGTCGTCGAAGGTCCAGCCGCCCTCGCTGCCGTCGGCGTTGACGACGCGCCAGCCCTGCGGGGCGGAGTCGGTGGAGGCGAAGTGCTCGGTGGCACCGTCGAGGTGCACGGCGTACCCCGGTGCGGTGGCCTTCCAGGGGTCGGCCGGCAGGGACAGCTGGATCGACTGGGGCGCGTCGGTGACGGTCAGGTGCCTGGTCGCCGTCGTGTAGCCGGGCAGGGACGCGTCGGCGTGGAGGGTGTAGTCGTGGCCCTCGGGGAGGCTGAGGGTGAAGGCACCGGTGGCCGGGTCGGTCCACACCGGGCCGCCGGGGACGCCGTCGACGGTGATCCTGGCGTACAGCGGCCAGCCGTGGCCGGAGCCGTCGGTGACCTTGCCGGAGACGGCCTGGCTGGGGACCGGCTTCAGCGCGAAGTCCCGCATGAGGGTGCCGTCTTCGGTGATGTCGACGTCCTTGGCGGTGCCGCCGGCGTAGCCGTAGGCATCGACGGTGATGTCGTAGTGGCCCACCGGGAGGCCCAGGGTGTAGCGGCCGTCGGCGCCGGTGTGCGTGACGTTGTCCGTTCCCGCGTTGACGGTGGCGCCGGCGAGGGGCTTGCCGGTGGCCTGGTCGGTGACGGTGCCGGACAGGGTCCCGTGCGGGCCGGTCCGGAAGGCCCGCAGTCCGTCGGGGGTGCCGAGACCGGTCGGGCCGTCGTATCCGGCGGCGCCGGAGCACAGGTAGGCCGGGGCGCAGGTGCCGTTGTCGCCGGTGGTGACGTCGAAGAGCCCGCCGTCCGCCGCGTAGGGGTAGGAGTTCGGGTAGGTGCCCGCGACGGGGGTGCCGGCGTTGGCGTAGACCGCGGCGATGATGGGCGAACCGGCGCTGGTGCCGCCGAACTGCGCCCATCCGCCGCCACCGTAGGTCTGGTACACCGCCACGGGGGTGCCGGGGTCGGCCACCGCGGAGACGTCGGCGACGGCGCGGTTGGCGCAGCCGGTGTCCTTCTGGAAGGCGGGCTTGGGCACGTAGAGCGAGCACCCGGACCCCGCGCCGCCCCAGGCGGTCTCGGACCAGCCGCGGCTGGTCCCGCTGTCCGCGGTCAGGGAGGTGCCGCCCACCGCGGTCACGTGGGACGAAGCGGCCGGGTAGGAGACGCCGTAACCGAAGTCGCCCGAGGAGGCGACCATCGCGACGCCGGGGTGGTTGTAGTGGGCGTCCAGCACCGTCGTCTGGTACGGGTCCTCACCGCTGCCGAAGCGGTAGTCGGTGCCGTACGAGTTGGAGACGAACTTGGCGCCGAGCTCCACCGCCTTGTCGACGGCGGCGCCGAGGTCCTCGAAGCCCGGGGTGTCGGCCTCGACGAGCAGGATGTGCGCGTTCGGCGCGATCGCCGAGACCATGTCGAGGTCGAGGGAGATCTCCCCGGCCCAGTCCGGGTCGGGCTGCGGGTAGTCGGTGCCGCCGCGCTGGTCGACCTTGCGGAAGCACCCGTTGTCCGTGGTGCAGGCGGGCAGGCCGTACTGCGCGCGGTAGACCGCCATGTCGTCCTCGGCGGTCGGGTCGTCGAAGGCGTCGACGATCGCGATGGTCTGCCCCGCCCCGCCGCCCGCCGGGACGTTGTAGGCCGAGCGCAGATCGGCCGGGCCGAACCCGCCCGGAGCCGCCTGGGTGCGCAGACCCTTGGACGGCTTCACATCGGTGCGGCGCAGGGCGTAGCAGGTGGCCTCGCCCTTCCTGGCGGCGCCGCACGCCGCCTCGTACGGCGCCTGGCCGTCCGCGGCCGCGGGCGCACCGGCGGTCGCGGCGGAGGGCGCCGCGGCCTGGGACGGTGTCTGGATGCCGAGGACGGCCATCGCGGCGGTGACGATCACCGCCGGCCAGGTGGACATCCGCCGCCGCAGCGGTGGAACGGATATGTGTGGTACGCGCAACGTCCGACTCCCAAGTCATCACAGGAACGCGGAAACATGAAGGTTCGACAGCGAACTTCTGTGGTCGCCGGGAGTCCATTAGCGGAGAGATCTTGCATCCGTGTCAACACCGAAAAGGGCGGAAAAGGGCCGCCGCTTTACGCTCTCCGGTGCGGCCGGCGTGAATGCGTCCGGATACCGGATAGTAGACGTGATCAATGGCGCCGCGAGTAACAGGTCCCACCGATGCCGGTGATTGGCGCATGCATCGCCCGATTCCCGACCTGCCGCCCGGACGGCGCCTCCGGGCATGTGTGCCCCGCTTGCGGTCAATTGGCACCCATGACGCGATGTGCCGGGGCATCGGCCGACATCCCCGCCTTTCCCGGATTCCGTGCGCGGGCAGGGTCGGGGCATCACCGCCGCGCAAAATCCCGTCAATTGTTTGCCCGGCGATGTTTATTCGCTCGCGAGCTTATCCGCCGTACGACGGGAACGGAATTACCCGTTCCCCCGGTTCGCTCCGTCCGATCCGGCGCGATCGGCTCAACCGGCCACCTGAATCGGAGAAGCGATGTCTAATGGGGCCCGCAGTGAATGGATTCATTCGCAGCCGGGCCCCTGTTGACCGCGCATCACCGGACGGACGGGAACACTTACTTGCACATATCAAGAAAGCTCACGCGTTTCGGGCGGCACAGACTCACCGCCGGCCTGACGGTGCTGGGCCTGTCGCTGCTCACCCTGCTGGGGACGCAGGCGCCGGCCACCGCGCGGACGCCGGCCGGTGCGACGCGCGAGGCCGCGGACCCCGCCCGGGACAACGGACTGTCCGTGGAGCCCTCCTGCTCCACTCCGAAGAAGAACGAGTTCGCGTGCTTCGCGCTGCGCCGCACGGACCTCGCGACCGCCAGGCGGGCGTCGGAGCCGGCCGGGTACGGCCCCGCCGATCTGCGGAGCGCCTACGACCTTCCCCCGGGCGGCGGCACCGGCCGTACCGTCGCCGTGGTCGCCGCGTACGACGGCCCCACCGCCGAGCAGGACCTAGCGGTGTACCGGCAGCAGTACGGCCTGCCGCCCTGCACGAGCGACAACGGCTGCTTCCGCAAGGTCGACCAGCGCGGCGGCCCCGACTACCCGCAGCCCGACCCCGAATGGGCCGGGGAGATCTCGCTGGACCTGGCCATGGTCTCCGCCGTGGCGCCGAACGCGCACATCCTGCTGGTCGAGGCCGACAGCGCGGACCGCGAGGACCTCGGGGCCGCCGTCGACCAGGCCGTCGCGCTCGGCGCCAAGTTCGTCTCCAACTCCTACGGCTCCTACTACGACAGTCTCCCCGGGGGCGGTGAGGACCCCGCCGAGACCACCGACCCGCACTACAACCACCCCGGTGTCGCCATGGTCGTGGCGTCGGGAGACCTGAACTACGGGGTTCCCTATCCCGCCGCGTCCCCCTACGTCACCTCGGTCGGCGGGACCTCCCTCGCCCGTGACCCGAGCACTCCGCGCGGATGGTCGGAGTCGGTCTGGAGCAACGGCGAGCGCGGCACCGGCTCGGGCTGCTCCGCGTACCAGACGAAACCGGCCTTCCAGAAGGACACGGGGTGCCCCCGGCGCACCGTCGCGGACGTCTCGGCCGTCGCGGACCCCACCACCGGCGTCGCGGTCTACCAGAGCTACGGGCAAAGCGGCTGGCAGGTCTACGGAGGGACCAGCGCGGCCACACCCATCATCGCCGGGATCTACGCGGCCGCCGGAACGCCGGCGGCCGACAGCTACCCCAACTCCTACCCCTACGCCGCCGGCGGCGGCCTCAACGACGTGACCAGTGGGTCCAACGGCGAGTGCGACCCTTCCTATCTGTGCACCGCGGGGACCGGATACGACGGACCGACGGGACTGGGCACACCCCGCGGCCTCGGCGCGTTCCGCGGCGGGCCGCGCGGGGAGGTCGCGGGGACGGTCACGGACTCCGGGACCGGCGAACCGGTGGCCGGGGCCGCGATATCCGGCGGTGACGTCGTGGTGCACTCCGACGCCACGGGGGCCTACACCCTGTCCCTGCCAATCGGGACCTACGACATCTCGGTCGAGGCGTTCGGCTACGCGACCGCGACCACATCGGATGTGACGATCACCGACGGAGCCGCCCTGACGAGGGACTACGCACTGCACACGGTCCCCAGCCGCACGATCACCGGGAAGATCACCGACGGATCCGGTCACGGCTGGCCGCTCTACGCCAGGATCGTCGTGGACGGCTCACCCGGCGGCCCGGTGTGGAGCGACCCCGCGACCGGCGCGTACAGCCTCGACCTCCCCCAGAACCGGGCGCACACCCTGCGGATCACGGCCTCCCTTCCCGGCTACGAGGAAGTCACCCGGCACCTCGCGGCAGGCACGACGGCGCAGAAGCTCGACGTCCCGGTGCCCGCCGACGTCTGGTCGGCGGGCGGCCCCGCCTACGCGCCGAAGCTGACCGGCCCGACCCAGGAGTTCACCTCGGCGGACTCCGCGCCCGAGGGCTGGAAGGTCGTCAACGCCGAGGGAACACAGGGCGGCTGGGCGTTCGACGACCCCGGAGCGCGGTCCAACACCACCGGCGGCGACGGCGGTTTCGCGGTGGTGGACAGCGATCACTACGGGTACCCGGCCGCCCAGGACTCCAGCCTGGTCAGTCCGCGGTTCGACTTCACCGACGTCGCGGTCCCCGAGCTGGCATTCGACACCGACCTGAAGCCGTTCTTCGGTCAGACCGCCGACCTCGACGCCAGCACCGACGACGGCGGGACCTGGACGAACATCCGGTCCCTGACCACCGACGCGGCCGGCCCGAAGCACCTCGACGTACCCCTGGCCGCGTACGCGGGCAAGCCCTCGGTCCGGCTGCGGTTCCACTACACCGCCTCCTACGCCTTGTGGTGGGCCGTGGACAACGTCTTCATCGGCGGCCGGGGACTCACGCCCACCCCGGCCGGACTGATCAACGGAACCGTCACCGACGCCAACACCGGCGCCGGGCCGGCATCCGCCACCGTCACCGACCCCGACCGGCCCGCCCTGAGCACGACCACGGCGGCGACGCCCGACGACCCGAACCTCGGCGACGGCTTCTTCACCCTGACGGCCCCCCTGGGCCGGCACACCCTCACAGCGGCGGCACCGCGCTACACCGACCGGACCAAGACGGTCACCGCCCTCGCCGACAGCGCCGTCACCTCGTCGTGGAAGCTCAAGGCGGGCCAACTGTCCCTGAAGACCGACCCGATCGAGGCCACCGCGGTCCTCGGCAAAAGCGCGACCCACGAACTGACCGTCACCAACACCGGAGGCGCCCCGGCCACTTTGACGCTGGCGGAACGAGCGGGCTCCGGCGGCACCGAGGAAGGCGCCCCCCTCCGCCGCGTCACCCAGCGCCTCCTCCCGCGGTCCGGCGCCGACGGGCACACCGCGCAGATCGACGGCCGGACCACACGCACCGCCGGGCACACAGCGGCCTCCGCCACGGCCGGGCCGTCGGGTGACGCCTGGAAGCCCGTCACCGACCTGCCCACGGCCATCATGGACAACGTCGTCGACACCTACGGCGGCAAGGTCTACTCGGCGTACGGATACGACGGGGAGGACGACACCGGCGACCTGTACCGCCTCTCCCCCGACACGGGCACCTGGACCCGCCTCACGTCGTCCCCGCACCCGCGCCGCGCCCCCGCGCACGGCTTCATCGACGGCAAGTTCTACGCCGCCGGCGGATGGGGCAGCAGCACCGGCGGCATCGACCCGGGCCTGGACGTCTACGACCCGGTCCGCAACACCTGGACCAGCGGCGCGAAGGCGCCCAAGGCGTACGCCGGATCGGGCAGCACCGTCCTCGACGGGAAGCTGTACACGATCGGCGGCTGCTCGGCCACGAGCTGCGGCACGACCGACGCCTCCGTCTACGATCCCCGCGAGAACCGCTGGTCCGGGATCGCCCCCTATCCGGAGCCCATCGCCTGGCAGTCCTGCGCCGCCATCGGCACCAAGGTGTACTGCGCCGGCGGGGAGAGCGGAGGCGCCGTCGCCGTGTCCTCCGCGTACGTCTACAACCCCGCCACCGACAAGTGGTCGGACCTGCCCGACATGCCGATCCCGCTGTGGGGCGCGGCGTACACCGCGGCCAACGGACTGCTGCTGATCTCCGGCGGAGTCACCGACGACAGCCAGCTGACGAACCAGGGCTTCGCCCTCGACCCCGCGACCGGCGCGTGGAACGCCCTGCCCAACGCCAACACCCCCACGTTCAGGAGCGGCGGCGCGACGGGCTTCTACAAGGTCGGCGGAACGGTCGACGCCTACGAGCTCTCCCCCACCACCGCGGTCGAGCTCCTGCCCGGCTACGACCAGGCGGGACTGTCGGAGGTGAGCTGGCTCGGCGAGTCCGCCAAGAAGATCACCCTGGCCCCCGGTCAGAGGACGGTCCTCACGCTCACCTTCGACACCACGGCACTGGAGGTCGCGCAGCCCGGCGACATCGGCGCCCGGCTGGCACTGTTCACGGACACCCCCTACGCACTCCCCGACATCCCCGTCACGCTGCACGTCAACCCGCCGGGAACCTGGGGCGGCATCAGCGGGACGATCCTCGGGACGACCGCCACCGGAGCCACCGCTCCCCTGGCCGGCGCGACCGTGCAGATCGACAGCTGGGCGGGCTCCCACACGCTCACGACGCGCCCCGACGGCACCTTCGGGCTCTGGCTCGACACCCGCAACAACCCGCTGACCGTCATCGTCGCCAAGGACGGCTACCGGCCGACCGTGGCCACCGTCCGGCTCAGGAAGGGAGCCGTCGTCACCCACGACGTCACCCTGAAACGGGCATGACGAAGAAGGGCCTGCCCTCGGCCGCACGGCCGAGGGCAGACCCTTCGTCACAGCGGAAGTGCCTACTTCTTGAAGCCGTAGTTCATGAGCTTCGTCGCGTCCGTCGCACGGCTGGTCGCCGAGGAGGAGGCGAGCACGGTCCCGATGACCGTCTTGCCGTTCCGGGTGGCGGCGAAGACCAGGCAGTACTTGGCCACCGCGCCGGAGCCGGTCTTGACCCCGATGGTTCCGGAGTAGCTCTTCAGCAGCGTGTTGGTGTTCGTCCACGACATGTAGCGGTAGCCACCGCTCTTCGTGGTCACCTTCTGCTTCGTCGACGTCGTCTTCACGACGGTACGGAAGGTGGAGTACTTCAGCGCGCTGCTGGCGAGCTTGGTCAGGTCGCGGGGCGTCGAGTAGTTCGCCCCGTTCCCGATGCCGTCGAACGAGTCGAAGTGGGTGTTCTTCAGACCCAGGCTCTTGGCCGTCGAGTTCATCTTGCCGATGAACGACTTGACCCGTGCGGCCCGCGTGGAGCCGGTGCCGAACTTGTCGGCGAGGGCGTACGCCGCGTCGCAGCCGGACGGGAGCATCAACCCGTACAGCAGCTGGCGGACGGTCACCTTGTCGCCCACGATCAGGCGCGCCGAGGAGGCGCCCTTGGAGACGATGTAGTCGCTGTACGCCTTCTGGATCGTCACCTTGGCGTCAAGGTTCAGATTCGGCTGGGCGAGCACGACACGAGCGGTCATGATCTTGGTGGTGGAGCCGGTGGAACGACGGGTGTCGGCGGCCTTCGAGTAGAGGGACTTGCCGGTTCCGTTGTTCATCACGAAGCCGCCCTTGGCGGTGATCGTGGGCACCACCAGTGTGGCGGCCTGCGCCGGGGCGGTGAGCGCCCCAGCGGACAGCACCGCACCCGCGGTGACGGTCACCGCGACCGCACGGGATGTGATTTTTATGCCGGTTTTCAAAATGTATACCCCAAATGTTCTACGGGTCGACGGCACAACGAGGCCGTCAACGCAGTAGGACTTCCGAGGTGGGCAAAGGGATGTACGAATCCGCGGAGAACTTTTGACGTCTTCCCGCGGTGCGTGCGGGGTGGTCCGCCCGTGCCGGAAAGCCGACGGCCCCTCCGGGTGAACAGCTCTCGTTCACTCGGAGGGGCCGCCGGCGGTAGGACGTTCCCAGGTGATCGGCGGGACCCTGCCGCGGCCTCACGGGACACGGCGGGTCCGGCCGTCACATGGGCCCTATGACCGGGGGATCCACATGGGGTTCGCCCACTCCGTCGCCGGCGCCCAGAATCCCGCGCCGCCCGCGGAACCCGTGCCGTCGCCTCCGCTGCTCAGCAGGTCGGCTGCCACGGTGGTGCGGTCACCACCGTTGCCGCCGGCCGCGACCGGCCGGTCGTCGCGGTCCGTGGGCTGGAACCCGACCGTGTAGGTCCGGGTGACCGAACCGTTGGCCGAGGTCACCTTGATGGTGCGGGTGGTGAACCGGTGCCCGGCCGACGACAGGACCGAGCTGCCGTCGGTGACCTTCACCCGCGCGCCGGACTCGGCCGGTACGGCGGACAGCGCCGGGATCTTCCTGTTCTTCGGCCAGTCCACGACGTACGTGGACACGGCCGGGTCGAACCCGTCGATGGCGACGCCTCCGACGGTGATCGCCTTGGCGTCGGCAACACTGGCCTTGGTGGCGTCGGTGTGGTTCGTCACCTTGACCGATCCGTCGGCGTTGACGACGACCTTCGCCGCCATCGCGGCCGACAGGTTGATCCGCTCCCAGCTCGCTCCGCCGTCCGCGGTGAGGTCCAGCGGGGAGCCGGAGTCCGTCGCGGTCTGCTCGAGGATCTGGGTGCGCTGAGCGGTGGTGAGCTCCGGGAAGGCCGTGATCAGCAGGGCCGCCGCGTCGGACGGCGCCTTGAGGGCCTGCCCGGACTCCCCGACCCGGGAGAACCCGTAGTCCAGGCGCTGCGTGTACAGGTCGACGTGCTGCGCCGTGCTCATGCCGGCGTAGGAGTCGCCCGCGCATGCCTCGAGGGTGTCGCCGTAGCCCTCCTTCTCGCAAGTGGCGAGCAGCACGTTCTCCATCTCGGTGTGGGCCTGCGTCAGCAGCTTCGCGAAGTCGGGGTCCGCCCATCGGTGGGCGACAGTGGCCTGTGCGGCGATGCGGCCGCCCATGACGTCGAGCGGGTAGTGGAACCCGAGGACGATGCGGTTGTCCCCGTACTCCGAGGTGCGGGCGAGGATCGACGGTGCCAGCTCCGGCAGGAGCGTGGCGAGGACGGTCCCCGCCTCGTAGCCGCCGTAGGTGTGGCCGCTCGGGTACGAACCGCTGGTGGTGAGGCTGCCGTAGGAGCCGTCCTGCGACTCGTAGACGGCGCCGCCGTCGCCGACGAACCCGAGCCGCACGTACGGGCGCTGGTAGCCGAAGTGGTCCTTCGCCGCTCCGCCCATGTCGAGGCCCTTGGTGACGCGCGAGAACAGCGCGCCGGTCTTCGGCAGCCGGCCGCCGTTCAGGGCGTCCAGGTAGATCTGGCCGAGCCGGGAGCCGAGGCCGTCGGCCATCGTGACGGTGGAGCTGTTGGTCGCGTCGACCTCGGCCCGGTCCACCTCCTTCTGCGTCGCCGCGTTGTTGATGCGCACGGCGATCCGGTCGTTCTCGGCGGTGGGCGGGGTGCCGCCCGGCACCTTGGTGTTGGCGGCGAGGATGCCGGAGTCGAGGTCCTCGAAGCCGTTGAGCAGCCCGTAGAAGTAGTCGGTCCCGTCACCGGTGCCCGGCCACTTGTCCGACGCGTAGGTGGCGTTGAGCGTGTCGTCCGGGAAGGGGGACGGCTCGTAGGCCGGGTCGGAGGCGTCCGCCTCGGCGGCCGCCGAGGTGGTCACCGGCGCGGTCGCGGCGGTGTCGTCCGAGGTTCCGGCGAGGGTGACCGCGGTGACGGTGGCCGTGTGGGCCTTCGTCTTGCCCGTGGTCGTGAGCAGCGTCGTGCCCGTGGTGGCGGGAACGTGCGCGGTGGTTCCGTCGTCGAGGGCCACGGTGTAGCCGATGACCGGGAATCCGCCGTCGCCGGCCGCCCGCCAGGTCACGCGGACCTGCTTGCCGTCGGTGATCACACCCGTCACGGCCGGCTTCTGCGGCTTGCCGCCGCCGGTGACCACGGGTGCCGTGGTGGCGCTGGACTGAGAGGTGCCGACGGAGTTCACCGCCTGGACGCGTGCCGTGTAGGACCTGCCGGACCGCAGCCAGGTGAAGGTCGTGCTCCGGCTGTCCGGATCGTCGACCCTGATCTGGTGGCCGTCGCTGAGGGTGATCCGGTAGCCGGTGACCGGTGAGCCGCCGGTGTCCTTGGGTGCGGACCAGGCGACGGTCACGCTCGTGCCGGACGAGGTCGCCGAGACCGCGTCGGGCGCGGCCGGCACCGTCCTGGGCTTCGTGGTGAGCGCGGACATCGCATGGTGGAGGGCGTCGTACCGGGTGGTGAGGGTCGCGTCCGTGGCCGCGTCGTCCGCGACCGCGGTCTTCGCCGCGGCGAGTGCCGCGGTGAACGCCTGCCACGACGCGTCCGTGTAGCGGTCGTTGTCGAGGGCCGACGCGGTGGTGACCAGGTCCTCCAGCTTCAGCCGCGGGAGCGGGACCAGCTGGCCCGCGGCCAGGGTGAGGCTGCGGGTCTGCGTGTCGACCTCGAGCTGGGTCGCGTCGTCGGCGGCGACGAGGGTGCGTGCGGTCGCGAGTTCACGTCCGTACACACCGAAGTCGATCGCGTCGTAGCGCGCCGCGTCGGCGGAGAGCCCCTCGTACTGCTCGATCGCCTTCCGCAGGGCGGACTTGTCCGTGACGGCGGGCGTCTCGACGTGGTTGAAGGTGATCCGGCCCAGGTTCGCGACGTACGGGTGCGAGGAGTCCGGGGTGGTCGTCAGCCGCAGGTAGACGGTGTGCGTGCCGGTGACGGCCTTGGGCAGCGTCAGGCTCGTCGTCCCTCCGGACGACCACGCGGATCCCGTGACCGGCAGCGGCACGGTCGCGTACGGCGTGCCGGGGTTGGCCGTGTCGAAGGAGTCCAGGTAGAGCTGGACGGCGGAGCCGGTGCCGCAGCGGGCGGAGTTGTTGACATAGGTGATCGTGACGGTGCTCTTCGGGGAACCGCCGAAGTCGACGTCCCCGTAGTTGACCCAGGCGCCGTTGTAGGTGCCGCCGAGGTCGGTGGTGGAACCGGAGCCGGTCCAGCCGACGGGCTCGCTCTTGAGGCCGCCGCCGCTGTTGGAGCGCCACGCGGTGGCGTCGAAGCCCACGGGGGCGTCGGCGGTCTGCGTCAGGGCCAGCGAGTAGACGTTGCCCACGTAGGGCTGGGAGGCGGTCTGCGTGCTGGAGACGAACGCCGCGTACACGTCCTGGACGCCGGTGAAGACGCTCGGGTCGAGGTGCACGCTCGTGGTGGCGATGGTTCCCCAGCCGGAACCGCTGTAGTCCAGCGGGATGTCGACGCTCTTCGCACCGTCCTTCGAGCCGAGGTGCAGCTCGATGTGCGAGTCCGACGCCGCCCGCGACTGGGGCTTGTCGTAGCGGACGGTGACGGTGTCGGCGCCGTTGCGGAGGTTGGTGTCCTTCCACTGCGCCCACGCGCCGTTCGTCACGTTCTCGAAGATGCCGTTGCCGAGGTTGAGCGGCAGCGAACCGTTGCCGGTCGCGGTGCTGTTCACCGCGGTCAGCGTGGCGAGCGTGGTCGTGGGGGACGTCGAGACCTCGTACGGCGAGAACTGGTACCAGTCGAAGTTCGACACCCACTGCTGACCCGACGGGGCGTGGAACACGAACGTCGCGCTCTTCGCGCCCAGCAGGGCGTCAGGGTCGGTGACGGCCGCCTGCACCGTGTTCCAGTACTGCCAGCCTCCGGTCCCGGGGAGCGAGACGGTGGCGACGACGGGGCCGTCGGCGGCGCCGGCGTGGATGTCGACGCTGCTGGGCTTGGCGTTCGTCGGCTGCGAGTTGGCGTAGCGGACCGAGATCGTCCGCGGGGCGACCCCGCCGAAGTCCAGCTTGGTGAACCGCTCCCACGATCCCTCGGTGACGCCACCGAGGTTGCCGTCCGAGTTGTTCCGCTCGCTGACGAGGCTGGGGCCCTCCTTCTGGTCGGGGCTCTCGGCCTGCAGCACGGCGTAGCCGCCCTCGTCGATGGTCAGCCCGTCGATGGCGGTCCGCAGCGCGTCCTGCGCGGCCATGATCGTGCCCGTCGCGGAGCCGGTGTCCGCAAGGACGGTCCGCGCGCGCTCGAGGGCCGACCGGAACAGGTTCCAGGAGCCGTCCGAGTAGTTGGCGCTGCGCACCACGGACGCCTGGTCGACGAGTGCGCCGAGGGCCTTGCGGTGCACCGCGGCGGCGGAGATGAGGAGCGGGTCGGTCGGGGATATCCCGGTGCCGCTCACGGTCGAGGCCCCTACGCCGTGGGCGAAGGCCGCGTCGCGGAAGGTGATCCCGAAGCGCGCGTCGACCTGGGTGATGCCGGTGAGGGACAGCGTCGCCGTCCGCTTGTCGCCGACGCGCAGGTCCGCGGTGACGCCCTTCGGCAGGCCGGTCACGCTCGCCGCGCCGGTCTTGGTGAGGCTGGTTCCCTTGTGGGCGTCGAAGGTCGCCGGTCCGTCCAGGGTGAGCTTCACGCTGCCGTCGACGGTGCCGTCGGCGGTGGTGTCGACGGTGCCCGGGCGGGCCGAGACGACGGTGTCGCCCTTGTCCGTGCCCGTGTCGCCGTCACCGGTGTCGCCCCCGTCGGTGTTCAGCGAGTACGCGGGCTTGGTCTTGGCACCCCACTGGGAGGGCTTGGAGCCCATGGTGAAGTCCAGCGTCCCGCCGGAGATGATCTGCGAGTAGTCGAGCCACGTGTTGTCGAACCGCTTGCCGTTGAGGGTCGCGTTCTGCACGTAGTAGTTGCTCGGGGACACGCCGTCGGCCTTCACCGTGAACTTCGAGCCGTTGGCGTAGCTGATCGTCGTGGAGTCGAAGAACGGGCTGCCGATCTGGAACTGGCTGGAGCCGGCGGTCACCGGGAACAGGCCGAGCGCCGCGCCCACGAACATGGTCGACATGGTGCCGGCGTCGTTGTCCATGGTCGGCAGGAAGCCGTTCGGGGACAGCTTGTAGACCTGGGTCTTGATCGGCGGGGTGAACTGGCCGCCGGAGCTGGGGGCCTCGTTCGTGGAGCCCGTCGCGATGTAGCGGTTCCAGGTCTCGCCGGTGTAGATGGCGCGCACCCACTTCTGCGTCAGGCTCGGCTCGCCGACGTAGTTGAAGAGGTAGGGGGCCTGGAGGTCGATCTCGTTCGCGTTGGAGTGCAGCATGGTCGAACCGTCGTCGACGGTCGAGTCCTCGCCGAACATGTGCTTGACCGCGGCCTTGCCGGCCTTCTCGCCGCCCATGGCCTCGATGAGACCGCCCATGTCGTACGCGTCGTACCAGTGGTACTGCCAGAGCGTGCCCTGGTAGAGGCCGGCCGCCTCGAACTTCTCGTAGTCGGCGCTCTGCCAGTCGCCGTTCGCGGCACGCGGGGTGAGCAGACCGACCTTGGTGCCGTCGGCCGCGGTCCAGGCGCCGGACTTCACGAGGTTGTCGATCGCCATGGTCGACTGCGCGCGAAGCTTCTCCGCGTCGTCCTTCTTGCCAAGCGCGTCGGCGATGACGGACAGCGCCCACTGGTCGTAGCCGCGCTGCACGGTCGTACCGGGGTCACCGGTGACGTAGCCCTGCCGCAGCTGCGTACCCGTGTAGTAGCCGGAGTACGACAGCAGCGCCGGGTACGCCTCGTCGAGCCGGTCGAAGTTCTTGTAGCCCTTCGACAGCGCGTCGGCGACCAGCACGGCCGAGCGCTCCCAGCGCACGGTCGGGACCGAGTGGGTCAGGCTGCCGAGGCTCTTGCCGGAGGCGCGCGCGTCGGCGAAGAGCTCGATCAGCGACTGGATCATGTCCCGGTAGGTGGCCGGGTCGATGTAGGCCTCGACGGAGTACTTGCGGAAGTCGTCCCAGGTGGACCAGCCGTCGTAGTACGTGAAGCCGTTCGCCTTGTGCACCGCTCCGTCCGCGCCGCGGTACGTCCCGCTGGTGCTGGTGGCGTTCACCGGCAGCGCGTACATGCGGTACAGGTGCGTGTAGAACTCCTTGGTGAGCGTCGACCCGGGGTCGGACTTCGCCGAGGCGCGCACGTCGACGGCGCCGAGCGCGCTGTTCCACTCCGCCTTCGTCCGCGCTCGCGCCTGGTCGAAGGTGAGGTCGCCCACCTCGTTGCGCTGGTCGGTCGCGGCCTGTTCCGCGCTGATCGGCGACAGCGTGATGCGCAGCTCGATGTCGTCCCCGTGGGACTTGTCGAACCCGAGGACGGCACCGGTGTCGGCGCCGTCCTGCTCGGTCGCGTCGCTCAGCTTGCCGTCGGCGCCCCAGCTCTTCAGCGAGGTGACGGGGACGTTCGTGGTGGCGTCGTAGTACAGCTTGTACGAGGCGCCGTTGAACGATCCCGCGATGAGGCCGGTGATCGACGTGGTCCCGTCCGGGAGCGTCGTCGCCTTCATCGTCGAGCGGGTGCGGCTGGTGAAGTTGTTCGCGAGGTCGAGGACGAGCTCGGGGTCCGACCCGGCGGGGAAGCTGAACCGCTCCAGCGCCGTGCGCGTGGTCGCGGTCACCTCGGCCTTGATGGTGCCGGGGTCCTGCGTCACCGCGGACCCGGTACCGGAGATGGCCCCGAGGCCCACCTGGTAGTAGCCGGGCGTCGCGGTCTCGTCCGCGTGGCTGTACGCGTGCGCGTACGTGCTGGGCGCGGGGCGCTTGTCGTACCGCACGGAGGTCGGGACGACCAGCAGGTCGCCACCGCCTCCCGAGCCGCCGACGCCGTCGAGGTTCGTCGCGGTGAACCCGGCGATGTGGTCCTCGTTGTAGTCGTACCCGGGGTGGTTGCGGTTCGGCGTGGTCAGCGGGCTGACCTTGGCCAGGCTGTGCGGCGCCTGGGCGCCGGGCAGGTCGTTGCCGTCGTCGCCGGCGGTCGCCACGAACGGGTCGACGAGCTTGGTGTAGTCCGTCCCGCCGGACCCCGTGGACGTGGTGGCGGCGGGCACGGCGGCGGCCGCGCCGCCACCCGCCAGCGCGCCGAGGCCGAGCGCACCGGTCAGCAGTGCGGCGACGGTCGCGCGCAGCGGCCGTCGGCGCCCGCGCGCGGTTCCCGGAAGGACCGCGGGGGGCAAGGGGGGATGGGATCTGATGGACACGTAACCTCTCCAGCGTCGCAATACGCACGCACGGTTCGGCCTCACCAGATGACAACGTTGTCAGCCCCGGACGCCGGGCGTGCAACCCAGAGCGAGACGGCAGTGGACGGACGGGATCGTACCCGCCGCGCTCACGGCCGTCTGCCATCAGATACGGAAAAGGCGTACGGGAGGCGAACGGAATTCGCACAGAAGGTGCGTGGCGGATGCCATGTCCGGACACCGGCCACATTTCCGCCACCTGTCGGCGATCATCCGACCCCGTCGTCGGGCTCCGGTCAGGCCGTCCGCTCCCAGAGTTCCTTCCACCGCAGCGATCTGATGGCGAGGAGGCGCCGGTCGGGGTCCGTCCGCTGTGAAGCGAGACTCACCCCGCACCGCGCGCACACTCGTCGCCGCCGCAGGCCCTCAACGCGGGATGCCGGTCCCGATCGGGATCACAGAACCGAGAACGCGTGCCACCACGGTCGGCAGTGGTTCGGCGTGGAGTGTCGGCGTACCGCGGCACGCACAGTAGCCGAGAATCGGAAGCTCGTAAGTGGTCAGCGCCGTGACCTGCGGCCGGGACGACAGCAGTTGTCGGCGTCGGGGCGTCGTGGTGTGGCCTCGATCGGCGCGGAGACGGCGCGGCGGCGGCCCGGGAAGGCGCGCTCCGGGTGGGACGATCTCCTCGGAGGGCGCGTATGGACATGTTCGAACTGATGGCATGGCTGGCCGAGCGCGGGGTCACGACCGTTTTCAAAGTCGATGGTGACCGCATGCTTGAGCACAGGAAGGCATGGATGGTCGTCGTCAGCGGTGGGGCGCTCGGCGAGGACTCGTTCTTCCGTGCGGACCTGGCCACGGCCGACGCATGTCTCGACGCCTTGCTCGCGCACCTGGAAACCAAGGGCTTGTCACCCTTCGCGTGACCGCCCCGGACCCTGCCCGCCGGCGGCGGGCGGCGCCGGTCCGCCGCAACCGCGGCGTCTGGACCGCCGGCGTAGGTCCCGCTCACCTGCACGGAGCGACCCCGCGTCACGGCAACGCGCGGGTGAGCCAGACGACTTCGCCGTTGTCCTCCGTGGAGACGTGATCCCGCTCGAACCCGAGCTTCTCAAGGACACGCAACGACGGCGCGTTCCACGTGCCGACGGTCGCCCAGAGCCGTTTCCGCCCGGTCGCCGCAGCGGCCTCGAGCACCGCGCCGGCCGCCTCGGTGGCGTAGCCACGCCCATGCACGCGCTGGAACAGCTCATAGGCGATTTCGGGCTCCTCCACGGTGGAGCGACCGATGATCAACCCGCAGTAGCCGATGAAGTCGCCTTCCTCACGGCGCTGGATGGGCAGCAGGGCGAACCCCGTGGTCTCCGTCGCGGCGAGCAGGTCGGCGATGCCCGTCCGGGTCTGCTCAACGGTGGGCGTCCCCTTGCCGCGTTCGGCGAGGAGGGCGCTGAACTCATCAGCGTCCGAGTCCGCCCACGGCCGCATTATCAGCCGCTCGGTCTCGAGGTGGAACGACATCGTCTCGTACGCAGGCATGCCCCCTACTGTGCCCCACCGGTCATCAGGCACCAACGACGACCTCCCCGGTGAAAGTCCCGTGACCTCGCCGACGGCCATCGGTAACACTGACGCCATGACCGTTGATCGTGAGGCTGTCCGGGCCGGCTGGAACAAGACGCGTGCCCACCTCGATGCCGCCCGGGGCCAGCTCATAAAACAACCAGGCACAGATCTCTCAGCGACCCTGGAATTCCTGGAGCACAACGAACTGGGACTTGCCTTCGACTGCCTGGTCGAGCTCGGCACGGACCTCGATCTCGACCTGCCCCTCAGTTTCTGGCAGCACCTGGACCGAGCGGCTCGTGAGATGCGGCTCTACAGCGATGCGCTGCGAAAGCCCCACCTCACGGCTGCCGACCTCTGTCGCCGTCACCTCGCCGCTGCCTCCGAACAGGAGTGAAGCGCCAACCCGGTGCAACCTGGCGGTCACAGCACCAAGGGTTGTCCGGCCATAATCACGAAGTCCGGGGCAGAACTCGCCGATGAGCGGGGGACCGTACTCTGGGTTGAGCCACACCCGCGGGGCCGCCGATGGAACGAGAGTGCTCGGTGTTCCTCCGGGGCCCCGCCCCCTTGGGGCACTCTGAGAGTGGTGCAGCCGGCGGGGCGCTTCTCCGGCTTGGCCCGCGTAAGGGTTGAGGGACCTCATCCGGGCATGAGACATGTTCGCGCGGTGAGGTGAGACGAAGAACGTGGATCGACCGAGCGGGCATGGACGCTCGACTACCCGCGACGTCAGCCTCCCCGCCCAGACGGTTTGAGCTCCAGGGACGTGGCCGTCGTCGTTTCTCCGGCGAGCGGCGAGGTACTCGGCTGATCAGTCCCAATCAGACGCAGGCTGTTCGACTCTGCCGCCTTTGTGCGGTGTGGGGATGTACTCGTGAGGACCGTCGGGCAGCACGTCGACACATGCCGCTGAGCAGGCGTTGATGAGCAGGGGCAGTACATCAGTGGCCACACGCAGGGAGATCCACATCTGATGGAGTCCGCCCTGTTCCAGCGGGCGGTCGCAGACGCTGCAGCTGTGAATGGTGGCGGTGCCCCAGCGCCGGGGATCCAGGTTTCCCAGGTCGAGGTTCGTGACGAAGTTCAGGGAAGCCTGCAGTCGAGGGAACGGCGGTCGCACCTTGTAGTTACCGAACAATGCGCGCGTGCTCACCGTGCTGCGGGTCAGCTTCTGGCACCGGGTGATCTCGTACGGGAACCAGTGCAGCCGGTAGGACGTGTAGGGCGTGAGTTCCTCCAGGCTGGTCATCGCCCCGATCTCGGGTGGGATTCGGACCAGGTTGCTGCCGTAGAGCACCAGGTGCTTGACCGCGGTGAGCTGGGCGATGCTCGGCGGCAAGGTGACGATCTGCCGCCGCTCCTCCGGGGTGAGCTCAATCAGGGGGCGGAACTCTTCGCGCTTGTCGGCGGCCGCCTCGTCGACCATCTCCAGGAGACGCTGCCATCCTGGAGCGGAGGGGTCCTGGCGCTCGGAGTGAAATCCGACTCGGGCTCTCGGATGAGGCCTGGACTGGTCGAAGCACGAGCAGCTGTCCTGGCGGGCCCCACGCCGACCTGGGACCGGATCCGACGTGTCGCCCCAGCAGTTCACATGGATCCGTGGCTCTCCTTCGTTCGTCATGGTGCCAAGATACGAAGGTTCCCGCAGGCCGCCTCATTGTTTTATCGGGGCGGGGGCACAGTCGGCGTGCTCGAACATCTGGCTGAGGACGCTGACGCTGCTGATGGGGAATGACACGAGGTTCCACAAGCCGGGCTGTCAGACATGGGTGCGGTGCCATGCCGTGCGGCCACGGATCTCGAACAGTTCTGGAATCTGATCGAACAGGCTCGCGGCAAAGTCGCCCATGTGGCAGATGACAAGGACATCGCCCACCACGCCACTGCGCTGCTGGCTGCCGACGAGCCCCAGCAGATCCTGTGGGACCTGATGGGTGTCTCTTACCAGCGGGGCCTCGTGCAACGGCAGGGCGGCGTTCTCGGTTCTGAGGCGGCCGCTCCGGACGGCGCTGTGCCCGAGGACCCGATTCGCTTTCCCGCACCTGACGTCAACCGCGGTGCGATGCCCCGCGCGCCCCGGCGACCGGTGCCGACCGGCTCGACGCCGGGCCGTCCTCCTCACCCTCACCACGGGCCGCGGCCTTCACGATGTCCGCGGCGACCGGTGAGGGCAAGAACGCCGCCAGCAGCAGACCGCCGAGGAGCGCGCCTATGGCGATGCCGAACGAGATCCGGAAACCGCTGATGGTGGGCACGACGAGGGTGCCGGACCGTACCGAGGTGCGAGCCAGCACCATGCCGGTGACGGCGCTGGACATCGATGTGCCGACGGAACGCGCAAGGGTGTTAAGCCCGTTGGCCGCCCCGGTCTGCGTCTGGTCCACCGCCCTGACGATGAGAGCCGGAAGGGCGGAGTACGCGAGACCGATGCCGGCGCCGACGACCACCGCCACGGCGACCGTTTGCCAGACGGCGCTCATCAGACCCATTCCCGCGCCGTAGCCGATCCCCATGACGATCATTCCGGTCATCATCGCGGCCTTGGGGCCCCAAGTGGCCAGGATACGGGAGTACACCGGGGTTACCAGGATCATCATGATGCCGATCGGCGCCACGCACAGACCGGCGACGACCATCGACTGGTCGAGCCCGTACCCACCGGAGGTGGGCAACTGCAGCAGTTGCGGCAGGACCAGCGTGATCACGTAGAACGCGATTCCCAGCATGAACGCGGAGAGGTTGGCGAGCAGCACTTCGCGACGGGCGGTCGCCCTCAGATCTACCAGCGGCGTGGACATCCTGAGCTCCGCCGCGCCCCAGAGAAGCAGGATGAGAACTGCGAGAACGAAGAGCCCCAGAGTGGTGGGCGAACTCCACCCCCAGGCAGCGCCCTTGGTGATCGCCAGCAGCAGGGCCACCAGTCCGGCACTCAGCCCAATCGCGCCCGGCCAGTCGAACCTGCCCTTGGCCCGGACCGGCGACTCAGGTACGAGGGAGAAAGTGAGTGCCATCGACAGCAAGCCGAGCCCGGACGAACCGAAGAACAGGAAGTGCCAGTCAACGTGCTCGGCGACGAGGGCTGCGGCGGGCAGTCCCAGTGCGCTGCCCATGCCGATGGAAGAACTCATCAATGCCATCGCCGTACCGAGCTTCTCTCGTGGCAGAGTGTCCCGGAGAATTCCGATGCCGAGCGGAATGGCGCTTGTGGCAAAGCCCTGAAGGGCCCTGCCCGCGATCATCGTGGCGAGGCTGTCGGTGAAGGCGCAGAGCATCGACCCTGCGATCATGATCGCGAGGCTCGTGAGCAGCATCCGACGCTTGCCGAACAGGTCCCCGAGGCGACCCATGATCGGCGTGGAGACGGCGCTGGCGAGAAGCGTCGAGGTCAGGAGCCAGGTGGCGTTGGCCGCGGACGTGTGCAGGAGACCCGGAAGATCGGCCAGGACCGGAATCAGCAGCGTCTGCATGACGGCGACGGCGATTCCCGTGATGGCGAGGCTGGAAACAATCGTTGCGGTGTGACGTTCTCCGGGGACCGGCCGAGTCCCCGAATACAAAGTATTTGTCCTCTTCGGCACTCGCGTGACCTCCAGGTAGGAAAGGATGCGGGCAGTGACGCGCCCGCGACGTGGTCGGTGAGATCTCCGGGCGCGTGCCGTTCAGGCGACGGCGGAACATGCGGTGGGAAGCCGGCCGGGCGGCACAGCCGGCACCGGCGAACGCTCTCCTTGCGGAATGACGCGAGCGAACGAGCGGGCGGCGTGGTGAATTGGTCTTTGCGGCCACCTCGGCGTGCGCATGCACCCTCGGCCCATGCGGCCAGTGCGGCCAGTGCACGGTGCCGCCGCCCATCACGCCCGCAGCGGCGTATGGATGGGCGGCGGCACCCGTGCGCCCCTCGGGGGGTGCGGCCCGTTCCCGTCTCGGCCTTGCGTGCCCTCTCGCCAGGACCGGGCTCAGTAGTGGGCGTGTCCCGGAACAGGACGGGCAGACCGGTTGAGGGTCACCTGTGGTCCGGGTCAGTTCCCGAGGTTCGGCAGGCTGTGCAGGACGTCAAACCGGGTCAGCTTCCACACTCCGTCGATCCGGCGGAGGTGTGCGTCATAGAAGCCGATCATGGTCGGCATGGCGCTGCCCTGTATGCCGCGAAGGTCCGCCGGCCAGCCGCCCTCGGGCTCCGCCGTGGCGATCGCCGGTATCACCAGGAACTGCGCGTTCATGGTCGCCTCGTCACCGTCGATCTCGATGACGTGGTCGGTGGTCATGTGGTGGAAGTACATCCGCTCCGGGAGCGGGGGCCAGCTCGCGACGAACTCCCCGATCTGCTCCGGGCCGACGAGCGGCTTTCCGACGCGCTGGTACTTCTCGGTACCGGACCGACCGAAGAACCGGAACTCCCCGCCTTCTGCGAACAGTCCGGCCAGGGCCTCGACATCCCGCTCGTCGGTGGCGCGGACGTACCGGGAGAGGACGTCCTGAATATCGAACCTGTCGTGCATCAATGTCTCCTTGGAACGATCAACGTGCGAAACGGCGCTCGTAGCCCTGCCAGAGCGCGTCGAAGTCCTCGTGCTTGCGCGGCGACTCGAGGGCCTGGCGGGTGACCTTGAACGGGTCCCGGGACTCGTAGACGACCATGAGGCCCCAGTTGAGCCGCTGAGGACCGGACGGCATGTTGGTCGCGAAGTCGTCGATCTCCGGGACCACGCCGTGCGGCGTCATCATGTTCTGCAGGGAGCTCGAGCCCGGCTCGCCGTACATGCTGGTCGCGCCGCCCTCCGGGACCTCGATCACTCCGTAGAACTCGGTGCTGATGTTCCGGTGGTAGTAGGCCGGCCGGAAGCTGTCCTCCGACACCTCCCAGCGCCCGGTCGGGGCGAGGAAGTCCATGTTGGGCACGCCGGGGGTGTCGGTCGGCGACGTGAGGATCGTGTAGATCGACGGGTCGGTGTGGTCGTGGGTGAGGGTGCCGACGTTCTGGAAGGAGTAGAGGTCGTAGACGTACGGCACGTGACTGCCGTGCCAGGCCACGACGTCGAGTGGGGAGTGGTCGTAGGTCGACGCCCACAGTTCGCCGCTGTACTTGACGATCGCCTCGACGGGGCGCTCGACGTCCTCGTATGCGGCGACCGGCGCGCGGAAGTGCTGGGGGTTGGCCATGCCGTTGGCGCCGAGCGGGCCGAGCTCGGGGATGATGACCGGCCGGCCGTAGTTCTCGGCCACGTAGCCGCGGGCGATGTCGTCAAGCAGCTCGACCCGGAAGCGCACGGCTCGCGGGATCAGTGCCACGTCGCCGGGCTTGACGTGCAACAGGCCGAACTCGGTGCGCACCAGCAGCTCACCCGCCTGTGGGGTGATCAGCATCTCGCCATCTGAGTTGCTGAACACCTTGTCCTTCATGGAGGTGTTGGCGGCGTAGAGGTGCACGGCCATACCGGTGCGCGCACTCGGGTCGCCATTGCCGCCGAGAGTCCACAGGCCGGCGACGAAGTCGGTCCCGGGCGCCGGGTCGGGCAGCGGCCGCCAGAAGGAGCGATTCATCTCCACCTGGGCGTCGGCGATGCCGCAGAACGTGCCACCGTCGATCCGGTGGAAAGCGCGGTGCTGTGCCGACGGCCGGATGCGGTACATCCACGAGTGACGGTTGCTGGCACGCGGCTCGGTGAAGGCGCTACCGCTGATTTGCTCGGTGTACAGCCCGAAGGGGGGCCGCTGGGGGGCGTTGTTGCCGACCGGCAGCGCGCCGGGCAGGGCCTCGCTGGAGTGCAGGTTGCCGAAACCGTGCAGGTACGTCAGCGCTTCGGCGATCTTACGCGCCTCGGCCTTGTCCTCATGATCCGTGGAGACGGTCACGCAAACTCCTTTTGCGGAAATTTATCGAGAAAATGCCTGCTTCGAAGAAAGCGACATATGGAATGCCGGATTAGCGGCACGATGACATGCCGCCCGCTCGGCCGGTCGAAATCATATACCGCTGACCCTCGACCTTTCCACGACTGTGGAATGACGGTGAGCCTATACTGCACCCATGACTGCACGCAACGCTTCGGCCCGCGAGGCACCCTCTGCCACGACCGAGACCCGGGACCGCATTCGCGACGTCGCGATCGACGCCTTCGCCGAGCGCGGCTACGACGGCGTGGGCCTGCGCGAGATCGCCAGGCGGGCGAGCGTCGACCCTCGGCTCGTGGGCCACTACTTCGGCTCCAAAGAGGGCCTCTTTGCGGCAGCCCTTGAACTCACCATGGACCTGCCTTTGGCGGACTTGAGGGAGTCGCCCGCCACGTTTCTCGCCACGCCGCCGCCCGGACGGGGCATGGACGGCATGCTCATGACAATTCGCTCCACATCCAGCCCTGAGGCCGTACAGATCATGAGGGAGTTGATCGAGCAACGGTTTGAACGAGTCTTGGCTGAAGGGCTTTCAGGGGACCAACGTCATGAGCGGGCCGCACTGATCATGTCCGTGAACATCGGCTTCCTGCTCATGCGGGACGTCCTCGGCATCAACGCCCTCAACGGTGACGTAAAGGACCTCACGCCATATCTCCAGACGGTCCTGGGGAGCCTTGTCGAAGGCATGCCCACTGCCGATCAACCCGAGGCGACGGCTTAAGGAATACCGCGCCGAAGTCGGCCCGGAGCCCACTGTCATCTGTCCGATCGTCGCGGTCGGCGCCAGTGCGCCGTGCCGGTGCGCGGCGATCTGCGAGATACAGAGGCCTGGCCACGAGCGGGCACGGTCGCCGGGGTCAGGCCGGAGTACGCCAGAACTCGGCGGTACCAAGCCGGCGGTGCCGAATGCCCGTCAGTTGTCCCGCCCCGTCCGCACAGAGGTTTCCCACGGACCGGGCTCGTCGTGGGGCATCAGCCTTCCCGCTCCCCGGCAAGCGGTGGGCCGGCTGGCGAGTCGACGCGCCGTTCATCGGTCGCACTGCCGTGGGGCGAGACGCCAGGACCCTCACGCTCGCCACGGCTTGCGCAATTCCGATGCCGACATGGACCGTTCGGCTCCACGCGCGGGTGCGGCCCGGCAACGCGCCCTGTCGCTGACGGCGGGGGGCCCATCGCCGGGGCGGCGTGAACACGACACACGGCGCCAAGTCGCCAACTCCAGCCATTGACCCGGTCGTCGGGGGCACGCGATCTTTCTTCGGGCGACCGTGAAGTCGTCCGACATCGTTATCGGAATACCGCCCTGTCCACTCCGCCGTCCCTCGGAGTCGCCCTGTGCTCGTGCCCCGCCTCTCGCGCCCCCTCTCCAGACCGACGGGATCCCTGTGGCAACGTGCGACCGGCGCGGCCGCGGCCCTGCTGCTGACCGCGCTCGCCGTCCAACTGCCGCAGCAGAGCGCCGCGGTCGCCGACGACACCGGGCCCGCGGCGGAGTCGCTGTGCGGGACCCCGCAGCCCGGGCACTTCGGTTGCTTCGCGGTGCGGCAGGCCGACACCGCCGGCGGCCGCGGCGCGCGGTCCGCCGCTCCTGACGGGTTCGGTCCGGCCGACCTGCGCTCGGCGTACGACCTGCCCGAGGACGGCGGCGCCGGGGCGACGATCGCGGTCGTGGCCGCGTACGACAACCCCAACGCCGAACAGGACCTCGCCGCCTACCGGGCACAGTACGGGCTGCCGCCGTGCACGACCGACACCGGCTGCTTCCGCAAGGTCGACCAGCGCGGAGGTACGGACTACCCGCAGCCCAACGACGGCTGGGCCGGTGAGATCTCCCTCGACCTGGACATGGTCTCGGCCGTCGCCCCGAAGGCGCACATCCTCCTCGTCGAGGCCGACAGCTCCGCCACCGACGATCTGGGCAGCGCCGTCAACACCGCGGTCGGGCTGGGCGCCCGCTACGTGTCGAACTCCTACGGCGCCTACTACGACGGCCCGGACCTCGCCGCCCTGGACGCGGCGTACTTCGACCACCCCGGGACCGCCGTGGTCTTCGCCTCCGGCGACTACGGCCACGGGCTGAGCTACCCGGCCTCCTCCCCCTACGTGACGTCGGTCGGCGGCACCTCGCTCAGCAGGAACGACAGCGGTGCGCGGGGCTGGACGGAGACGGTGTGGAGCGGCACGGGCTCGGGGTGCTCCGCGTACCAGCCGAAGCCGGCGTTCCAGACCGGTACCGGCTGTGACCGGCGATCGGTGGCGGACGTCAGCGCCGTCGCCGACCCCGACACGGGCGTGGCGGTCTACAACACCTACTCCGGCGGCGGGTGGGGGGTCTACGGCGGCACCAGCGCCTCCGCCCCGATCATCGCCGGTCTGTACGCGCTGGCCGGGACGCCCGTCGAGGGCACCTACCCGGCCGCGTACCCCTACCGCACACCCGGCGCGCTCAACGACGTGACCACCGGCAGCAACGCGCAGTGCTCCGACGACGCGCCCTGCGACCCGGACACCGCGCCCGCCTGCGAGCCCGCGAACAGCTGCACGGCGGGTCCCGGCTACGACGGGCCCACCGGCCTGGGCACCCCGAACGGGGTCGGCGCCTTCCGCCCCGGTCCGCACGGCACCGTGAGCGGCAAGGTCACGGACAAGGCGACCGGCAAGGCGCTGCCGGGGGCGACCGTACGGCTGGGCACGCACTCGGCGGTCACCGGGGCGGACGGCGGGTGGTCGCTGGTGGCGCCCACCGGCTCGTACCCGCTGACGGTCGACGCCTTCGGCTACGACCAGAAGAACCTGGGCACCGTCACCCTCGCGGACGCAGCGGAGCTGACCCGGAACGCCGCGCTCACGGCGGTGCCGACCGCCACGGTCTCCGGCACGGTCCGGGACGGCGGCGGACACGGGTGGGGCGTCTACGCCCGCCTCACCGTCGACGGCGTCCCCGGCACCGTGCATACCGACCCCAGGACCGGCCGCTACTCCGTCCGGCTCGAGCGCGGGAAGACGTACACGCTGCGCGCCACCGGGCTGTATCCCGGATACAGGCCGGCCGAGACGAAGGTCGCGCTCGGGTCGTCGCCGAGGACGGCCGACCTGACGCTCCCGCTGGTCGGCTCCGGCACCCTCCCGCCCGGCTACGCCGTCGACTACCACGGCGGCGGGTTCCAGTCCTTCGACACCGCGGCGAAGCCTGCCGGGTGGAGCATCGTCAACCACACCGACGCCGGAGGCTGGGGATTCGACGACCCGCTCACCCGCGGCAACCAGACCGGTGGTGACGGCGGCTTCGCCCAGGTCGACGACTACGCCCTCGGCTGGGGCGCGGTCGACACCGAACTGATCAGTCCCGCCTACGACTTCTCGGCGCAGACCCGTCCGGCGCTGGAGTTCGACACCGCTCTGCCCAGTCTGTGGCGCTTCAACGACCCCACGGCCGACATCGACGTGAGCACCGACGGCGGGGACCACTGGGAGAACATCTGGCACCACACGGACGTCGTGGAGGGCCCCTCCCACCAGACGGTTCCGCTCACCGCCTACGCCGGGAAGGCCTCGGTGCGGCTGCGCTTCCACTTCGCGGGCTCCCTGACCGGCATCTGGCAGCTGGACAACGTCGCCGTCGGCACCCGCTCGCTGGTCACCGTGCCCGGCGGGCTGCTGACGGGCCGTGTGACGGACGCCAACACCGGCGCCGGAATCGTCGGGGCGGCCGTCTCCGCCGCGAAGGCGCCGCAGGACGGCGGCCGTACCATCGCCTCGCCGGACGACCCGGCCGTCGGCGACGGGCTGTACTGGGCGTTCTCCTCCCGGACCGGCCGCCAGGAGTTCACCGCCGGGCTGCCCGCCTTCGGCTATCCGGCCGGGACGTCCACCGTGACGGTCAAGGCCGACGCCGTCACCACGGCGGACTTCGCCCTCCGCCCGTCACGGCTGAAGGCCACCCCCGGTGCGGTCGGCGTCACCGTTCCCTGGGGCGGGAAGAAGACCGTCACCGTGAAGGTCCGCAACACCGGCGGCGCCCCGGCGTCCCTCGCCGTCGGCGAGCAGGCCGTCGCGGACACCTCGGCGCGCGTGCCCGGCGCCGCCAGGCAGCGGACGGCGGCCAGGCCCGATCCGCTCGACAGCGCGACGACCGCGACGACCGCGGCCACGTCATCCGGCCGGGCCACCGGGGCGACCGCCGGACAGGCGTGGCAGCCGCTCGCGGACCTCCCGCAGCCGATGACCGGGGGCATCGCGGCCGCGTACGACGGCGTCCTGTACACCGGTCTCGGTCAGACGCCCGACGGCCAGTGGACCACCGCCCTGCGCTCCTACGATCCGGCCACGGCGACCTGGAAGGACCTCGCCCCGGCCGTCACCAAGCGCAGCGGCGCGGCCTACGGGTTCGTCCGGGGCAAGCTGTACGTCGTCGGCGGCAAGAACCGCGCAGGAGCCCCGATTGCCGGGGGCGAGGTCTACGACCCGGCGAGCAACACATGGTCGCGGATCGCCGACGCGCCGAAGGCCTACGGCAGTTCGGCCGCGGCGGCGGTGGGCGACCGGCTGTACGTGGTCGGCGGCTGCACCGCCTACTCCTGCGGCACGCGCGACGTGCAGGTCTACGACCCGGCGGGCGACACGTGGTCCACGGGCCCGGCCTACCCGCTGCCGACCTCCTGGCAGAGCTGCGGAACCGTGGACGGGACGCTGTACTGCGCGGGCGGTGTCCACCAGGGCGACGGGCAGCCTCCGCACGCCACGGCCGTCGGCTACGCCCTGGACCGCGCCGCGGGCCGCTGGACTCCGATCGCCGACCCGCCGGTGGACTTCTGGGGCGCCGCGACGGCCGTCGGGGCGGGCCGGCTCATGGCCGCCGGCGGTGTGCTGGTCGGGGCCGCCGCGGTGACCAACGAGGCGTACGCCTACGATCCGGGCGCGGACGCCTGGAGCGCGCTGCCGAACCTTCCGCAGCCGCTCTACGCGGCGGCCGGGGCACCCGGCTGGTCCGTCCTCGGCGGCCAGAGCGCCGACAGGGTGATGCAGACCTCCGCGCTCGAACTGCCCGGCTACGACGCGCCCCACGGGGACGTGGCGTGGCTGGCGGGGAAGGCGGACGCGTCCTCCGTCGGCGCGGGCAGGACGGCGGAGCTGACCGTCACCGTCGACGCCCGGTCCATGGGACCGGCCGACGCGGGCGTGCACCGGGCGCGGCTGGTGATCGACAGCGACGGGCCGTACGCCTCCGTCACCGTGCCCGTCACCATGACGGTGGTGGCGCCGCCCGGGTGGACGCACCTGAGCGGCACCGTCAGCGGCGCCGGGCAGAACGGCGGCGGCACGCCGCTGGCCGGAGCCACGGTGCGGGTCGGTACCGGGACGGGTGCGTACACGCTGAGCACCGCCGTCGACGGCACGTACCAGCTGTGGCTCCCTGAGGCCGGACGTACCGTCACGCTCACCGTGAGCGCCGAGGGCTACCGGACGGCCGAGCGCACCGTGCGGCCGCACGGTCGTGACTCCGTCACCGCCGACGTGTCTCTGACACGGCGTTAGGCGGTTCGGCGGAACTTGGTGGGGCCGGTCCGGCGGGACCGGCCCCACCATGCTTTGCGGGTCGTGACGGCCGCATGCCGGCGGCGTGCGGGGCCGGCCCACGGCGGTGATCGACCGATGCCGCGGGGAGGACCCCTCCGCCCGGCCCGAGGGACCGGCCTCGCGCGCCGGAGGCGTGGGGAAGGGCTTCATCGGCGCCGGGGGGCACGACCACCGCGCCGGCTCCTGCCCGGGGCCAGGCAGTGGCCGGGGCGCTCGAGGCGGGTCACGTACTCCAGCCGCCTCGGCCGGCTGTGACGGCCGGCTTTCTCGCGAGGCACGACCTGCGTCGACCCGACGACGTCCACGACGTCTCGGCCGGTGCGTCCTGCCGTCGCCGGGGACGCGCTCACCTGCGGCGACGCCCCGGGAGAACGTGGTGGAACGCCCTCAAGTCTACAGTTGTATACTTACCTGCACAGCACCACCTGCCCGCGCCGTGGCGCGGGAGCAATCCGCATGGGAGCAAGGAATGAACCTCAATCTCGAGGGCAAGCGCGCTCTGGTCACCGGTTCGAGTGCCGGCCTGGGCGAGGCCACCGCGAAAATGCTGGCGGCGGAGGGCGCCGCGGTCGTGATCCACGGCCGGGACAAGGACCGCACGGAACGGGTCGCCGCCGGCATCCGCCGGGCCGGAGGCGCCGCCACCACCGTGCTGGGCGACCTGGCCACGGATGAGGGCGCCGCCGCGGTCGCCCGGGCGGCCACCGCCGACGGTCCCGTCGACATCCTCGTGAACAACGCCGGCTTCTACCGGCATCTGTCGTGGGCGGAGGCGAGTCCGGCGGAGTGGACCGAGACCTACAACGTCAACGTCGTCTCGGGTGTCCGGATGATCCGGCACCTGGTTCCGGCGATGCGCGAGCGCGGCTGGGGCCGTGTGGTCACGATCGGTGGCGGTCTCGCGTCCCAGCCGATGAACACCCATCCGCAGTACAACGCCACGCTGGCGGCGCGGCACAACCTCGCGGTGTCGCTGGCCCGGGACCTCAAGGGCACCGGCGTCACCTCGAACACCGTCTCGCCCGGCGCGATCCTCGTCGAGGCGACGAAGGAGTTCGTCACCGCGATCGGTCCCGCCCGCGGGTGGGGTGAGACCTGGGAAGAGGTCCAGCCCAACGCAGTCGAGGCCCTCATTCCGAACGACCGCGGCCGTTTCGGCAAGCCGGACGAGATCGCCGCTGCCGTGGCGTACCTGTGCAGCGACTATGCCGAGTACGTCAGCGGAGCCACGATCCGCGTGGACGGCGGACTGATCCGCTCCGCGTTCTGAGAACGGGGGCACCGATGCGGGTCCGGGCGCCACAAGGCGCCCGGACCCGGCGCCACGCCCGCCGGCACTGCGGCGGATGCGGGCCGTCGGGTTGACCTGAGGGGTTGACCTGACGGCCCGCCGTCCCGGCGAGCGGTTCGGGCAGGGCCGTGAGCACACCCCAGTGGAGCGCGAGACCGCCGAGGGCAGCGCGCGCCACAACGGGACCGCGGCCGGGCCGGGTTCGAGCCGAACGGGGCGCCTCGTTCGAAGGCGCCCGCGAGGACGCCGCGCCCTGATGAGCCGTAGGGCACGAAGTCGGTGGCCAGGCGGCGGCCGGACCGCGGAGACCTCGACAGCTCTACCACCGTAGACCGCACTTTCGGCCTCACTACACTTGTGTCGTGGACAACGAATCGCCCCGGCCCGAGCCGCACCCTGCCGCCCCCCGTCGGTCCCGGAACGCGGCCGCGACCCGCGAGGCGATCCTCTCGTCCGCTGTGGAGGCCTTCACCCGGCTCGGCTACGACGGCGCGGGCGTTCGGGACATCGCGAAGGACGCCGGCGTCACCGCGATGATGGTCAACCGCTATTTCGGTTCCAAGGAACAACTGTTCGCCGAGGTGGTGGACACAACCTTCGCCCCGCGCACCGTGGTGGGCAGCGATCCGGCGACCCTGGTCCACGACGTCGCCAGGTCGCTGGTGGAGCGCACCGCACCCGAAGCCGACGAACTGAGCCCTTTCCTGCTGACGTTGCGGTCCGCCTCGAATCCGCGAACGGCCGAGATCGCCCGCCTGGGCATTGAGCGCCACGTGGAACGGCGCCTCGTCGGCCTGTTGACGGGCGAGAACACCTCGGAACGTTCCGCGCTCGCGTTGTCGCTGATCGCCGGCGTGTGGCTGATGCGGAAACTGATCGGGAACACGGCTCTGGTGGAGGCGGATCCCGACCGGCTGGCCGGGCGGCTGGAAGACGTGCTGCGGATCCTGCTGGAGGACACTCCCCCGGAGGACGGTGACCAGGCCCGGTCCGCGGCCCGGACCCCCGTCGACGACTCCGCTCGGGTGTCGTAGCCGAACCGACCGCGACGGTTCGACATCCACTGCTCGCGGAGGATCACCGCGGGCTGGACCGCCCCGGACCGTGGCCCACGCCCGGGGCTCCGTGACGGGTGACCGTCCCCGCTGGGCCCGGGGGCCGGTCACCCCCTCGCCAGCAGATGGGCCGGGGCGACGCGTGACTGGGTGCGGACCGGGAGGGCCAGGGCCGCGCAGACCAGGACCACCGCGGCCAGGGTGGCCAGCAGCGCCGCGCCGCCGACGGCCGGAAGACGCCCGCCCAGCGTGCCCCACCCGATCGCGAGCACCGCCGCGAGCCCGGTGACCGCTCCGGCCAGTCCGCCCAGCACGGCGAGCAGCGCGCCCTCGTAGTAGCTCAGCCGGGCCAGTTCGCGGGTCGTCCAGCCGGTGGCGCGAAGGACGGCGAGGTCCGCGGCGCGTTCGCGCATGGACAGGACCAGGACGTCCACCGCCCCGGCGGCTCCCAGCAGCAGCGACAGCGCGACGCTCAGGTAGTCCGCGGCGCGGGCCTGTGCGACGACGGCGTTGCCGAGCAGTGAGCCGGCCACCTCGCCGCGGAAGCCCAGGGTGAGGGCGAGCAGGACGGTGAAGGCCGCCACCGCGAGGGCCAGTCCCGCCGCGCCGAGCGCGGTACGGCCGGGGAAGCGCAGCAGGTTGCGGACCGCGAGCCCGAGGACCGTACGGACGGGAGCCGCGCGTCCGGTGGCGGTCACCGGGGGCGTGATCGCGTCCAGCGGTTCGAGGCGGGTGGCGCGCCAGGCCGGGATCAGCCCCGCGGTGACGGCGAGCAGTAGCGCGACCGGCAGCACGAGCGCCGCCTTCCATCCGGCGTCGGGAAGCCCCAGCACCACGCCGAGGACGTAGGTCAGCGCTGCGCCGAGGGCTCCCGCGCCCAGGCCGATGACGAGGAGTTCGCCGAGGATGAGCCGGAGGATCTCCGGCGGGCTCCAGCCCAGGCAGCGCAGGGTGCCGATCTCGGTGCGGCGCGATCGCACGGAGGCCAGGGCGGCCTGGGCGAGGAACAGCGCGCAGACGACGAGGACCAGCACGAACAGCACGGCGCTCTTGGCGTCGACGGCCTTGAGGATGCGCAGGGCCACGCCCTTGGCGGTCCAGTTCTCGACGACGTCGGCGCCGGGCAGCGCGATGGTCTGCGGTGCCGGTGAGCTGCCGATGGTGATGTCCACCTGGAGACCGGGGTACGCGGTGCGGATGCGGCCCGCGACCGCGTTGACCCGTGCCTGTGAGGCGGGGTCGACTCCGGTGACGCCGGCGACCCGGATGCGGATGGCGCTGATGGGGGCCTTGTCCTGCACGGTCGGCTGCCGGCGGCTGCCGGTCAGCACGGGCAGCGCGTCCAGGGACGTGAGCATGGTGGGCGGTGCGGCCAGGTACCCGCCGAGGTTGCGGTCCGGACGCAGCGGCTTGTCGCCCAGTGCCTTCCGCCCGGCCTCGTCGGCGCCGGTGACCTGCGGGGAGCGGTAGGTCTCCAGCGGCACGGCGGACAGCGAGGACGCGCCGGAGAAGCCGGGGAGCTTGGCGGCGTCGTAGCGGCCGACCGGTTTCAGGTAGGGGATCGGTGTCCTGCCGTAGTCCTCCTGCCCGCAGGTGCGGGTGCCCCAGCAGGTGGTTCCGGGGTGGCTGACGACCTCCCGGAACTGGGTCCCGGTGTTCTCCTCCGGCACGAACTCGATGAACTGGCGGTCCTGGTAGGTGCGCCAGGTCTCCGGGGACTGGTCCTCGCGGGCGCGCGGCTCCAGGTCCGCCCCGGCGCGGCGGTAGTCGACGGGGCCGACGGTCCAGTAGCTGTCGGCCTGCGGGGCGAACAGCGACGTGCCGGGAAAGCCCTGTTCGAGGTCGGCGCCGACACGTCCCACCGGCGTTCCGCTCAGGTCGTTGACGAAGTCGTGGGCGGCGGGACTGCCGAGCTTGCCGCGCAGGGCGACGGGGTCGCCGGTGTCCAGGCGTTCCACGGTCGCGTTCACGCTCCCCGCGGTCAGGGCCTGGTCGCTGAGCACCATCGGGATCGTCCAGTAGGACTCGTTGGACCAGTTCTCCTTGCGGCCCCAGGCGGGCTTGTCCCGGTCGGTGAGCATGCGGCCGGAGGTGACGGCGTGCCCGAGGCCCACCAGCCGGTCCTCGGCGGCGGGGTCCACCGCCGACAGCAGCACGGGATAGGAGACCGGGATCTCGGCGACCGCCTTGCCCCCTTCCGATCGGCAGGTGAGCCAGCTGTTCATGTCGGGGTCGAACGGCGACTCCTCGCGGCGGTCCTCGCGTATGAGGTTGGGCTGCAGTGGCCCAAATCCGCCGTCGTCGGTGTGCTCGACGTGTACATCGGTCCTGTTGTAGTTGTAGTACCAACACACGGGGTAGGTCCGGTGGTCCGCGTGTTCCTCGAGCAGACCCGGAAACGTGGAGTCGGAGAGCGTCTTGGACGGCTCGATCGGGTTGCGGCTGACGTACACGTACTGGTCGGCGGCGCGATAGCGGCCCATACCCGCGGTCAGCGTCGGCTTGATGCGCAGCATCTGGGCCCGCGCCGTGCCGTCGAGGAACGACGACACGTCAACCTTCAGCGTTCCCTGCACCATCAGGTAGCCGACGTTGGCGACGGGCGCGGCGACCTCGATCCCGGGCATCTCCTTGATCCGCTCGTACTGGCCCGTGCCGATGCCGCCGAAGATGCCGGACAGGAAGTTCGCCCCGACCAGTTGGTCGCCGCGCTCGAGGGCGGTCTGGCTGCCGTGGGGGCGCACCAGGACGTCGTAGGCGGAGCGGGCGTTCTTCCGCACGGTCTCCGTGGTCCGGGCCTGACTGGTGGTCACTGTCGAGGTGAGCAGGGTGAAGCTGGTGGCGGCCACGAGGATGCCCGCGGCCAGGGCCAGCGCGCGGGTCCGCTGACGCCGCAGTTGCGACCAGATCATCGCGATCACGGGCGCAGCCCCCCGAGCCGGTCCAGGACGTCGGCCGCCGGCGTGATCCGTTCGTCGGCCACGACCCGTCCGTCGTGCAGGCGCACGATCCGGTCACAGCTCGCGGCGACCTCCAGATCGTGCGTCGCGACCAGCATCGTCATCCCGTACTGCGCGGTCAGCGACAGCAGCAGGTCGACGATCTCCCGGCCCGTCGAACTGTCCAGGTTGCCCGTCGGTTCGTCCGCCAGCAGCAGACCAGGCCGGTTGATCAGCGACCTCGCCACAGCGACGCGCTGCTGCTGACCACCCGACAGCTCCGACGGCAGGGCCCCGGCCCGGTGGGCCAGGCCCACGGCCTCCAGCAGTTCCATGCCGCGGGCCCGCCGGTCGAAGTCCACCCGGCGGGGCAGCACCGGGGCAAGTACGTTGTCCAGCACGGTGAGGGCGGGCAGCAGATGGAAGCGCTGGAAGACGAAGCCGATCCGGCGGCGGTGGGCATCGAGTCCGCCCGGGCCCAGTGCGGTGCCGTCGACCTCCACCGTGCCGGAGTCGGGCAGGTCCATGCCGCCCACGACATGGAGCACCGTCGACTTTCCGGCGCCGGACGGGCCGGTCAGGGCCACCGATTCGCCGTCCCCGATCTCCAGGTCGACGCCGTCCAGCGCCACCACCCCCGGATGCCGGCGGGTCACACCCCGCAAGGCCACGCCCATGGTTCCGACCACCCCTCCTGCATTGCGGCAATGCAGGGGTACATTGTCACAACACAGAGGGGATGCAAAATGCCACTGCACCATGCGGTGCTCGCGCTGCTGGCCGAGGGACCGAGTCACGGCTACGAGCTCAAGGGCCGTTTCGAGGAGGCGATCGGCCCGCAGTGGGGCGGGCTCAACATCGGGCACCTGTACCAGATCCTGGACCGGCTGGTCCGCGACGGGCACGTCATCCGTTCCCACGTCGCGCAGAACGACCGCCCGGACAAGACCCGTTACACCCTCACCTCCCAGGGACTGGACGAGCTCGACAGCTGGGCGACGACGGCCTGGGTCCGCACCGGCGGATACCGCGACGAGCTCTTCCTCAAGCTCTTCGGCGCGGCCTCGCTGGGCGCCGAGGCCGTCGACGCCCTCGTGGCCGCCCAGCGTCAGACCTACCTCTCCGAACTCGCCGCGCTCACACGCCTGCGCCGCACCCACACCCACGACCCCCTCGTCGCCCTCCTCATCGACGCCGCCATCGCCCACACCAAGACCGACCTGCAACTGGTCGACACCGCCACCGACCGGCTGGCGCCGCTCACGCAAGCCGGTGCCCCCTCGCACGAAGCGACGGAGGAACCGGAGACCCGCGAACGCAGGGCGACGACGTAGCGCGGGGTCCCCCGCGGCCGCGGTCCCCGCGGTCCCCCGGTGCGTCCCGCGCCCGCCGCGCCGCCCACGGGTGGATGAGCAGGAATGGCCCCCCGGCAGCATGCATGAGGAGACTGGTGCCCGTGGCCGTACGAGGCCGCGCCCCCGGGCACCGCGGAGGCCGCCCGGTGCCGTGACACCTGGACAGGAACCGGATCATGAGCGTTGAGGTTGTGGTCGTCCGCGAAGCCGACGACGAGATGGTCGAGGCGTTCACCCGCCTGTTGCCCCAGCTGTCGGCCGGCGCCGCGCCGCCGGACCACGAATCGCTGCGCAGGCTCCTGGCCGCCGAGGCGAACACGGTGCTGGTGGCGCGCGTCGACGGTCGCGTCGTCGGGACGCTGACGCTGGCGATGTTCCCCCTGCCGACCGGGATGCGCGCCTGGATCGAGGACGTGGTGGTCGACGAGGCCGCCCGCGGCTACGGCGTCGGCGCCGCCCTCACCGAGGAGGCAGTACGCCTGGCCGACGCGGCGGGAGCCCGCACGGTGGACCTCACGTCCCGCCCCACGCGTCAGGCGGCGAACCGGCTGTACGAACGGCTCGGCTTCCTCGTACGTGACACCCGCGTCCTCCGCTTCACCCTGCAGGCCTAGGCACCGCCGGTTTTCCCGGAGCCGCGAGGAACCGAGCGATCGTCCCGCACGTCGTACTTCCCATGATCAAGGAACCCGTCGCACGGCACCTGACCGGTGCCCGTGTCCCGCTGCTCGCGGTCCCGCTCGTCGCTCTTCTGCTCTCGTGCTCCGCGCCGTCGGACAACGGTTCCGACCGGACCGCGGGCAACGACCCTGCGCCGGCGGCCGCTTCGGCTTCCGCCTCGCGGCCGAAGGCGCCGGTGGAGCTGGTGCGCGACGCCTTCGCCACCCTGCAGGCGACGTACCACTCCGGCTGCACGCCCACCACGTCCGCGGGTGAGTGCGAGTACTTCCTCACGCGGTTGCACGACGAACTCGGCGGCCTCGACGCCGCGATGAAGGCCGACCCCCAGGGCCCCGGGCACTTCCGCGAACCTCTCGCATGGATGGCGGAACTCCACGGCACCCTCGGCACCGACACCTCCTTCGAGAACCTCAAGGAGCACCAGGACGAGCTCGTGGCGACCCGCGACCGGATCAACCGCTGGATGCAGGGCCACCCCGAGGACTACCGCTGAGCCGCGGGTTGCCGGACCGTGGGGACCGCCCCGCACCAGGACGGTGCGGGGCGGTGTCGTACGGCCTGCTGCCGGCGTGGGCGCCGCTGACGTCGGAGCGCGGCGGCCGCCGAGGGCCGGCGGCTCACTGATCCGCGGTGCTCAGCCGACCGGTCCCGTGACCGCGTGCGGCCCCACCGCCGGTTCGAGCAGCGACAGCGTCCGCCGCCGCGCATCGAGGCCGACGCGGATGCCGACCGGCATCGGCAGATTCGGTCCGGCATGCCCGAAATCGACGTCGCCCAGGACCGGGATGTCACGGTCACCGAGGACGTCGAGGACGATCTCGCGCAGGGTGGGGGACGCGCCCGGCTCGAGTCCGCCGATCTCGCGCGGAACGCCCACGACCATGCCGGAGATCCGGTCGAGGATGCCACTGTGCCGCATCACCTGCAGATAGCTCCACACGTACGACGCCAGGCCGCCCATCTCCTCCCAGAACAGCACCGCGCCGTCGAACCGTTCGAGCGGTAGCGCGAAACGTGTCGCCTGCGTCAGCACGATGCGATTGATCACCCCGCCGATCAGCCGGCCTTCGGCACGACCAGGACGCCAGCACTCCCACGAGGGGCTCGCAGGCAGCGCTCCGATCGCCTCGGTACCGGTCAGCAACCTGGAGTAGAGGTCCTCGAGTTCCGCCTGGCGCGCCACGGGCGCGGACCGCCAGTGTCCGCCGAAGCCGGGGACGGCCATGTCGGCGTGGAACCCGACCAGGCCCGTGCGCGCGTAGAGCACCAGATGCAGCAGCGAGATGTCGCTGTAGCCGAGGATCGGCTTGGGGTCGGCACGGATCGCCTCGACGTCGACCAGGTCGAGGTAGCCGAGCACCGTCTGGCCACCGTCGCTCGCGACGATCGCGCGCACCTCGGGATCACGCAGAAGGCCGTTGAGCTCACCGGCGATCTCCGCCGGCGTGGCCGCGCTCCACCAGTGGCGGCGTCCCGCTTCGAGCAGCGGAGCCCGGCGCACGCGGAATCCCATCCGCTCGAGCACACCCACCGTCCGCTCGACGTTGGGCTCGTGAGCGGCCGGCAGCGGACCGGACAGCGATGCGACGACGACGAGATCCCCGGGCCTCAGGGCCCGCGGTCGAAGCAGTCGAGGCAGTTGCGGCGGTACGGAACCAGTCATGGCGTCAGTGTCACCGGTGCCATTGGCAGGGTCACGCGACTTTCGCCGGACGTCCGCCCCGGCGCACGGCACGGGCAGTCTTGGCTTCGACCATTAAGAACTTGCCTAATGGGTTTAGGCAAACTAGCCTGCCGCCCATGAACCCATTGACCGAGCAAGAGATCCGTAGCGCCTTCGTGAACTGCAGCAAGGGCGAGGCGAAGCGTCTGCACGTGCCCCGCGACCTGGCAGAGCAGCCCTGGGACGACCTGGACTTCTTCGGCTGGCGCGACCCCCAGGCCCCCGACCGGTCCTACCTCGTCGCCGAGCGGGAAGGCCGCACGGTGGCCCTCGCCCTGCGCTCCTCGGGCTCCACCTCCTGGCAGGCCCGGCTCAGCATGTGCTCCATGTGCCTGACCACCCACTCCGGCGGCGTCTCGCTCATGGTCGCCGCGAGGGCCGGCAAGGCCGGGCAGCAGGGCAACACCGTGGGCGCCTACATCTGCAGCGACCTCGCCTGCCCGCTGTACGTGAGGGGCAAAAAGGACGCGGGAATCGGCGCGCGGCTCCACGAGACGCTCACCCTGGAGGAGAAGATCCAGCGGACCGTCGCGAACCTCGCCGCGTTCATCGCCAAGGTCACCGCGTGAAGCCCTCGGGCACGCGCGTCCAGACGCGGCCGTTGCGCTCGCCCTCACCCGGTGCGGAGGCCGCGGAGGGGTCGGGACATCCTGCGCGGTTGGTGCCGGCTATCCGCGGTCCGGGCCCGGCTGGGCGGCATCGTCTGAGGTCGCGTCGGGTTTGGTGTGGAGGACGGCGCGGGCCTGCTCGGCGGCGCGGGTGATGCTTTCGCTGATGAAGTCGAGGAAGCGGGCGATGTTCTCCAGGCGGGCCGCGGCGGGGGTGTTGGGGCCGAGCACGGCCACGCCCTGGCGTGCGGTCGCGACCAGCCGGTCGTTGGCCCGGGCGCTGGCGATGGTCGCCTGGTAGAAGAGTTCGTCGTCGACGAGGTAGCGGTCACGGCGGCGTTCGTCGCGTTCCCGGCGGACCAGGCTCTGGCTCTCCAGGAAGGTGATCGCCTTGGAGATGGACGCCGGGCTCACCTGGAGCCGCTGGGCGAGCCCGGCCGCGGTGAGGCTGCCGGCGTCGGTGGTGAACAGGCACGTCAGCACCCGGGCCGCCATCTTGTTCAGGCCCGAGGCCATCATGACCGTAGTGAACGTCTCCTCGTACTCGGCCACGGCCTCCGCGTCACGTCCGTGCGCCTGAGGAGCCGACTGCGGTCCCCGGGAGGCGGCGGGCCTGCGCCGGTGGGCCCGGCGTTCCGTGGCGTGGTGGGCCAGGTCCGCGCGGTAGGCGGTGGGACCGCCGTTGCGCATCACCTCCCGCGTGACCGTCGAGGTCGGACGGTCCAGGCGCCGGGCGATCTCGGCGTAGGGGAGGCTGTCGGCCAGCCCCGACGCGATCTGCCGGCGTTCCTGCTGGGTGAGCCTGCCTCCCGGCATCGCGATCTCCTCGGTGATCCTCGTGGTGCCCTCTGATTCCGTCAGCATAGCGTTCACCTGTCAGCCATTGCAATGATCGAAGCAATTGACGTTGCGTTACCTTCGCGATCGTTGCAACGATATATCAGTCTCTACCTGCAATTACGCTGCTTCAACGCAACAAGCTCGTTGCCACAAAATGGAAAGCAACGTAGCGTTTCCGGTGTCAGAAACAGCGATCGACAACGGGAGAGCACGATGCAGAAGTTCGACACCCCCGCCCCCGTCTCCGCCGTCCTGGAGATCCCCGCGGGACGCGTCCAGTTCATCGCCGGCGACCGCGCCGACACCACCGTCGAGGTCCTGCCCGCCGACGCTTCCAAGAACCGTGACGTCCAGGCCGCCGAGCAGACCACCGTCACCTGCACCGACGGCGTCCTGCAGATCCGCACCCCCGAGCGCGCCAACCGGCTCCTCGGTCCCTCGGGATCCCTGGAGGTCACCGTCCAACTGCCCACCGGCTCGCGCATCCAGGCCAGGACCGCCGGCTGCGAGCTCCGCGGCGTCGGCAGGCTCGGCGACATCGCCTTCGACGGCGCGTACCGGCAGGTCAAGATCGACGAGGCCGCCGGGGTCCGCCTCACCGCGGTGGACGGCGACGTCGAGATCGGCAGGCTCACCGGTCCCGCGGACATCAGCACCGCACGGGGCGACATCCGTATCGCCGAAGCCGTCCGCGGCACGGTCGAACTGCGCACCCAGATGGGCGACATCACGGTCATCGCGGCTGCCGGCGTCTCGGCCGCCCTGGACGCCGGCGCCGGCCACGGCCGCGTCAGCAACGCCCTGAAGAACGACGGCGCGACCGAACTCCACATCCACGCCACGACCCCTCACGGCGACATCACCGCCCGCAGCGCGTGAGGCAACGACGCCGGCGCCGCCGAACGGCCCGGCCCGTCCGTGCCCGGGGCCCCGCCACCCGCCGGCGGGGCTCCGGGAGGGACCGTCCTGCCCGATGTCCTACTCGGCGGTCAGGAACTCGTCCACGGACAACGGGCGGTTCACGATGCGGATGTCACCGACGTTGCCGTGGAAGACGACGTCGACGGCACCCGCGTACTCGTGGCCGCCCACCAGCCAGGGCAGCCCGAGCGTGGTGAGGCCCTGCGACACCCGGCTCGGGTTGTCGGCGACGGGCGCGCCCTCCACGTACATCCTCGTGTAGCGGCCGTCGTTGACGACCGCCACGTGCCACCACTTCAGCTCCACCATGCCGTGACCCCAGTTGGTCGTCGGATAGGTGTTGTTGAGCGGGTAGTGGTTGAACTGCGCCTCGCGGCCGTTGTTCGTGATGGCGAACTGGGCCAGGGGCTCGTCCGCGTCGGTGTTCTTGCCGTGCTTGCCGGCGGCTCCGGCCGAGCCCCGGCGGCTGAGTACCGACGCGTTGCCGTTCCTGCCGGCGTCCCAGTCGAGCGGCATCCGCACGAAGGTCTCGAAGGTGTACCCGGACCTGAACGTCTCGGCGTTCAGCGGGGCCTTGGCCCCGGTGGTCAGGTAGGAGCCGTTGACCGGGTTCCTGCCGCCGGTGAACTTCAGGCTGGCGTGCGCCGGCTGGTCGGGGTGGTGGTCGTCGGACCAGGTCAGCGCGTCGGCGGCACTGCCCGGCACGGTCACCACGGTCAGGTCGTTGCCCTTGCCGGACAGGTCGCGGACCGTGTCGCCCGCGGTGAGCGGGGTGCCGGGCGCGCCCTGGCCGTCGAAGCGCCAGTAGGCCAGCGTGCCCTTGACCAGCTGCCTGCCCGCCGGACGGGCGGGCCGGACCGGGACCGGGATGAAGCTCGAGAACCGCTTCTCGAAGTCGATCGGCACCGAGAAGTCGTCGACCGCGCCGGTGATGCGGGCGTGCTCGGCCGCCAGCTTGTTGCGGGACTCCGGGTCCTGGGCCAGGATCCACGGGTTGATGGTCTCGACGTCGATGGTGTTGCGGGCCAGGTCGAAGTGGTACAGCCGGATCATGCCGCCGCCGCCGAAGTAGCGGTTCTGGTAGTTCGTGATGTGCATGTACACGTCGTTGCCGGCGGTGTTCTTCTTGGTCGTACGCCCGGACGGCCAGTAGTGGCCGTTGAGGGTGAGGAAGATCTGGTCGTTGTCCTTGATCAGCTTGTCCCAGATCGTCTGGCCGTAGCCGGAGAGGTCGGCGTTGTCCTCCGGGTTGCCGGACTCGTACGGGAAAACGTTGTCATCGTAGTCCGAGTAGACGATGTCGTGCGCCGTGAGGATCACCGGCATCTTCGGGTGGGCCTTGATGACCTCGTTGGCCCACGCGAAGCCCTGGTCGGTGGTCCGCCAGTCCAGGGCCAGCACCAGCCACGAGAGGCCCGCGGCCTTGAAGACGTGGGCGGTGTTGTAGCCGGTCGGGTCCGCTCCGGCGAAGGTCTTCGAGCGCTTGAACCGCCGCGGCCCCAGGGTCTGCAGGTACGGCGTGTCACCGCGGGAGTCGTCGCCGCTCACGTCGTGGTTGCCGGCGACCACGCTGTAGGCGGCGCCGTGCGAGTCCAGGAGGGCGAACGCCTTGTCGACCTGGGCGAAGGACGACGCGTCGGCGTCCTGCGTCAGGTCGCCGAGGTGCGCCATGAAGACGATGTTGTCGGCGCCGTCACCGCTGTTGTTGATGATGTAGCGGAACGACTCCTCCATGGGCGTCCTGTTGACGCTGTCCTGGCTGCCCCAGTAGAGGAACTGGGTGTCCGGCATGACCGCGAGGGTGAACTGGAGGGCCGTCGGGTCCGGGCTCCAGCTGCCGGTCCTGCCGCTCTCACCGGCGTCCGCGGCGAACGCGGGCGTTCCGACGAGCGCGGACACACCGGCACCCGCGGCTGCCGCCCCCGCACCGGCCAACGCGGCGTTGCGGAGGAACCCTCGCCGACTCTGCCCGTCCGGCCCGTGTGACGGGTTGTCATCGTGAATGCACATGAGGGGCCCTTCTGGGGTCGATAGTTTCAAACACCAACGACGCTAGTCAGAAGCAGCGCGTGCTGGGCGGACGGGAGATGACGAAAGGCGATCCAGTGCCTTTCCAGAACTGAAAACCCGAGCGGGGTCACCCCGGGCCGGATGGTGGCCGATGACGGCTTATCAGCAGTTCACGCGGCATGCGGACGCCACCCGGACGCAGGGCTGAACCCGGCGGCGCGGACGTTCTCATGGCGTTTCAGGGGTGGCGGTGAAAGGCCGTCGGGGCGCCGCCGCTTCCCTGATTTCCCATCCCGGCGGAGCCAATCGGGAGAGAATCAAGTGATGTTCACAGCCCCGACGAATCGACGCCGCAATGGGCCCTGAACAACCGGGGAAAATTCATTCGAGAACGGCGACGCCGACTCGGCCGAAGTGCGCCCCCTGAGGGGGACACCGGTCATGGAAGCCGCGCATCGATCACGCCGCGCTGCTTGACGCGTCAAGAACCAACTCGAAGTGAGGGTAGCGACGCAAAGCCCCGCGAGCAAACCGCGATGGGCGGGACGCACCCGCCGCCATCGGCCGCGCGATCCGACGCCGGTGGCGCGCGGCGCCCGGGCGCGATCAGGTGGGGACGAAACCCGGCCACCAGGGCGGAACGTTCCCCGGGCACAGAGGGTCTGGGTAGGAGTCCATGATGCCGAGCCATGTCACCAGGAACCACGTGAACCAGACGGTGAAGACGAGCCCTGCTGTCAGTGCCGCCGCTCGGTGACGTCTGCCGAGGGTTCCGTACAGGACAGCCCACGGGACCGCTGCGGCAACCCATATCACGGGGGCGAGGAACAGCAACGTCATGGAGTCGGCGGCGGCATTGACGCCGATGTCGCATGCACCCCACGTCCTGCCGATACCGACGACGGAGACCAGTGAGGCCAGCCCCCCGAAGAGGACGCCGAGCCGAATACCCCTGGACCAGGGGCTGGAAGAACCTGTCGGCCCTGCTTCCGGCATCGTTGCCCGCTCCACTTGGTGGTGACGGTGATCGCCGGCCAACACATCGAACGCCCGGGGATCGAACATGACGCCACCATATGCCGAGCCCCCCGCGAGGGGCGATGCCGACCTCGGAAGTGAGGGAGAGCACCTGCCGGCTGAAGCACTTCCCGGCCCGTCGGCCGAACCCTGGCGCGCGGCCGGCCTGTTCACCTGTCGCGCCAGGCCGGGGCAAGGGCGACGAGCATCGCGGCGGCGGTGAGCGCGAAGGCGGCCGGGTAACCGGTGTGGGCCGCCGTCACGCCGAAGGCAAGGGCGCCCACGCCCATCCCGCCGTCGTACGCCACGTTCCAGAGTGCGCTGACCGTGCCGTACCCGGATTCCGGGACCCGGGCGTACATCAGCGTGAGCGTCGCGTTCTGCGCCACGCCGAAGCCCGCTCCGAACAGCGTGACCCCGGCGAGCACCGCCGGCGGGCTGCTCGTCGCCGCCGTCAGCAGGAGGCCGGCGGCCGACGCGAGCAGGCCGGGAAGCACCAGGCGGGCCGGGCCGTGGCGGTCGCCGTACCGGCCGGCGAACCAGCGCGCCACGGTGGACGTCGCGGGCTGCGCGAAGAGCGCGACCGTCACCAGGACGGACAGCGACGCCGGGACGGCGACCGGCAGGAACGTGACGATGATCCCCGCCCCCAGCGCGGTCGTCGCGAACACCGCGGTGGGCCGGGCCAGGGCCCCGTTGCGCAGGCCCGCGACCACTCCGGCGTCCCGGCCCGCGGACGGTTCCCGCCCCGGCAGCCCCGGCACCACCACGACCGCGGCGAGCGCCACCACCCCGCCGGCCACGCACACCGGGGTGAACCCCACGTGCGCGGCCAGCCAGACACCGAGCGGCAGGCCGACCAGGGACGGTACGCCGGACACGATCCCGGCCAGTGCCAGCCCCTCGCCGCGCCGCTCGGCCGGTATCAGCGAGGCCGTCAGGGCGCCGCCCGCGACGACGGTGAGCGCGAAGCCGAGCCCACGCAGCAGGCACATCGCGACGATCCACGCCATGCCGTCCCCGGCGGTGAGCACCAGTGCGGGCGCGCCGAGCAGGACCAGCCCGGCGGCCAGCGCCGTCCGGTAGCCGTAACGGGCCACCAGGCGTGGGGTGACCAGCTCGCCGCCGACGGTGGCGAGCATCAGAGCGCCGGTGGCCAGGCCGGCGTCGCCGCCACCGCGCTCCGCGTACAGCGGCACCACCGACAGCAGCAGGAAGAAGCCGGCGGAGGCGCCGATCACCGTCACGAAGCGCAGGAGCAGCTGACGGGTCACCAGTGGGGGGCGGACGGGCGCGGAGGGCGGGTCGGGGAGGTGCGCGTTGCCGGCGGCGGTACCGGTGGGCGGGACGCTGGGTGGCGTGGTCATGGCATTGACGCTAGAAGCCGGCCGGTCCCCCGGTAAGCTCCAATTCCATGCCGCTCCATTGGTCCGGTCTGTCGCCCGAACTGCTGCTCGCCGTGGACCGGAACAGCGCCGAGGGGCTGCGCGCGCAGCTGGAACGCCAGATCAGGGACGCCATCCGGGCGGGCCGCCTCCAGGCCGGCGAACGTCTGCCGTCCTCCCGTGAACTGGCCCGCCGCACCGGGGTCTCCCGCGGTCTGGTGCAGGACTGCTACGCCCAGCTCCAGGCGGAGGGCTACCTCACCGGCCGCATCGGTGCCGCCACCACCGTCTCCGCCCACGCCTGCCCGCAGCCCGCGCCCGTCACGCCGCCCGGGCGACCGGCGGGCCGGCAGCCATCCGCCGGGCCACGGCTGATCGCCGATTTCCGCTCCGGCGTCCCAGACCTCGCTTCCTTCCCGCTCGCCGACTGGCTGTGGGCGGTGCGCGAGGCGGCCCGCGCCCTGCCGACGGCCGCGCTCGACTACGGCGACGCGCACGGCGCGCCCGTGTTGCGCGAGGTGGTGGCCGGGTACCAGCGGCGGGTACGGGCCGCGGCCGCCGACCCCGGACGCACCGTCATCTGCTCCGGCTACGCCCAGGGGCTCGGCCTGGCCCTGCGCGCTCTGGCCGGCCGCGGTGTGACCACCCTCGCCCACGAGGATCCGGGCGCGCCCGCCGCGACCTCCCGGGCCGCCGCGGACGCCGGGATGACCGCCGTACCGGTGCCCGTCGACGAGCACGGGATCGACGTGCGGGCCCTGGAGGCCACCGGCGCGCGAGCGGTCCTCGTCACCCCGGCACACCAATGGCCGACCGGCGTCGTCATGGCCGCCGGGCGACGGCGCGCACTGATCGACTGGGCGCAGCGCCGTGACGCCTTCGTCATCGAGGACGACTACGACGCGGAGTTCCGCTACGACCGCGACCCCGTCGGCTGCCTCCAGGGCCTCGCCCCCGACCGCGTACTGAACATCGGCACCGTCAGCAAGTCACTCGTGCCGGCCCTCCGGCTGGGCTGGCTGCTGTGCCCGGCCGCCCTCCACGCACCGGTCGTCGCGTTCAAGGCCGCCGACGACCGCGGATCGCCCACCATCGACCAGGTCGCACTGGCGCACCTGATCGCCTCCGGACGGTACGACCGTCACCTCCGCCGTATGCGCGCCAAGTACGCCGCGCGGCGCGCCGCCCTGGTGGAGGCACTCGCCGTGCACGCCCCCGGCGTGCGGCTCACCGGTCTCGCCGCCGGCTTCCACGCCGTCGCCCACCTCGGCCCGGGCCGCGACGAGGAACAGGTCGTGACCGCGGCCCGGGCCCGACGGGTCGGCCTCTACGGGATGGCCGCCCACCGCACGGCACCGGACCCGGTCGGCGGGTCGCGCCTCGTGCTCGGCTTCGGCAACACCGGCCGGCACGCGGTCACCGAGGGCATCGCCGCCGTCGGTGACCTCCTCTCGGACACCTAGCTCGGGCCGGCCGTTCCGGGATGCCGGGTCAGGTCGGTTCCGTAGCGGGTGCTGATCGCGTGGTCCAGTACCGGTGCGATGGCCTCGGCGTAGGACTCGCTGAGGTGGCTGTCGTCGCGGTAGACGAAGGTGTCGTCCACCACCACGGGGCAGACACCCGCGGCCCCGCAGAGCCAGGGCACGGGGTCCAGGACCGAGACGCCGGTGGCCGCCGCCGCTTCGCTGATCTCCCGCTTCTTGTCGGGGTCCTTGACCGCGTGCGCGGTGTCGGACGCGCACCGTTGCAGCTCCAGCGGATGGCCTCCCGCGCACTCGACCGCGTCGCCCTCGGGCCAGGGGGTGTCCTCGACGGCCAGCACCTGGGCACCGGACTCCAGCAGTTCCCGGTAGGTCCGCTCGAATCCGTCCGTCCACTGCCGGCGGGGGTCTCCGGACGGCCTGGCCAGGTCGGCCGCGTCCGAGGAGGAGGCGATGACCAGCGCGGGACGCAGGGACCTGATCCGGGCGAGTTCTCCGGTGCGCCACTGGTCGCAGGACGTGTACGGCCGGCCCTGGTAGACGGTGGTGACGGCGGCTACCTTGCACGAGGACTTGGTCAGTGAGACCAGTCTCCAGTGGTGCTCCCGGGCCAGCCGCTCGAGAGCGGGGAACCACTGGGCCGCGTGGGAGTCCCCGAAGAGCACCACCGTCTTCGGCGCGGACCGGTCGCCGTAGACGCAGGGCGGGGTCGCCGCGCTCCCGTAGCCGATGTGGCAGCCGTCCCGGTAGATCGCGGACGTCGTCGTCTTGATCTCTGTGAGTCCTGGCCGCAGATTGGCCGGCAGGCTGGTGGACGGTGCCGCCAGCAGCCGGGCCAGGCGTGCCTGCGGGTCGGCGGACCCGGAGAGCACGCTCCTCAGCCGGGGCGCCGCCACACCCGAGCTGATGGGCGGCGGGAACGCCGTCGCGACCAGTGCCGCGACCACGGCGCACGCAGTCAGCCCGGCCCCGAGCCCCAGCGCCCGTACCGGACGGCCACGGAACAGACGGTGGAACCGCACCGGGTTCTCCACGAGGTGCAGCGTCGCCCAGGCGAGCAGGAGCGCGAACGCGGCGGAGACCAGTCCGAACCTGACGGTCGGCGGTCGGTTCAACGCCATCGGCAGGATCACCAGCGCCGGCCAGTGCCACAGGTACCAGCTGTAGGAGAGGCCGCCGACCCACGTGACCGGGCGCAGTGACAACAGCCGCCCGGCGCCGAACCGGGCGGGTGGGCAACCGCCCGCCAGCACCAGTACGGCGCCCAGCACCGGCACGAGGGCGTACCACCCGGGGAACGGCGTGTCGTCGTCGAACCGAAGGGCCGCCACCGCCAGCGACACCAGTCCGGTCCAGCTCATGACCGCGGCCGCCCAGCCGGGCAACCGCCGCAGCCTGCCCGCGGAAAGGGCGAGCAGCGCGCCCGCGCCCAGTTCCCACAGGCGGGTGTGCGAGCCGAAGTACCCCCAGGAGGGCGAGACGCCGGTGACCGACACGTTCAGCGCGAAGGAGACCACGCACAGCACGGCGAGGGGCGCCGCCAGGAGCCCGGTCCGCCGCCGGGCCAGCCTCCAGCTCGCCCACAGCAGCAACGGCCAGAGGAGGTAGAACTGCTCCTCGACGGCCAGGGACCAGTAGTGCTGGAAGGGCGACGGCGGGCTGTCGGCCCTCAGGTAGTCGGTGCCGGCGCTCGCCAGCCGGAAGTTCACCAGGTAGAAGGTGCTGCTGAGGGCGTCACCCACGTACTCCTGGAAGCGGACCTTCGACAGGAACAGCCACGCCCCGCCGAGCGTGACGAGCCCCACGGCGGTGGACGCGGGGAGCAGCCGCAGCGCACGGCGGGCGTAGAACTGCCGCAGGGACACGCGGCCGGTCCGCACGAGCTCGCGCGACAGCAACGAGGTGATGAGGAAGCCCGAGATCACGAAGAACACGTCGACGCCGATGTAGCCGCCCGCCAACGGCCGGACTCCGGCGTGCGAGAGCACCACCAGCACCACCGCGAGGGCGCGCAGGCCCTGGATGTCCGCGCGCAGCCGTCCGGCGGCGGCCGGCCGGTCCGGGGCGGCGCCGGACCGGTCCGGTGCCCGGCCGCCGGGCCGGGCCGACGGTGGGAGCGCCGGCGCCGGCGTCACGTTCTCCGCAGGCCACGTCGCTCGCACCACAGCACTCTCCCTTGATCAGGACGGATGGCGCCGAGCCGTGCGGCGCCACCGGCCATGACCTTCCACCTCCGGGGAGAGTTGTGGTCATTCGGCATGGTTCGCGTGCTCTTCGCCGACCGCACGCCCGCTGTTGTCCTCGCGTTCACCGTTCCTGACGTCTCGCCTCGCCACGGCCTCGGGACCCGTACGGTCGGCGGCGGCCGTCGCCGGCCACGACGGAGTCCGTCATAGCGCCGCCCGTGCCGGCGACCGCGGTGCTCTGCGCCGGCATCGGTTCGGCCTCGTCCGTCCTGGTGGCGACGGTGCCGATCGCCGTGTACGGCGCGGTGGGCCTGGTGTGGAACGTGACCGCGGTGTCGCTGCGCCAGTCCCTGCTCCCGGAAGGGCATGTGCGCGGGCGCGCTGGGGACCTTGCCGGCCGGGTGGGCCCATCAGGGCATCGGCCCGCGGGCCGCGTTCCTCGCGGGGGTGCTGCTGCTCTGCCTGTCCGGTGCCTGTTTCCGTCGCCCGCGGGCCGGTGCCCCGGCGGAAGCGGCCGCCGCCGTCCCGACGTACCGCTGAGCCGCGCGCAACCGGACCCCGAGGAACCGCCGCGCACCCGCCGGAGGATGTGCGGGTGCGCGGCGGCGGTCCGGGTCGACCGGGTGCGGTGACCACCGGTGATGGCGACCACCGGTGATGGTGACTACCGGTTGTGGCGGACGACCTGGGGGGCGATGTCCTCGGTGAAGGGTTCGCCCTCGGTGGTCTTGAGCGTGGTGGCCTTGGCGGTGGTCGTGCCGCAGAAGGCGGCCTCGAGGGTGCCGCCGAGGATGGTGTTGACGGTGCCGTTGTTGGAGGTGTTCGCCATGGACGTCATGCTGCGCTTGCCGTCGGCGGTGGTGAACGCGTAGGTGTAGAAGCCCTGGACGGTGCCCGTGTGGCCGTAGACGGTCACGCCGCAGGACAGTTTCCTGGCCCGCAGGCCGAGTCCGTAGGACTGGGTGCCGTCGGCGTTGACCGGGACCATGGTCATCATCTGCTGGAGCTGGGCGGCGGGCACGAGCTTGCCGGAGACCAGGGCGGAGAAGAACCGGTTCAGGTCGGCGGCGTTGGAGATGACCGCGCCGGCGGACTGGGCCCAGGAGACGGTCTGCTCGGTGGAGTCGACCAGGGGCAGGGTGGTGTCGTCCGGGCGCAGGTATCCGTGGGCGTAGGAGCCGGAGATGGTGGTCTGCGGGTGGACGTAGGTGGTGTTCCTCAGGTTCAGCGGTGTGAGGATCCGCTGCTGGTAGTGGGTGGCCATCGGGACGCCGGTGACGTTCTCGATGAGTGCGCCGAGGACGACGAAGTTGGTGTTGGAGTAGCTGTAGGCGGCGCCGGGTGCGTTGGTGGGCTGGTGGGCGGTGGAGAGGTCGATGAGCTCCTGGTAGGTGAAGACCTTGTTCCGTACCGATTCGAAACCCGGGACGGTGTCGTAGAACATGTCGTTGGTGTAGTCCCACAGGCCGCTGCGGTGGCTGAGCAGGTGCCGCACGGTGATGCGGTCGTCGGGCAGCGGCCGGGGCAGGTAGGTGTTGGCCGTGGCGTCGAGGTCGATCCGGCCCTCCGCGACGAGCTGCATCAGCACCACGGTGGTGAAGCTCTTGCTGACGCTGCCGACCCGGAACCGCCGGTCCGCGTCCATCGCGGTACCCGCGGCGGTGTCCGACTGCCCCATGGAGATGCGGTAGCTCGAGGTGCCCGAGTCGATACGGGTCAGCGCGCCCGGGGCACCGTTCGCCATGGCCTGCTTCTGGACGGCCAGGACGCCGGAGATGTCGGGGGCGGGCAGCGACGGGGTCGCGGCGACGGCCGGCGAGGCGGCCAGGGTGGTGATCACGGCAGTGCTCGCGAGCGTGATGCCCGCAATGGTGAAACGCATCCGGTTCTCTCTGTCGTCGGTCGAGGAGCGTGGGACGGAGTCGTGCGGGCCGAACGCCCGCAGCGCTCACGGCTCCACATCAACTGACCGGCCCCGCACCGGTTCTGTGACACCGACCGTAGTGCCGAACACCACGTCGGAGGGCGGGCAACCCCGCACCCGCCCTCCTTCAACATGCCCGATTCACACGGAACTTGACCGATGACGCTGCCGCTCCGGCCGCTCTCGCCGGTCCCGGCCTCACGTCGTCCGGCGGCGCTCCAGGGCCGATCGCAGGCGCAGACCCAGACGGATGACAAGGGCGGCCACACACGTCAGGGTCGCGATCTCCGCCCACAGGTACCCGGAGTCGTACGGGGCGAAGGCCGCCGGCCAGTGGGGGTGGAGCAGGACGATCAACGGCACGGCGACCAGGGCCACCGAGCTGACCCAACCGTGCCGAAGTCGCGCCAGGCCCCAGGCCGCCGGGAAGGCCAGCACCAGCGGGGCGAAGAAGGCGAACAGACGCATCGGGTCCGCGCGCCCGGGTACGGTCACCCCGACGTCGGCGAGCGCCTGGAAGACGGTGAGCGACCCCACGACCATCGGCACCCCGAGGGCGAGGGCGATCAGGGCGCCGGCGCGACGGGCACCCACACCGACCGGTGGCAGGTCGGGCGGGGCGGCCAGCACCACAGCCGCGGCGAGCGCCAGCCCGAGCACGGTCGGCAGGTTCTGCGACAACCCCGCCGGGCCGCCCGACCATTGGGCCAGCGGTACGGAGACCCCCGCCCCGAGCAGGGCCGCGCCCGCCGCGGTCCGCGCCCACGCCCAGCGGCCCGCGAGCAGGCATCCCAGGGCGACCGGCCAGGGCGCGTACGCGAGCGGGGTGTAGGTACGCTCGCCGTCCCAGGGCAGTGGATCGAGCGGCCACACGGCCAGCAGCGCCGCCGCCAACGAGGCAGCCACCGCGACGACGTACGGGACCAGGCCGGCCAGCAGGCGTCCAGCCGGGCGGGCCGACCCCAGGCCCGTGCGCATCCGCAGCGCGTGCCCCGCCACGGCAGCCGTCTCGCGCAACGCCTCCAGCCGGCCCGCACCGGCGCCGGCGTCCTCGAGGATCGCCGCGATCTCCGCGCCGTGCCGGCGGCGGTACGCGGCCGGGTACAGGGCGATCACCGGATGCCGCCCGCGCACGCCGCGCTCCCCCGCCCCGGCCTCGTCACCCCTCATGCGCCCGCTCCGCCCCGCGTCGGGCGCACCACCGCGCCGGGGCGGGCCAGCCCGATCCGCCGCTCGGCCTCGTGTGCCGTCGCGCGCAACCGGTCCGCCTCCGCGGCGAGGAGGGTGTAGCCGGCGTCGGTGAGCGCGTAGGTCCGGCGCAGCCTGCCCTCGACGACCTCCTCCCGCTCGACCCTGACGACCCCCTGCCCCAGCAGGCGGTCCAGCGCCCCGTACAGCGTGCCCGCCCGGAGACGGACCCGGCCGCCGGATATCGCGGCGACCTCCTCGATCAGCGCGTAGCCGTGCCGGGGCGCATCGGCGAGGGCGGTGAGCAGGAGCAACGTCGGCTCCTGCAGGGAACGTTCAGTCATGGCCGTCACTATATATCGGCGAACTGCATATACAAGTTCCTTGACCATCGCGGCTGTTCACTTTAGTTGCCCACAAGTAACTTGTGCACGAGACAATGTGGCGCTAAGTTTCTCGGTGTCGGCAGCACCGCGCACCGGCGCACCGGCAGAGGCAACGACCCGCAACGCCCAAGGAGAAGAACCACCATGAACGACACCGCCACCCACCCCGCCCCGCACAAGCCCACGGTCGTCCTGGTGCACGGCGCGTTCGCGGACTCCTCCAGCTGGAACGGCGTCATCACGCACCTGCGCCAGGCCGGGTACCCGGTCGTCGCGGCGGCGAACCCGCTGCGGAGCCTGGCCGGTGACGCCGCGTACGTCGCGAGCGTGGTGAGGGGCGTGGAAGGCCCGGTCGTCCTCGCCGGGCACTCGTACGGCGGCGCCGTGATCAGCGAAGCGGCCGCCGGGGAGACCAACGTCAAGGCGCTGGTGTACGTCGCCGCGTTCATCCCCGACAAGGGCGAGAGCGCGATGGAGCTGTCGGACAAGTACCCCGGGAGCACCCTCGGCCCGAACCTCGACGCACTGCCCTTCCCCCTCACCGACGACACGGCGGCCTTCCCCCTGTCCGACGGCGGGACCGGCACCGACCTGTACATCAAGACCGAGAGCTTCCACGACCAGTTCGCCGCCGACGTGCCGCACGACGTGACCGATCTGATGGCCGCCACGCAGCGCCCGATCGCCGCGGCGGCCCTGGAGGAGGCGGCCACCGCGGCCGCCTGGCAGGCGATCCCCACCTGGAGCCTGGTCGCCACCGCGGACCGCAACATCCCCCCGGCCGCGCAGCGCTTCATGTCCGAACGTGCCGGAGCCCGCACCGTGGAGATCGACGCCTCCCACGCGGTCTCCGTCTCCCGGCCCGAGGCCGTCGCCCGCCTCATCCAGGAGGCCGCCGAGAGCACCACCCGCTGACCCCGATGTTGCCCGGGCACCCGGCAGTCACTACATTTCGTGAGGTGACTGCCGGGTCGGCCTCGAGCCATGCACGAGCTGGGTCGCCGGCCTTGGCGTGAGCACGAGGCGGGCAAGAGCCCCGCCCCTCCTTCCGAGTCTCCCCGTGGTGCCCCCAGACGGCACCGACCCCAGCGAACCCGAGACCCGGAGACCGATGTCACCGATGCCGAACGACCGGCAGGACCCGTACGCGACCGAGCCGTCAGCGGCTCCCGCCCAGTTGAACCACACCGTTGTCCACGCCCGGGACCGGCAGCTTTCGGCCGAGTTCCTGGCCGTGATACTGGGCCTGGAGGTCGGCGCCCCCTTCGGGCCGTTCCTCCCCGTCGAACTCGGCAACAGCGTCACACTCGACTACTACGAGAAGCTCGACGAGCCGATCCAGTCGCAGCACTACGCGTTCCTCGTGTCCGAGGAGCAGTTCGACCAGGCGATCGCCCGGCTCAAAGCGGTCGGCGTCACCCACTACGCGGACCCCCGCCATACCGAGCCCGGTCGGATCAACCGCCTCTTCGGCGGCCGTGGCGCGTACTTCGCCGACCCGGACGGCCACAACATGGAGGTCCTGACCCGGCCCTATACGCGTCGCTGACCGACGGCGACCGGCTCGCTGTTCCGCCCGGCCCCGGGCCGTTCCGCCCGGGGCCGGCGGCGAGGCCGGCGCCCGCGTGTCACGCGGTGCGGAGGCTCCGCGCAAGGGTGGGGATCATCACCGCCGCAGGGATGAGGTGGAGCCCGAGGAGGGCGGCGGTGGTGGCGGTGTTCGCCCCGGCGAGCAGGGGCGGGACCAGCGAGACCGCGGTCAGCGGCACCGCCGTCCACACGAATCGCCTGCCGGGGCGGGCACTCCGGCGAAGAAGGGCGACGGCGATGACGATGCCCACGACCGAGAAGAAGCCGGTCACCACGGCGAACCCGGACAACGGGATCCTCTCGCCGCCGTCGGGGACCTCGAAGTCGACGCCGACGGCCCGGGCAAGCGCAGCCGCGAGGGTGGTGGCCGCCATCGCCGCGAGCGTGGCGATGAAACCGGTGCCGGCGAGCCTGCGGAGCCGGTGGGTGCGGCCGGCCCGGGACGATGCCGGGCCTGCGACAACCCCGGTGTCATTCATGCTGTTCATGTCGTTCCTCCATCGTTCGGTGACCGGCGTTCGGGGTGCGTCGACCGGCATGTGACGGTCCGGGCCCCGGGGGTGACGATGCGCACCCTCGCCGTACGGCGGCCGGGGTTGCGCAGCGCACGGACGCCGGTGTCGCGAAGCCAGAACCCGGCGTCGCGTCCGAGGACCGGCCCGGGCCCGCCGTCACGCAGCTCCAGTTGCACCCGACCGCGGGTGACGACGGCGAACGCGCCGCACCATTCCGCCGCGACCACCGCGACACGCGCGCCACCGCGCAGCGCGAGCGTCCGCACCGGGACTACTCCGTGCCGTCCGCCGGCAGGCGCTCCGGCAGCCCGAGGCGCGGGAACCGGTCGGCGTGGAAGATGACGATCTCGGTGATCACCCCACCGGCGACGCGCAGGACGTCGAGCGTCAACGGCAGGTGGGCGCCCTCGCGCTCGTTCCAGAGGTAGAAGGCGACGGCGGGCTGCCGGTTCACCGCCGTGGGGACGCCGTGCAGTCCCCGCATGCCCTCGAAGCCGTCCTCGACCCAGCCGGTGACCACCGCCTCGCGGCCCAAGGACAGGCCCGGCGTGGGCGGCATCGAGCAGCGGACGTCGTCACGGAGCATGCCGGCGAGCCGGCCGACGTCCGTGGCCACGCTGGCGTCGGTGAAGCGACGTACCAGCTCTCGCGTCCCGGAGTCCCCGGCGCCGCCGCTCCAGTCCTGCCGCTCGGCGGGCAGGTGCTCCCGCATGCCGGCGCGGGCGCGCTGCAGCGCGCTGTTGACGGAGTTGACGGAGTCGCCGAGGAGCCCCGCGACGTCCTTCGCCGGCCAGCCGAGCACGTCGCGCAGGATGAGTACGGCACGCGGGCGCGGCGCGAGGTGCTGGACGGCGACGACGTACGCCAGCTCGATCGTCTCCCGCGCGACGGCGACGGCCTCCGGCTCGTCGGCGTCGGCCGCGGGCATCTCGTCGAGCAGCCGGTCCGGGTAGGGCTGCAACCACGGCACCTCGCCGCCGGTCGCGGGCTCCGGGCGGCGCTTGGCGAGCAGGTCCAGGCAGGCGTTGGTGGCGATCCGGTACAGCCAGGCGCGGAACGTCGACCGGCCCTCGAAGGTCTCCCGCCGCCGCCACGCGCGAAGGAACGTCTCCTGCACGGTGTCCTCGGCGTCCTCGAACGACCCGAGCATCCGGTAGCAGTGCACGTGCAGCTCCCGCCGGTGCCGCTCCGCGAGCCCCGCGAAGGCCGGCTCGCCGACCTCGCCAGGACCGCTCCCGTCCGCACCGCGCTCGCCCAGCCCCTCCGTCCGCGTGTCCGCGCTCATCGCGTCGTCCTTCCGTCTCGTCGTGTCCCGTCGTAGGTGTGACGGGTGCGGGCGCGACAACTCATCACCAGGGCCGGCCGGTCGGCATGGCCGAGCGTCGGTCAAGGCGCCGACCGCGACCCGGGGCGGTCTCATCGGGCCGACGAAGCAACCTGTGGCAGCCGCACAAATCCCGTGCGCATCTGATGGAACGGGCCGAACCTGCCGACCTCCGCCACGGTGCCGGCCGTGCATCCGCACGTCGGCATTGCGTCGGACGCCTCCTCCACGATCCCCGCGGCCCTCATGTGATCCGCCGGGCAGGCTCTCGCTAGTCCTGCATGAGGTTCCGCACGTACCGCAGCACGGAGTACCAGGCGGATTCCTCGTCCTCCATGGCCGCGGCGTCGGTCCGGCGCATCAGCGCCAGCAGCCGGTCGTGCGCGCCCTCCGGGTCGACGCCCTCGTCGGTGGCGGCCTCCGCGTCGTAGTCGGGCCGTTCCTCCTCCAGCGCTCGGAGGAAGAACGCCAGCGCGTCCACGCCGCTGTTGAGCAGGTGCGGGGCCCCGTCCTCCGGAACGCAGTGCACGGCCCCGGTCGTGGTGTCGACGCTGACGTCGTCCATGCCGATCCCGCCGAGGGACAGCCAGGCCGACATGTCGAACGGGGAACGCGGGTACCTCCTGGCGACGGCCCGCCAGGCCTCGCCGCCGATGCGCGGGTCGCCGTCGACGAGCCGCTGATCCGCCTGGAACCAGCCCATCCGGTCCGGAAGGCCCACGTCCCTCAGAAAGTCCCGGGTGGGCTCGTGGACGATTCCGGCGAGAGCCGTTTCATCCACGGTGACCAGCCCGTCGGGGCCGAAAGCCGACTCCATGGCGGCGCGGTCGATCAGAGGACTCATTGCGCGACTTCCGGGCCTTCGCTCGGGTGGGGGGATCGACGGGTGCAGATGTTATCAGCGGCATCCCAGAGAGGCGGGAGCCTTGTGAAGCCGTGAGTTCCCCGCCCCCTGGCTTCGGCTGACGGCCCGTATGCCCTGGGTGACACCGAAGTGCGGCCCCGTTCCCGGATCCCGTGCTCCCGGCAGGAACCGCAGCCTTCAGCCGATGGTGATCACGGACTTGCCGCGTGCGTGGCCCCGCTCCACGTGGCGCATGCCCTCGGCGGCGTCGGCCAGAGGGTAGGTCCGGTCGACCACGGGGGTGAGCCGGCCGGCCTCGATGAGCGTGGTGACCGCGAGCAGATCCTCGTGGGTAGGTCCGGCCGGAGCCGCGGGGAGGATCACCCGCAGCCGCTGCCGGACGAACGCGTTGGCCGCGACCAGACGCAGCGTCGAGCCCACCGCCCCGACGGCGCGGCCGGGCGATCCGCCGCCGTTGGCCACCAGGGTGCCCTCCGGGGTGAGCGCACGGCGCAGGCGGCCGAGCCGGTGGTTGCCGACGTTGTCCAGGATCAGGTCGTAGCGCACGCCGGACCGGGCGAAGTCCTCCCGGGTGTAGTCGATGACGTGCGCGGCGCCCAAGGAGCGCACCAGCTCCGCGTTTCCGGGGCTGCACACCGCGGTGACCTCGGCGTCCAGGGCCGAGGCGATCTGCACCGCGTAGCAGCCCACGCCGCCGGCGGCGCCGTTGACCAGTACGCGTTGCCCGGCCTTCGCCCCGCCGACGGTCCGGATGCCGCGCAGCGCGGTCACCGCGCCCATGGGCACCGCCGCGGCCTGCTCGAACGTCAGCCCCTCGGGTTTGGGGACCACCAGGTCCGCGGTGGTGCGGGCGTACTCGGCGAAGGACCCCGGGCAGAAGCCCAGCACCTCGTCACCGGGTTCGATGCCCTGCACGCCGGGACCGACGGCCGCCACCTGACCGGCCGCGTCAATACCGGCCACGGGCGCCTTCGGCCGGCTGAGCCCCATGCCGCCCATGAGCCGCGCGACATACGGGTCGCCGCGCATCATGTGCCAGTCGTACGGGTTGACCGCCGCCGCGCGCACCCGTACCAGCACCTCGCCGGGCCCGGCCTCGGGCCGGTCGACGTCCTCCAGCCGCAGGACCTCCGGCGGACCGAACCTCTTCTGGACGATCGCTCGCATCACGCCCCCAATGTCCGAACTCCCTTGCTGCGCACCGTAGGTGTACGGCGTACACTCGTCAAGAGGCGTGGGAGAAGGAGGTGTTGGCGGACGTGCTCTCGCAGGGTCAGGCCGCTTGCCGCAGGCGCTCCAGGCCGTCCAGCATCAGGTCCAGGGCGAACTCGAACTCCAGCTGGTCGTCGCAACCGGCGCCGACGACGGATTCCGCGTCATGGGCGACCGCCATCGCCAGCTCGGTGACGTGCGGATAGCGCGCGGCCATCTCCTCGGGCGGCAACGCGTCCGGGTCCGGTTCACCGCCCGGGGTGTCCTCGAACAACTCCTGGGAGAAGCCGAGCACACGGCTGCCCATGATGTGCATCGCATGGTGGACCAGATCCACCGTGAACCCCCCGGCCCTGAAGGTCCCGATCATCGAGTCCAGGTACCCCAGCACCGCCGGGGTGGGAGCCGAACGCGCCTTCATCCGGGCCTCGATCACACCTGGCGCCCACGGATGGCGCAGCAGCATCCGGCGCGCCGACAGCACCCGCCGCCTTACGGCCCGCTTCCAGTCCGTCCCCTCGTCGGGCGGGTCGATCTCCCCGACCACGGCGTCGATCATGCCGTCCAGCAACTCGTCCTTGTTCGCCACATGCTTGTACAGCGCCATCGGCACCACTCCGAGTGCCGCCGCGATCTTCCGCATGCTCAGCGCGGCGACCCCGCCGTCGTCGGCCAGGGCCACCGCGGTACCCAGAATCCGCTCCCTGCTCAACGGCCTGCGGGGCCGCGCCGCGGTGCCGGCCTGCATGGCGATCTCCACCGTTCCCCTCATCCAGCTGCTCGGCCAGACCCGTTCGCGACGTCACCGGCGCCGACGGGCCGGGCCCCATCCTCCCCCAGACGCGGTGCCGGTGCGCAGGTGGTCAGCCCTCACCGCGCCGCCGCGGATGGCGTACCGCGGCCAGGGCGGTGCGGGCCGCGGCCGCCAGGAGCAGGAACGTCGCCCCCTCGCCGTAGCAGCCGGTCGTGCTCGCGATGACCGGCCCGGCGCAGGCCCCGGCGTGCGTGATCCTTGACGCCGGCCCCTAACCGACCAGGCGGCGGCGCCAGTCCAGGGGGGTGACGGTGATCGCCCGGCCGGGGTCGCGGTCCCACTCGGCGTGGAGGCCGACCGCCTCGAGAGCAGCCATGACCTCGTGGCCGATGCCGGCGGTGGTCTCGGTCGAGCCGTCGAAACCGCCGTAGAGGAGCATCAGTCCGTGGCCGGCCGCCGCGGAGTCCGTGCACTGCGTGTGGAAGTAGACGAAGCCTCGGGCGTCGGGCCCTGCTTCGCCGCCGATCTCGGACTGGCCGCAGCTGCGGCAGCAGGTGAAGTTCTCGCGGGCCGTGATGCCGGTCTGCTGCAGCGCGGTGAACGCGCGGGTGAGTCGCTCGGGGTCGGTCTCGCCCTGCCACGCGGCCTGCTCCGCGACCCGCTCCAGCCACAACCGGTCTGCCAGCGCCTCCGCCTGCTCACGCGAAACGGGCCGGCGGTCCTCCGTGACCAGGTACTCCTCGGCGAGCTCGGCCAGTTCGGCGCGAGAGGCGTAGCCGCCGACCAGTACCCCGCGGACGCACTTCTCCAGCTCCGCATGCTCGCTCTCGTCGAGGTCGAGCGGCGGCACTTCGCGGGCGGGGCCCATGTCCAGGAGCGACCAAGCCGCGCCGGCGTCCCAACTGGCCTCCCGGCGGGCCCAGCCGGTGATCGCCGCGATCACGGTTTCGGGCCCGCCGGTCATCGCCTGGAAGTGCCGGTCGGCGGCACCGTCCCGGTACTCCAGCGTGTAGTCGCCACCCGCCCGGTGCCAGACCTGGGCGAAGACGTCCGGCAGGTCGGGTATCCGCTGCAGCACCAGGAAGCGGTCACCGTCACCACCGATCCGCCGGACGAACCCGGCCAGCTCCTCGGCGGACACGCGGACGTGCCGCTCCCGGTTCTCCGTCCTCACCACGATCTCGAGCATGCGCAGACTCTGACACACCCCTCCGGCTGCGCCATGGACAGGGTCTATTGCGGTCGCATGAGGTCGAGGTCCTCGCCCCATGCGTCCAGCACCTCGCCGTGCCCGGCCTCCCGGGCCGCCGTCTCGACAAGGGCGAAGAGCTGCCGCTGCAGGAATGGGTCGCCTGTCGCCGAGACGCGGTCCACGGCGTGGAGCAGCACGTCGGTGTCCCAGCCCGGCAGTGGGTGCCGGGCGAGCTCCCACTCCAGGTACTTGTTGTAGGGGCGGGGGCGACGGTCGAGGGCGAAGAGCAGTTCGAGCAGGAAGCGCATGCTGTCGGCGGCGTCGAGGCGCGCGGCGAGAGCCTGGCCGTCCCGGTGGTTCTTGACCGACCGGTAGAGGGAGTTGGCGTAGGCGTCGAGCCGGCGGCCGGCGTCCCGGAACGCCTCATCGGCGCCGAGACGGGCCTTGTCGGCGAGGATCCGGGCGATGCCTCCGTCGAGCCGGTCGAGCACGACCCTCGCACGGGCGAGGGCGTAGCGCTCGAAGCCGGGCATCCCGGCCGCCCGGAACCCGCTGAGGGAGACGATGACGAGATCGAGTTCGGCGGTGCGGTGGCCCGCGAAGCGGGTGAGACCGGTCGTGGCGTCGTCGGCGACGACCACGTACAGGTCGTGGTCGGAGTGCCGGGTGACCATGTCGTCGTGGGCCCGGGAGCCTTTGAGGACGAGGCCGACCACGGCGGGATCGGCGGCGGCGAGTGCGATGAACGTCTGGTATTCGAGCGGCTGCCGGGCAGTCATGATGGGGATCTCCGGTGGGGTGACGACGGGCATGCCTGCCGGGGCGGCCCCGTGACGTGAGGCGCCCCCGCATCGTCCGCGGCTGCACGTGGTGGCCGCCGCCCGGAAGATCAACGCACCTACGGAATCTACCGCCCGGCCGGGCGGTGGGGCAGGGCGTTCGGGGAAGTCCGGATGCCCTGCCCCTGGTGGTCGCGGCCACCCGGTGGGCCTTTCAGGCCAGGTTGCCGGCGGGTGTCCGGGTCGGGGCGAACCACTGCTGGATCCAGTTCGGATAGACCGCGGGCGGCCGGCTGACCTCGTCGAGTTCGGCGAGATCCTGCGCGGTCAGCGTCAGGCCGCTTGCGGCGACGTTGTCCGCGAGCTGCCCGACCGTCCGGACGCCGACGATGACGCTGGTGACGGCAGGCTGCGCGAGCAGCCAGGCCAGCGCCACCCGGGCCGGGCTCGCCTCGTGCCGCGCGGCGACGGCCCGGACCGCGTCGAGCACCGCGAAGCCGCGGTCCTCGTCGAAGGGGACGAAGTCGAAGCCGTTCCTGGCGCGGCGGGAGTCCGGTTCGGTGGTCGTCCCGCCGCGGTCGAACTTGCCGGTGAGGAATCCGCCGGCCAGCGGCTGCCACACCGTCAGGCCCAGCCCCGCGTCCTCGGCCAGGGGAACCAGTTCGTGCTCGGCGTCGCGCGCCACCAGCGAGTAGTGCGTCTGGTTGGCGACGAACGCCGTCCAGTGGTGCAGCGCGGAGATGCCCAGCGCCTTGCTGATCTGCCAGGCGGCCAGGTTGGAGCAGCCGACGTAGCGGACCTTGCCCTGGCGCACGGCGTCGTCGAGGGCGCTCAGCGTCTCCTCCACCGGCGTCAGGTGATCGTGGTTGTGGATCTGGTACAGGTCGATGTGGTCGGTGCGCAGTCGGCGCAGACTGTCCTCCAGGGCCCGCATCACGTGCAGCCGCGACAGTCCCTGGTCGTTGGGGCCCGGCCCGACCGGGGCGAGCAGCTTGGTCGCCAGCACCACGTCCCGCCGGCGCCGCCCGACCGCCCGGCCGAGCAGTTCCTCGCTCTCGCCGTCGGCGTAGACGTCCGCGGTGTCAAGGAAGTTGATCCCGGCGTCGAGGGCCGCGCCGACCACCCGGTCCACTTCCTGCTGCCCCAGGGCCCCGTGGGTGCCGTACACCGGGTGGTCCTTGCCGCCGAACGTCATGGCGCCCAGGGAGATCTCGGAGACCCAGACCCCGGTACGTCCCAGCAGACGATATTTCACCAGTCACTCCTCGTACGCACACGTGCTTGCTCCGCGGCCCGACCGGTCCCTCACGCTTTTCCAGTCGCCGCGTCCGGACATTGCGTCCGGAAATTACGCTACACGATGTCCGGACGCGGTGTAATGTGACGTTCGCTGCCGCAGACCCCCGGCCCCGCGACGACCCCAGGATCCGGACATGCCCTCGATCACCCGCCGCCGCACCGCGAAGGTCGGCCGCCCCACCTCGGCCGAGGCGGACGTCCTGGCCGCGACCGAGCGCCTGCTGGCGGGCGGCGCGAACTTCACGGAACTGGGCGTGCAGCAGATCTGCACCGAGGCCGGCGTCGCCCGCTCGACCTTCTACAGCCACTTCCGCGACAAGATCGACCTGCTGCTGCGCCTGGCGAACCAGCTCATGGCCTCGTCCTTCGACGTCACCTCGGCCTGGCAGCCCGCGGCCGGGGTCGAGGGGCTCGAGGCGGCCTTCCTCGACGTGATCCGGGTCTACCGGCGGCACGCCGCCGTCCGGCGGGCGCTCGCCGAGGTCGCGGCGTACGACAGCGCCGTGCGCGACTACTTCACGGCCGAGCTCCGCCAGTTCACCGACTGGACGATCAAGATCCTCCGTGCCGAACAGGAGGCCGGCCGCACCCCCGCCGGCCTCGACCCCGTCAGCGCCACGCGGATCATCGTCACCGGAGGCGAACGCGCCCTGACCGACCAGGTCACCACCGCCGGCGCCGCGAGCGACCCCGCGTTCGCCCGCGAACTCGCGCACACCTGGTGGCACGGCATCTACCGCCGCCCCGCCTAGCTGCACCCCGCACCTGGCAGCGAGCGGACGTCCACATCCCGTCGACGGTACTAGGGTGGGCAGTGGAGGGCCGCGACACGGCCTGAACGGGTGACGAGGCAGGAAGACCCGCGACGCGGTCGCCGGTCCGCCGCAGGTCCGGCCGCCACGGGCGGCGACCGGAGCGGATCGTGCCCGCGCCGTCGGGCACCGGGGATGGACCACAGGCGGTTCTGAACCATGAGGGACAGGGACGCACATCGACTCGAACCCGACTCGGCGAACCTCGGCAACGGCCCCGTGCTCGCGGCGTGGGAGAGGTTCGTGCAGGGCGAGGATCACGTCCCGGGCATCCGGCCCCTGGTGGCGATCTCCTGGCACCGCTGCCGGGAGCAGTACCGGGTCGATCCCCGGCTCCCGAGGGCCCCGGTCGCCGTCGCGATGCCCGACCGCACGCCCGAGCACGATGTGGTCTTCGCCGAACTGGGCTTTCGCGCCGCCGCAGTGGCCCACGAGGTGGGCAGCCTCGGCGGCGTCGTCACCGTCGCCGACGCCACCGGCCGGATCCTCGCCGCGTGGGGTGATCACGCCACGCTCGCCCGGGCCGGCGACTGCAATCTGGCGCCCTGGTCCTGCTGGTCCGAGTGCGCGGCCGGCACGAACGGCATGGGCACGGCGCTCGAGGCGCACGGCCCGGTACCGATCAGGGGCGCCGAGCACTGGTGCCAGGCGTTCCACAACTGGGTGTGCGCGGGCATCGCGGTGCGTGACGTGGTGTCGAGGGAACCGATCGCGGTCCTGAACATCTCCTGCTGGCGCAGCGGGCTGCCCCCGGCCGCCGAAAGCTGGCTGGCGAGCGCCGTCACCATGACCCGGTATCCGCTGAAGCGGCGCGCCCGGGACAGCGGCGCCGAGTTGGTCGCGGCGTACACCCAGGCCAGGGCGACGTCCGGTGCGGCGCTCGCCGCGGTGGACACCGCGGGCAAGGTGGTGATCGCCGACGGCATGGCGAGTGTGCTCCTGGGCGTCCCCGCGTACACCCCGGCGATCGACCCCACCCTGCGGTGGAACCCCGGGCTGCCGGAGTTCATCGCGGCCGCCCGGTACGCGAGCAGGCAGGGGGCCCACGATCCCGGCTGGGTCGGCTCGACGCAGATCTTCGCCCACCTCGCCGACGAGCCGACGTCGATCAGCTTCCGGCCCGTCTTCTCCTCCGGACACCTGATCGGGAGCCTGGTGCTGTTCGGGGTTTCCGACGGGGTGCGGCTGCCCCGGGTGGAGGGGTCCGCGCACCCCCGGGTGCCGCCCCGCCGGCTGGTCGCGATGCGCGACAACCGGATGGTGCTGCTGCGGTTGCCGGAGGTCTCCTTCGCCGAATCGCACGGGAACGACGTGTGGCTCTCCACCGATCAGGGGCGGTTGCGGGCCGCCTCCCTGAGCCTGGACAAGCTCGACAGCGACCTGGCGGACGTCGGCTTCCTGCGGGTGCACCGCCGGTACGTGGTCAATCTCAGCCGCATCCGGGAGATCGAGCGCGGACTCAAGGGCGAGCTGTCCCTGGTCATGGACGACCGGGCGAACGAGATGGTGCCGGTTTCCCGGCGGAACACGCCGGCCGTGCGTCGCGCGCTGAACATCTGAACGTCGACGCAACCTCCGGAAGGAGATCCCCGTGTCGGACACTCCGGGCGCCGCTGCCGGCGGGACGAGCGCCGGCAACGCGGGCGGCCTCGGCCTCTCCGTCTCCGGCGGGCACCGCACCCGGCCGGCCGGCGGCGCGGACAACCGCGACTGGTGGCCGAACCGGATCGATCTGAGGGTCCTGCGGAAGCACCACCCCGGGGCCGATCCCATGGGGGAGGGATTCGACTACCCCGCGGAGTTCGGCGGCCTCGACCTCGACGCCCTGGCGCGCGACATCGACGCGGCGCTGACCACGTCGCAGGAGTGGTGGCCGGCCGACTTCGGCCACTACGGGCCGCTCGTGGTCCGGATGGTGTGGCACTGCGCCGGGACGTACCGCATCCACGACGGCCGCGGCGGCGCGGCCGCCGGCATGCAGCGTTTCGCGCCGCTGAACAGCTGGCCGGACAATCGCAACCTCGACAAGGCGCGCCGGCTGCTCTGGCCGGTGAAGAAGAAGTACGGCCGCAGGATCTCCTGGGCCGACCTGATGGTCTTCGCGGGCAACCGCGCCCTGGAGACGATGGGCTTCACGACCTTCGGCTTCGCGGGCGGCCGGGCGGACGTGTGGGAGCCCGACGAGGACGTCTACTGGGGACCCGAGGACGCCTGGCTCGGCGACGAACGCCATGGCGGCGTCCGGGAGTTGCAGAGTCCCCTCGCCGCCGACCAGATGGGCCTCATCTACGTCAACCCGGAGGGGCCGAACACCGTCCCGGACCCGCTCACCTCCGCCCGGGACATCCGCGAGACCTTCCGGCGGATGGGGATGGACGACGAGGAGACCGTCGCGTTGATCGCGGGCGGCCACACGTTCGGCAAGACCCACGGTGCGGCCGACCCCGAAGCCTGCCTCGGCCCCGAGCCCGAGGGTGCCCCCCTGGAGGAACAGGGCCTGGGCTGGAGGAGCAGCTACGGCACCGGAAAGGGCCCGGACACCATCTCCAGCGGGCTCGACGGCACATGGACGCCCACCCCCACCACGTGGGACAACAGCTTCTTCGAGACGCTGTTCGGCTACGAGTGGGACCTGGAGCTCAGCCCCGCCGGTCTGTGGCAGTGGATCCCGCAGGACGGCGGCGGGGCCGGCACCGTCCCGGACGCCCACGACCCGTCGGTGGCACACGCCCCGACCATGCTGACGACGGACCTGGCGCTGCGGGCGGACCCCGGCTACGAGCCGATCGCACGGCGCTTCCTGGAGAACCCCGACCGGCTCGCGGACGCGTTCGCCCGGGCCTGGTTCAAACTGACGCACCTCGACATGGGCCCCGTCCGGCGCTACCTCGGACCGCTGGTCCCGCAGGAGACGCTGCTCTGGCAGGACCCGGTCCCCGCCGTGGACCACGAGCTCGTCGGCGCGGCGGACATCGCCGCGCTCAAGACACAGGTCCTGTCCTGCGGGCTGCCGCTCTCCCGGCTCGTCTCGACCGCGTGGGCGTCGGCCTCGACGTTCCGGATCAGCGACAAACGCGGAGGGGCGAACGGCGCGCGCATCCGCCTCGAGCCGCAACGGCACTGGGAGGTCAACGACCCCGGGGCACTGGCACAGGTGCTGCGCACCCTGCAGGGGATCCAGCGGGCCTTCAACGACTCCCGGACCGGGGGCAAGAAGATCTCGCTGGCCGACCTCATCGTGCTCGCCGGGTCCGCCGCCGTCGAGCGGGCCGCCGGGAGGGCCGGCCACGACGTACGGGTCCCCTTCGTTCCGGGACGCACGGACGCCACGCAGGAGTGGACCGATGCGGAGTCCTTCGCCGCCCTGGAGCCGGTCGCGGACGGGTTCCGCAACTACCGCGGCGAGGGCGCCCGGCTGCCGTCGGAGCACCTGCTGGTCAACCGTGCGAACCTGCTGGACCTGAGCGCGCCCGAGATGACCGTGCTGGTGGGGGGCCTGCGGGTACTGGGGGCCAACCACCGGCAGTCGCCGCTGGGGGTGCTCACCACGGAGCCCGGGTCGCTGACCAACGACTTCTTCGTGAACCTGCTCGACCCGGGCACGCAGTGGGAACCGGCCGCTGCGGGCGACGAGACCTTCGTGGGCCGCGACCGGGCCACCGGCGAGGTCAGGTGGACCGGCAGCCGGGTCGACCTCGTCTTCGGCTCGAACTCCGAGTTGCGCGCCCTCGCCGAGGTCTACGCCGGCGACGACGCACGGGAGAAGTTCGTGAAGGACTTCGTCGCCGCGTGGGACAAGGTCATGAGCCTCGACCGCTACGACCTCATGTGACCTCCGGGCGGTGGCACACGGGGGACGAACGGTAGCGCCTCGCGGCCGAACGGCATGAGCCCGCCCGCGCTCGCGCCCACCCTTGTCGGTGTGATCCATGCGGCGTAGCGTGCTTATTGGGTGACAAATTACCGCCATTTCTGCGTAATTCAATCCGGTGCGATGAATTCAGTGAATTCAATTCGGAGAAAACGCAGCGATTCGGCACGAGGAGAGTGAAGTCCCGATGACGACCATGCAGGAGCGATCCGACCTGCTGGACAAGATCGGGTTGGCCGAACAGAACAAAGCGGCGCTGGGTCACGTGCTGGGAACCGGCAGCATCGGGTACGCCGCCGAGAAATCGGACGGCAGCATGCAGGCCACGATCCGGATCCACCCGGATGAGCTGACCTGGGATCCCTCCATTCTGGTCATGCCCCATGGAGGCGACATCGAGCTCGAACTCGTCAACGACGACCTGAACACGCACTGCGCGCTCCTGCCGAGCAATGGCGACCGGAAGTTCATCTGGCTGGTGAACCATTCGCGCGGACGGGCGACCCTCAACCTCGACGGGCCCGGCTACTACTGGTTCGGCTCGCCCACGGGCAACGACGAGGGCCGCGGACTGACCGGTGCCATCGTCGTCATGGGAGAAGCTCCGCCGGAGGCCCGCCTCGACCGCCCCGAGCAACCGCGGCCGTAGGAAGAAGGAGGAGGAGAAGCACATGACCGTCGACTACGTGGACGCGGGTGAGGCCGTCGATCAAGGCATGCTGAGCGGCAAGGTCGCGGGCGGGGACGTCGCGCCGCCCGTGGTGGCCGGCGTCGACTACGAACGTATACTCAACGCCCGCCGGGAGCCGCACAACTGGCTCACCTACTACGGCGCCTACAACGGGCAGCGGTACAGCCCGCTGGACCAGATCAACACGGAGAGCGTCAAGCGCGTCGTCCCCGCATGGGTCTTCCAGGCCGGCACGACCGGTCTGATCGCGGGTGCGTCGACCTACTCGTTCGAGGCCGCCCCGATCGTCGTCGACGGGGTGATGTTCCTCTCCGGCTGGGACGGCTGGGTCTGGGCCCTCGACGCGAAGACCGGTGTGGAGATCTGGCGGTACAAGCACGCCGTCCCCTTCGACGTGTCCCTGTGCTGCGGGAACGTGAACCGCGGGGTCGCCGTGGCGCAGGGGAAGGTCTTCTCCGTCACGCCGAACGCCCGCCTGCTCGCACTCGACGCGACCACCGGCAAGCGGGTCTGGGACAGGACCTACGGTGACGTCCGGGCCGGGGAGAGCGCCACACTGGCGCCCCTGGTCGTCAAGAACATGGTCGTCGTCGGCAGTTCCGGCGGCGAGTTCGGCGTACGCGGCCACCTCGACGCGTTCGACCTCGCCACCGGCGAGCACCAGTGGCGCTGCTACACCGTCCCCAAGCCCGGGGAGCCGGGCTCGGAGACCTGGCCCGCCGACGGCGAGGCCTGGGCGCGTGGCGGGGCGAACTGCTGGGTCACCGGCACCTTCGACCCGGAGACCAACCTGCTGTACGTCGGCACCGGCAATCCGGCGCCCGACTTCGACGGCGGTGTCCGCGAGGGCGACAACCTCTTCACCGACTGCGTCATCGCCGTGGACGTCGACAGCGGTCAGATCCGCTGGCACTACCAGTGCACCCCGCACGACGTGTGGGACTACGACAGCATCGCCGAGTGCATCCTGTTCGAGCGGGACGGGCGCAAGCTGCTCGGGCACTTCGACAAGAACGGCTACTTCTTCGTCCTCGACCGCACGAACGGGGCGAGGGTCGGGATCACCCCCTTCGTGGACCGCATCACGTGGGGGGCCATCACGAGGGACGGCCGGGTGACGGCCAAGCTCTACCCGGACAAGGAAGGAGAGCCCGTCCACTTCTACCCGGGACCGGCCGGCGCCAAGGAGTGGACCCACGCGGCCTACAGCCCGAAGTCCGGGCTCTTCTACGTCCCCGTCCAGGACACCGGCGCCACGGCGACCCGTCGGCGGCGGGAGTTCAAGGAGAGCATCCCGTACTGGGGCGCGGGCGTTCAGGTCGACATCGAGGACATGGCGGGCTCCGTCAGCGCGTTCGACGCCGACGGCGCTGAGCAGTGGCGCTGGCGCAACGACCTCCCGATGTGCGCCTCGGTGCTGGCCACCGGCGGCGACCTGGTGTTCGCCGGTGAGCCCTCCGGCGAGTTCAACGCACTCGACGCCCGCACCGGGCAGGAGCTGTGGCAGTTCCAGTGCGGCAGCGGCCACCACAGCAGCCCGACCACCTACATGGTCGACGACAGGCAGTACGTCGCCGTGCCGGTCGGTTGGGGCGGATGGGCCGAGGGGTTCCTCCCCGGCATGCTCGGCGCGGGGCACGGAAGCGCCCTGATCGCCTTCGCCCTCCCCGACTGGTCGTAGCGCGACCGGAACCTGCCGTGTCCGGCGGGAAGGAGGTGGATTCATGGAATCCCAGCTCGCTGAGTGGGAGACGCCCGAGTTCGAGGAGATCGCGGTCGCGGCCGAGGTGACCATGTACGTCGCCCGGTTGGAGGACTAGCGGACACGGGGCACGCCGGACCGAGTCCGGCGCCCCGGCCTCGGGCTCCGGACGCCCACGGACGGCCGGGCCGGCTTCGGACCCGGACCTGCGACGAACGGAGTTCCGGCGTGTTGGTGCGAGTGCTGGGCTCAGCGGCGGGGGGCGGATCCCCGCAGTGGAACTGCGGCTGCCCGGTGTGCGCCGCGATCCGCTCCGGGGCCGGCCCGCCGCGCACCCAGTCCTCGATCGCGGTCAGCGCCGACCGTCGCCGGTGGTTCCTCCTCAACGCCTCCCCCGACCTCCGCTCCCAGTTCGAAGCCTTCCCCGCACTGCACCCGCGGGGCGACCGCACGACGCCGCTGGAAGCGGTGCTGCTCACCGACGCCGAACTGGACCACACTCTGGGCCTGCTCCTGTTGCGCGAGGCCCGGGCCCTGCGGGTGTACGCCACGCCGGCGGCGCACAAGACCCTGTGCGACGGCTCCGGAATCCTGAGCACGCTCCGGCGTTACTGCGCCGTCGAGTGGCGGGCGGTGGTCCCCGGCACCGATCTGGCCCTGACGGACGGCATCTCCTGCCGCGCGTTCGACGTACCCACCGCCAAACGGGCCCGGTTCGCGACCGAGGCGGACCACGGCCGCGTCGTCGGGTACCGGCTGACCGACGGGCGCAGTGGGGGAACGCTGGTCTACCTGCCGGCGGTGCAATCGCTGACGCCGGCGCTGCGCGCGGAGCTCGAGGGCTGCGGATGCCTGCTGATCGACGGGACCTGCTGGCGTGACGACGAGCTCGTACGGCTCGGACTGGCCGGCAGGACGGCCCGGGAGATGGGCCACCTGCCCATCGACGGCCCGGAGGGCAGCCTGGCGCAGCTGCCCTCGCTGGCCGCGGGGCGGACGATCTTCGTCCACGTCAACAACACCAACCCCGTCCTCCTGGAGGACACGCCCGAGCGGCGTGCGGTGCGGGAGAGCGGCGTTGAAGTGGCCACGGACGGCCTCGAGGTCCAGGTGTAGCACCGTGACGACGACACCCACGAGGACGAGCAGGAGCAGCGGCGCCGACGGCTTCGTCGAGGCGTTGCGCGCCCACTCGCAGCGGTACCACGACCAGCACCCGTTCCACGTGCGGATGAACGCCGGGGAGCTGAGCCGCCGGCAGATCCGCGGCTGGGTGGCCAACCGCTTCTACTACCAGGAGAACATCCCCCGCAAGGACGCCGCGATCCTCTCCAACTGCCCCGAGCCCGAGTTCCGCCGCCGCTGGATCCGGCGGATCGTCGACCACGACGGCACCGCGGCCGGCGAGGGCGGCACCGAGGCGTGGCTGCGCCTGGGCGAGGCCGCCGGGCTCACCCGCGAGGAGGTCCGGGACCACCGGCACCTGGTGCCCGGAGTGCGGTTCGCCGTCGACGCGTACGTGGGCTTCGCCCGGACCCGCCCCTGGGTGGAGGCGGTGGCGTCCTCGCTCACCGAGCTGTTCGCACCCGACCTGATGGCCGCACGACTGGCCGCGTTCGAGCGCTGGTACCCGTGGATCGCCCCCGAGGGCCTCGCCTACTTCCGCACCCGCCTGCAGCAGGCACCCCGTGACTGCGAGCACGCCCTCGAAGTGGTCACGTCGCACTGCCTCTCCGCCGAGTCCCAGGCGCGCGCCGTCGACGCGCTGTCGTTCAAGTGCGACGTCCTGTGGAGCCTGATGGACGCCGTCGAACAGGCCTACCCGGAGTGACCGCCATGGACCCGACCCCTGCCGGAACGACCCGGACCACGACCCTGACCACGGCCCGGACCGGTCGCGGCACCGAGGTGCGCGGTTCGGACCGGCCCCGGCTGGCACGCCATGTCCGGCTCGCCTTCTGCCGGACCAGACGACGTCCGGTGCTGCTGCACCCCGAGACGGTGGTGGTCCTGAACGGCAGCGGCGCGGCCATCCTCGAACTGTGCGACGGACGGCACACCGTGGCCGAGATCGTGACCGAACTGGGCACCCGCTACCGGACCGTCCCCGAGGACGAGGTGCGGCGGTTCCTGGCCCGGCTCGTCGCCCGGCGCTGGATGGAGCTCACCGATGGATAGCCCGTTCGGTCTGCTCGCCGAACTCACCTACCGCTGCCCGCTGGCCTGCCCGTACTGCTCCAACCCGCTGAACATGGCCGGTTACCAGGACGAGCTGACCACGGACGAGTGGCGGCGGGTGCTGGCCGAGGCGGCGGAACTGGGAGTTCTGCAGTGCCACCTGTCCGGCGGGGAACCGCTGCTGCGACGCGACCTGGTGGAGATCGCGGCGGCCGCCCACGACCTGGGCCTGTACACCAATCTCGTGACGAGCGCGCTGGGGCTGTCGCGGCCGAGGGCCGAACAGCTGCGGGCCGCGGGCCTGGACCACGTGCAGATCAGCGTCCAGGCCCACGAAGCGGCCGCGTCCGACCGGATCGCCGGCGTCCCGTCCTTCCGGCGCAAGATCGAGGCCATGCACGTGGTCAAGGAACTGGGCTGGCCCCTGACCGTGAACGTGGTGCTGCACCGGTACAACATCGACCACGTCGCCGACGTGCTGGACCTGGCCGAGGAGGTGGGTGCCGACCGGCTGGAGCTGGCCAACACCCAGTACTACGGCTGGGCCTGGCGGAACCGAGCCGCGCTGCTGCCCAGCCGGGCCCAGCTGGAGGCCGCCGAGGTCGTCGTACGGGCGGCCCGTGAGCGGTTGCGGGACCGCATGGACGTCATCTACGTCCTCTCCGACTACTACAGCCGTTACCCGAAGCCCTGCATGGGCGGCTGGGCGTCCCGGCAGCTGACCGTGACGCCGAACGGCGACGTCCTGCCCTGCCCGGCCGCACAGACCCTGCCGTTGCCGCGGGCCAGTGTGCGGGAGGACTCGCTGGAGCGGATCTGGGCGGAGTCCCCGGTGATGACCGCGTTCCGGGGGACCGACTGGATGCCCGAGCCCTGCCGGAGCTGTTTCCGGCGGGAGGTGGACTTCGGCGGCTGCCGCTGCCAGGCGTTCCTGCTCACCGGCGACGCGGCCCGCACCGACCCGGTCTGCCACCTGTCGCCCGACCACCACCTGGTGGCCCGCGCGGTCGACGCCGCCAACGCCGGCTCGCGCGCCCACGGTCCCCCGCTGGTCCCCCGACCGCACCGAGCCCGCCGCCCGGACCGCGTCCCTGACCGAGCGGACCGCGGCTAGCCACCGAACCACAACGGCAGTGCCACGGCGGCGATGATCAAGGTGACCCCGCTCAGCAGGTCCGGGCGGAGCCGGATCAGACGCGCCGCGGCCCGGCCGAGTTGCAGCCCGACCAGCGACATCACCGCCGTCGTGACGCCGAAGACGGCGGCCGAGAACCACGGCGAGAGTCCCAGGATCCCCAGGCTCGCCCCCGCGAACAGGTTGTCCAGGCTCAGTGTCAGCGGGATGCCGAACAGCGCCCAGGGATGGTCCAACTCCTCGGGCTCGGGGTGCCGCAGGGCCGAGACGACGAGGTACAGACCGTACCCACCGAGGGCGGCGGCGCCCACCAGATCGGCGACGTCCCCGACGGACTCCCCGATCCGGCGGCCGATCAGCAGCCCGACCAGGGGCATGACGGCGTCCCACAACCCGAAGGTCAGCGCAACCTGCACCGCGCGCTTCAGACCGAACGGAACGGTGCCGAGTGCGATCGACACCCGGAAGTTGTCGAGACTGAGTACGAAACCCAGGACCAGTACTTCCCAGATCATGGCGATGTCTCTGCCCGATGACGGCCGACGGCGATGGGGTCGGATCCGCCGCGCGGACTTTCCGTCAGGTGAGGAACGATGTCCCGGACGGGACGCGGAATTCCCCGCGCAAAGCCGACTTCCAGGGCATTTCCCACACTACTCGCCGCGGTACGCGGGGCCAATCACGGCACGGACCTCACGCCCGCCGGGCGGCCCAGGCCGTGCGTTCGGTGCGGACGTGCAGGTCGGTGCGGCGCGGAATGCCGTCGGGGCGGTCGGCGTCGAGCAGGCGGTCCAGGGCGGTCAGGTCGTCCGGCGTCAGGGCCGAGGCGACGGCGGTTCGCATGCGGCGCAGGGTGGCGAGGGCGTAGCGGGTGACGGCCTCGGTGGGGGGCGGGGCGATGTCGATGGCCAGGGTGCGTTCGGCTTCGACGGTGAAGCCGGCGCCGGTCAGCTTGGCCGGCCAGTCCGCCCCGCGGTGGGGGACGTGCTCGGCGTGGTGGTGGTCGAGGGCGGTGTGGCAGCGCTCCTCGAGGCCCGGGGCGCCGTCCGGGGCGTCCTCGGGCAGGAAGCGGGGGAAGCCGGACAGTTCGACGACGGCGAGGAGGCCGCCCTGCGCCAGGAGGTCGTGGACCTGGCGCAGGGTCCTGTCGGGGTCGGCCATGTGGTGCAGCGAGGCCGAGGCCCACACCAGGTCAGGGGTGCGGAGACCGGGCCAGGCCGGTTCGTCGAGGTCGGCGTGGACCAGGCGTACGCGGTCGGCCACTCCGGCCTCGGCCGCCTTCGCCCGCAGGCGGTGCAGATGCGGCGCCGACGCGTCGACGGCCGTCACCTGTGCCTCGGGGAAGCGCCGGAGCAGGGCGAGGGTTCCGGCTCCCGTGCCGCAGCCCAGGTCCACGATGTGGCGGGGGCCGTTCCCGACCGGCAGCCAGGCTGTGAGGGACGCGGTGTGTTCGGCGAGCACTTCCGCGTCCAGGTCGAGGATCTCGGCCTGGACGTCCGTGTCGTGATCGTGGACGTGGGGCGCGCCATGGGGCGCTGCCTGCGGGTGGGGGTGGCTCATGGCGGCCACGCTAACCGGGCCGTACGGCCACGTCCCGGCGCCTTCCGGAAAGCGCAAGGCGATGGCCCGCTGCGCTGCGGCACGCGCAAACCGTCACGGTGATGCCTTGCCGGTGTCCGCGCCGCGCTGATGGCCCCGGCGCGCGTCGCGGTCGAAGATGCCCAGGATCTCGCACGGTCCGCCCTCGGCCCCGATGGCGTGCGGGAGCATCGTCGGGAACTCCGCCGCCTGGTTGGTCTCGATCCGCAGGCGGCGATTGCCCAGGAGCAGGACCGCGGTCCCGGACAGGACGACGAGCCATTCACGGCCGGGGTGGGCCCGCATGCGGGACGGCTGGTCGGGCGGCGGGTTCGTCATGCGCTGCCGCACGACGGTCATGCCGGGTTCCGCCTTGATGGGCCAGCTCATCAGCCCGTGCGCCCTGTCGACCACCGGGTTGGAGACGACGTCGTCCGACGCGGTCTCCACCAACTGGTCGAGGGAGGTGTCCAGGGCGCGTGCGAGGGTGACGAGCTGGTCGAGGGCCAGCCGCCGCTGACCGTTCTCGATCCGGGAGAGCGTGGACTGGCTGACGTTGGCACGGGTCGCCAGCTCCTCCAGGGACCAGCCCTGGGCCACGCGCAGGGCGCGGATGCGTTTGCGCACCAGGCTGTCCAGATCACCATCGTCTTGCGTCATGGGCAAGACTCTATGCGCTCACGGCAAGGCATGCCCGGCGTCGGCAGCGTCCGGCTCCGCCGGCGTGCGGACCGCGGGAAGGGGACGCCACGGACGAACCGGCGGAGCGCCGCGCTGAACGGGGCGCTGATGCCGGCCCGCTCCCGCCGCGCGGTCGTCGTGCTCGGGAGCGGGCCACCACGCATTGCCATTGCGGCAGTTGACCGACGACCTCGTCCGCTTCACCCACGGGACGCCACTGGACAGCGCAGCCGGGCGCACTACGCCGCCCGTGCCATCGGCATCGTCGGAACCCCCGTCGACCGGGTCGTGGCGGCCGCCGTACGTGGGTGGCCGGCAACGCCACCGGTCCGACCGCTCACCGCCGGCCTCCGCGCCGGGACCGACCGGGGCGGCCGGTTCCCGACCACTTCACGGGGACGCGGCAGCCGCAAGAGGGAGCAAGCGGCTGCCGCGTCTGCGTCCATCCTGGCCGTCGTGGTGTGAGAGCGGCGTGAGCCCTCTTCCCACCGCCCCCGGCGGCCGACGCCCGCCCGTACACCTGGCTACTGGGTCGCACCCTTCTGGATCTCCCAGAAGCGGAAGACGGTCGAGGGGTCGAGGGTCCACTCCAGGCCGTTGATGTTGTCCTTGGAGACGACGTACTGCTTGCCCTGCCACAGCGGGATCATCGGCACGTCGTCGGCGACGAGGTTCTGGAGGTCCTCGAAGTCGGTGGTGGTGGCGGCGCGGCCGGCTTCGGCGGCGGTGCGCGGGAGCAGTTCGCCGGTGATCTTCTTGTTGACGTAGTTGTTGGACAGCACGTTGCCGTCGCCGAAGAACGGGGCGGTGAAGTTGTCGGGGTCGGG
>NZ_JBHYMQ010000024.1:93974-112384 GCF_042742985.1 Streptomyces sp. NPDC058864 | reverse complement strand
CCACCCCCCAGGTCATCCGTTCGACAGGGGGTAACAGTCATGCCGGGCCCGAAGGCCAGCGGCCCCATTGCAGGACCGCGAAAAACATAACGGGGGGGCCGCTCCTGGATCCTGCGTCAGCCGAAGAACTTCTCCAGCGCGGCGGCGAGCGCTTCCGGCTGCTCCTCCGCGATGTAGTGGCCGCTGTCCTCGATGGTGGCGTAGCGGATGTCGGTGGCCTTGCCCTCCATCATCGCCTGCACCACGGAGACGTACTGGCCGCCAAGCCCCAGAACCGGCATGGTCAGCGGCGGGTAGGAGTTGTTGTCGGCCAGGTCCTGGTGGAACGTCCGGTAGACGCCGAAGGCCGCGGCCACCGCTTCGGGTGTGTTGTAGGCCGCGGCGTACAGGGCACGGCTCTCCTCGCCGATCCGTTCCGGGTGGACCGCCAGGTGGTCGGTCGACCAGTCGATGACGTGCCGGAACCGTCCCGCCAGCAGCTTGACGGCCAGGCCGTCGACCTGGCTCAGGGGATACCACCAGGCGTTCGGCTGTTCCGGTGTGGGGAAGGGACTGATGACGTCGAGGAAGATCTGGGAGAAGGGTCCTCCCTCCCAGATGGCGAGCCTCTTCGTGGCCTCGGGGTGGTTCGCGGCGAAGCTGTAGGCGACCATCGCCCCGACGTCCCCGCCCGCGATGTTGACCTGCTCGTGGCCCAGGCCCCGGACCAGCTCGTGGACGTCCCGCGCCATGTTCTTCTTGTCGTAGCCGCCGGCGGGCTTGTCCGACGCGCCCTGACCGCGGTAATCCACGGCGATGACGCGGAAGCGCCGCGCCAGCAGGGGGAGCAGCTCACGCAGGGCGTGCACGGTACGTGGCCATCCGTCCATGAGGACGAGCGGCTCGCCCTCGCCCCCGGTGACGTAGTGCAGCCGGGTGCCGTTCACCTCGGCGTAGCCGTGTTCGAATCCTTCGAGCATGCGTGGGTCTCCTGTGTGCGATGGTGGTCGCGTGCCCGGAAGCCGGGCCGTGACCAGGTGAGCGCCGGCCGTGCCGGCGAATGCCCCGTGCGTGACGGCCGTGCCGCGCCCTCGTCCGGGGCAACGCGGATCGGGCCGTGGGGGCGATTCAGGATGGTTCGGGAAGAATGATCGACTTCGCCAGCCGGGCCATGGTGTCGAACCGTGCGAGCTGGTCGTCGTCGATGACCGATGGAGGCGTCTCGCCGGGCCGGGCGGGGAGGGCGTGATCGACGAAGACCTGTTCCAGGCCCGGAGGCGTGAAGATGAAGATCATCCTCGCGGCGTGGCTGGCCTTGTTCTTGAAGCGGTGACGCACTCCCCGGGGGATGTGGACGAAGTCGCCCGCGACCGCGGTGAAGACGTGGTCCCCGTCGAGGAACTCCAGCTCCCCGTCGAGGATGTAGAACGTCTCCTCCTGCTCGGGGTGCGCGTGCGGAACGGGCCCGCCGCCGGCCGGAACCGTGGCCTCGATGAAGCCCATCCCGCCGTTGGTCTGCGCACCGGTGGCCTTGATCGTGTAGACGTCACCCGCGGCCCACACCGTCGGCCCCTTGCCTGACGGCACGTAGAACGCACCGCGCCGGTCCCAGTGCGGGTCGTGCGGATCGAGATCGGCCAGGGAAAAGGTCATCGGGTTCCTCGAGGTCTGGCTTGGATTGACGTGAAGGACGCCGCGGCCCTCCGCGCGGGCCCGCGACGCATCGTGAAACCGGGCGCGGCGCCCACCGGGAGGGCGGCGTCCGTCCCTTCGGTCGGGGGAGAGCCGAGCTCAGTCCGTGGACGGCTGACCCTCGGCACGAAGGGACCGCTTGCCCAGGTTCCGCCAGGCGATGGCGCCCAGGATCGGCATCAGGACCATGAGGACGAGCCAGCCCGTCTTCGGCAGCATTCGGATGCGCGCGTCGGGGGTCCTGACGCAGTCGACCACCGCGTAGACGTACAGTGCCGCGACGAGCGCGTACATCGCGTATTCCAGCACTGGCGTCATGGGGTCACCTCGTGCGCCGCGGCAGTGCTCACCGCAGCCGGTCCGGCAATGCCTCCGCCATGCCTCGTGGTTGTGTTCACGCTGACTCGGCCCCTCTTGTGATCGTCACCGGCGGCTCCCGCTCTGCTGTCACTTCGTCAAGTGGACGAGACAGCCCCCGCCAACGTGACGGGCGTGGTGGGACTTCGCGACGAAGGGGCGCTCGTGCGCCCTCGAATGCCCCTGCCCCTGGCAACGCGGCCCTTCGGGCCGGGGTGCCGGGGAGTCGTGTGCCGGCCCCCGCGCGACGAACGCCGACCGGCCGGATCGTGTCACCGGGACGCCATCCCCTGCCGATGTCGTCATTGGGACATGTTGCATCCGCGACATGCGGATACCAGTGACATGGGCCGGAGCGCCGCGGATTCTGTCGTGCGGCCAGTGAACTGGCTCTGAATGAAAGGTGTCTGACTGATGTCATGGTTCCGTCTGTCGACGGCGATATCGACCGTACTGGTGGTGACGGTCGGCGGCGTGGCGTCCGCCTCCGCCGGTACGGGTTCGGAAGGCAAGGCGCGATTCGTCGAACGCGCGAAGGCGGATTCCGCCACCGTACGACTGCTCACCGGTGACCTGGTGACGGTGACGGCGTTGCCCGACGGGCGGCGTACCGCCTCGGTGCGGCCCGGGCGCGGGCGCGAGCATGTCTCCTTCCGGACGCTGGAGGGGGACGACAAGGCGCTCACGGTGGTGCCGTCCGACGCCGAGGCGCTGGTGACCGCGGGCACTCTGGACCGCCGGCTGTTCGATGTGACGGCGTTGATCGCCCAGGGCTACGACCGGGCCCACGCCTCAGCACTGCCGCTGATCGTCGCCTCCCGGCCCGCAGCGGACGGGACGAGGGGAACCGCGCGTGCGGCCGAGGCCGCCGCGGACACCGCCGACCGGCTGGTGGCGTTCAACGCGCCCACCGCGCCGGCCCGCAATCTGCCCAGCATCGGCGCCCGCTCCCTGCGGGTCGGCGAAGACGACCTGGGCGCGTTCTGGAAGACGCTGAACCCCGGCGGGACGGGCGGGACTTCGGACGCCGCCCGTGCCGCGGTCGCTCCGCGGATCTCGCTGGACGGCAGGGTCAAGGCCGTTCTGGATCGCAGTACCGCGCAGATCAACGCGCCCACCGCCTGGAAGGCCGGTTACGAGGGCCAGGGCGTGAGGGTGGCGGTCCTGGACACCGGTGTGGACGCGGGCCACCCCGACCTGGCCGGGCGCATCGCGCAGGCCAAGGACTTCTCCGGCAGCGGGAACACCGAGGACCGCTTCGGCCACGGCACGCATGTCGCCTCGACCGTCGGCGGCACCGGTGCCGCGTCCGCCGGGACGCGGCGCGGCGTGGCGCCCAAGGCCGACCTGCTGGTCGGCAAGGTGCTGGGCGACAACGGTTACGGCACCGAGTCGCAGGTCATCGACGGCATGGAATAGGCGGCGGACGCCGACGTCAAGGTCGTCAACATGAGCCTCGGCTCGGAGGGCGCCTCCGACGGTACCGACCCGATGAGCCAGGCCGTCAACACCCTCACCGCGTCCACCGGCACGCTCTTCGTCATCGCCGCCGGCAACGCGGGCCCGAGTCCGGGCACGGTCGGTTCGCCGGGCGCGGCCGACGCGGCGCTGACCGTCGGGGCCGTCGACCGCGACGACTCACTGGCCCCCTTCTCCAGCCGCGGTCCGCGCGCAGGCGACGGGGCGGTCAAGCCCGATGTGACCGCTCCCGGTGTCGGCATCGTGGCCGCCCGCGCCTCCGGCACCACCATGGGCACCCCGGTCGACGCCGACTACACCTCCGCGTCCGGCACGTCGATGGCGACCCCGCACGTCGCCGGCGCCGCCGCGCTGCTGGCCCAGCAGCACCCGCACTGGGGGGCGCAGCAGATCAAGGACGCCCTGGTCAGCACCTCGCACACGGTGTCCGGCACCAAGGTGACCGAGCAGGGCAGCGGCCGCATCGACCTCGCCACCGCGATGGGCCCGGTCACCGCCACCGGCACCGTCCTGCTCCCGGAGCTGCAGGCCGGGGCGACCGGCGGCAGCCGGCAGGCAGCGATCCTGCGCTACACCAACACCGGCGACAAGCGGGTGACTCTCTCCCTGGCCGTCGATCTGGCCACCACCACCGGGCGTGCCCTCTCGGACGGCGCGGTCACCCTGGGCTCCAAGACCGTGCAGTTGGACCCCGGCGCCACGGCCGAGGTTCCGCTGAGCACCGACGCCGCCCGTGCGACCGCCCGCGGCACCTACTACGGCTACGTCACCGCGAAGTCCACGGACGGCACCGTGCTCGCCCACACCACCGTCTCCCTCAAGGTGCGGGGCAAGATGCACCGGCTGACCGTGGTCTACCGCGACCGGCAGGGCCGGGTCGTGCCCGGCATGCTGCCGAACATCTGGGGTCCTCCCTACGGCTCCGGCAACGGGTTCGTGCAGTACACGGACCGGGACACGGCGACCGCCGAGGTCGAAGAGGGCACCTACCAGATCAGCGGTGGCTTCTTCGACCAGGTCGAGGACGGCTTCGAGGCCGGCGAGCTCGTCAACCCCGAGGTGAAGGTCACCAAGGACATCACCGCGACGCTCGACGCCTCCAAGGTGACCGAGGTGAAGATCCGCACACCCCGGCCCGCCGAGCAGCGCGGCATCCTCGGCACCACGTTCCACCGCGTGATCGACGGCAACGGCCTGATCCAGGGCCACATGATGTTCGACATCGTCAAGCGGCTCTACGTCAGTACGACCGCGCCGGTCACCGACGGAACCTTCGAGTTCAACTCGCGCTGGCAGATGGTGGCCCCGCAGCTGCGGCTCAAGGCCACCGGCAGCTCCCTGGGCTTCATCCCCTACTACGAGCTGGACTCCGAGGTCTTCGGGGACAAGGGCGCACGGCTGACCGCCGTGGACGCCGGCACGTCGGCGGCACCGGACTTCCGTGGCGCGCGCGGCAAGGCGGCCGTCGTGCAGGTCCTCTCCATCGCCGACGACACGAGGGCCCTTGCCCGGGCCGCGGAGACCGCGGGCGCCAAGGCACTGCTGGTGGCGTGGCCGGAGGGCGAGCTCTCCTGGACGCGGTGGCGTCCGAACGGCGAGCGCATGGCCCTGCCCACCGTACGGATCTCCTTCAAGGAGGGGGCGGCCCTGCTGAAGCTGGTCAAGCGGCGGACCACCACGGTGGAGTTCTCCGGCACGGTGCGCAGCCCGTATCTGTACGACGTGATGCAGGTGTCCAAGGGCTTCGTTCCCAGGAACCTGGTGCACACCGTCTCCGAGCGCGAGAGCGCCGTGGTCCGCAGCACCTACACCCGCACGGGTGCCTCGTCCTGGGCGAGCGAGCAGCGCTTCGGGTGGCGTCCGTACGAGGACACCGCCTGGAACCAGTACAGCCGCTACGTCCCCAACGGCCGGGAGCGCGTGGAGTACGTGACCGGCGGGGACACGCTGTGGCGCCATGTCGTGCACCACAACGTGGTCGACAACCCCGACAACACGCTCTCGGTCGGCATGCGCGACGTGCCGCACACCTACCGGCCCGGTCAGCGGGCGGCCGAGCGGTGGTTCGGGGCCGTGGTCCGTCCCTCGATCCCGCGTGGTGCGCCCTGGCCGTCGGTGCGCAAGGGCAACACCATGTCCGTCTTCGTCCCGGAGTTCAATGACTCCGGCACCGGCCACTGGTCCTTCTACGAGCTCAACGTCATCGATTGGGGCAGGGGAGCGGGCGCCCGCGCCGCCGGAGCGGACCCGGTGGACGACACCGCCACCGCGGTGCTCTACCGCGACGGACAGCAGATCGCCGAGTCGAGCCAGGGTGCGTGGGGCGACATCGAGGTGCCGGCGGGCGACGCCGAGTACCGGCTGGACCTGGAGACCACCCGGGTGTCGGACGACTGGCGCTTCGGCGCCGGCACCCGCACCTCGTGGACGTTCCGCTCCGGTGCCGCCGCCGACACGGCGCTGCTGCCGCTGCTCCAGGTCGACTACGCCGTGCCGGTCGACACCCGCAACGCGGTCGGCTCGCAGCGCACGCACGACCTGGGACTGAACGTCCGGATGCAGGACGGCATGGCGGCGCCGCGCGGCGTGCGGCTGGTGGTCGAGACCTCCTACGACGACGGGAAGACCTGGGCCACGGCACGTACGGCCCCCAAGGGCAGTGGCTTCACCGCCACCGTGCAGCGGCCGGCCAAGGTGCACGGCGACGCCTATGTGACGCTGCGCGTGACCGCGCAGGACGCGGCCGGCAACTCCGTCCGGCAGACGATCGACCGCGCCTACCTGCACAACGGCGTGCGGTGACCGGGACCTCGACGACCACTACCTCCTGAAGCAACGGCGGGTGCCGGGGTGCGAACCCCGGCACCCGCACCCTTGCGGCGCCTACCGACGGCTCCCCGCCGCGGCGGCGCGGTAGGGGGCCAGGAAAGCGGTGAGCGCCGCCAGCAGTTCCTGTGGGGCCTCCTCGGCAACCCAGTGGCCACTGCCCGGGATGACGAGGGACTGCACGTCGTCGGCCGCGAGCCTCATGGTGGTCGCCACTCCCTCTCCGACGCTTTGCGCTCCGCCGATGGCGAGGACGGGGATGGTCAGGTGCCGCTTCACACGGTCGGCGTTCTGCGCGAACGTGGTGTCGAGGTCGCGGTACCAGCCGAAGCTGCCGCCCAGCGCGTGGCGGTGCGTGGTGAGGGATTCGATGTAGAACCGGATGGCGTGGTCGGGCAGCTTTCGCGCGGCCTTGGTGTCGAGCTGCCAGCCGAAGTAGACGTCCTCCCGGCCCGCGACCAGGAGCTCGTTGACGTCGTCGAGCCGGTTGAAGGGGAAGTGCCAGAGCATGTTGTTGGCCTTGGCGGGCCCGAGCAGAGGCGGCGAGGGCGTCACACCGGGTATGACGGCTTCTGCGACGGCGAGACGGTCGACCCGGTGGGGGTGGTCGGCTGCGAGCGCGTAGCCGATCGGCATGCCGGTGTCATGGCCGACGACGGCGAAGCTTTCGTGGCCGAGGGTGTCCATCAGCGCGGCCAGATCGTTCGCGAGGGTGGCGGTGTCGTAACCGTCGCGGGGCTTGTCGGTCAGCCCGATGCCACGCTGGTCCACGGCGATGACCGTGTGGTTCCGCGCCAGCGCCGGCATGAGCAGGCGCCAGGCGTACCAGTTCTGCGGCCAGCCGTGGATCAGGAGCAGGGGCGGCCCGTCGCCGCCGACGACGGCGTGCTGACGTATGCCACCGGCTTGGACGAGCCGGCTGGTGAACGTCCGACGAAACCCCTCGGGGAGCCCGGGAACACCGGACACGGAGCCGAAGCCCCTCGGGGTCTGCCGGGGAACGGCCGTGGCGGGCAGCGCGGAGACACCGGTGAGCGCGAGACCGGCGGTGACGGCTGCCGCGCCGCCGACGAAAGCGCGCCGCGAAACCCGGCGCGGCGGCTGGTCGGGGTGCGACGACGGCATGCCGGGACCATCCTGGCGGGGCGGTTCGATGGGGGAGGGGTTCACACGCGGTTCCTTCTGTGCGGTGATCAAAGGGTGCCGACTGGGCAAGGCGCCCGGCGACGGGTGCGGCCAGTGCTTGATGGTGTGACGTTGCGCCTGTACGAGCCGCCTGGCCTCCCTGCATGCGGCACGCGTGCGCACAGCAGGAAACAAATAAGAGCATATGCTCCTATTTGCTGAAGGGCAATGCGGTGTGCTCTGGGTCATTCCGGAGGGGGAGTCCGGCTCCGGATGAAGGCGGCACTCCCGCGCGGGGCAGGGGTGCAGGCCGAATTCGAGACGAAGTCCGGTGCCGAGGACGCGGTCCGGATGCGCGCCTTCCTTGAGGCCCATTCCGCCCGGCGGGTGCGTCACACGTGCGCGAGCTTGTCCGGGTTGACGACTCTGCGGTAGGCGGTGATCAGGCCGTCCTCGATCTCCACCGTGTCCACACAGACGGCACGCCCTTCCTTGCGGAGCAGAAGCGCCGGTTCGCCTCCGACCTCGATGATCTCGACACTGTCCGTGCGCAACAGGCGCCTCGCCCGCACCATCACCATCGCGATGCGCGCACCGCCCAGGATGAACTTGCGCGCCGCGGCGACCCTGCCGCCACCGTCGGTGACGTAGACGGCATCGGGGTGCAGGAGACGCACCAGCCCGGCCATGTCCCCCGCTTCGTAGGCGTCGCGGAAGGCGGCGAGCAGGCGCTCGCGCTCCGCCCGGGAGGTGCGCGTGGTGCTCTGCCCGGCTGCCGCCACTTTCCGCCGTGCTCGTGAGGCGAGTTGCCGGGCAGCCCCCACTGAGGCGCCGAGCACGTCGGCGATGTGGCTGAACTCGAGGCCGAACACGTCGTGGAGGACGAAGGCCACACGTTCGGGCGGCTTCAGTTCCTCCATCACCAGGAGCATCGCGGATCCGACGGATTCGTCGACCAGCACCTGTTCGGAGGCGTCCGGTCCCGTCAGCAGGGGCGCCGGCAACCACGGCCCGACGTAGGTTTCCCTGCGGGCGCGGGCGGACTTGAGGATGTCGTACGACCGTCGCGCCGCCACCGTGACCAGCCAGGCCCGGAGGTCGCGGACGTCGCGCAGGTCGGATGCGGCCGCCCGCAGCCACACGTCCTGGGCCACGTCCTCGGCATCGGCCACGCTGCCGAGCAGGCGGTACGCCGCTCCGAAGACGGCGGGCCGGAGGGTTTCCCACTCGTCCTCGAGCATCCCAGGCGGCCTGGGGGTGTGCGTCACGTCCACTGACGTGGCCTCCTTCGCTCCCCGATGCGCTTCCGCCGCGAACGAACGTCGAGCGGGCCGTGACCGGCGAATCCGCCGAGCCGCAGAAATAGGAGCATATACTCTTTATGGGGGAGGTGCCCGACAGGCCGGCCACTGGTGCAGACCGTCACCAGCGGGTTCGTCCGAACCGCCGGGCCGTACCGGCAGGTGGTGATCGGAGGCGGCAGGCCGTCGCCGAGCGCCGGACCCGCACGATGTCCGTACAGGCGCGGCCCGGCGGTGAGGTCACGGTCCGCTCAACCGCTCTGTGCCGCCCGGATGGCTCGGCGCAGCGTGTCCTTGAACGAGACGCCGGCGGGATCGTCGCCGAGCGCGATGTGCATCGACTCGGCCTCGGAGCGGCTCGACCAACGGGTGAACACCGATACACCGCTGTCCACGGCCAGTCGTTGATCGACCTCGGTGACGGTCATGTCGGCCAGCCGTCCGGAACGGGCCGTGGTCCTCCCCGTGCGCGTGTCGGTGACCGAGACCAGAAGATGCCGCGGCAGCAGCACGGCGGCAGTCAGTGTTTCCCGCGGTGGGCCGCCCCCGCGCAAGCGCGCGAAGACGCCGGGGCGGGACCGGGGCACACTCCGGGTCTCGACGCAGGCGATCGCGGCCGACGCGGCATCACCGAGCAGTTCGGTCTCGGCCACGGCCAGAATCGTCGTACGCAACCGGGAATCCAGATCCTCAACCGTGCAACCGCGGCTCGCGCGGTCGAACAACTGCTCAGGCATGGGCGAATCGTAGCGGGGTCGACGAGGGTCCGCGGTCCTCCGTGCCGGGGTTTTTGCGCTGAGTGTTGACCGAGCAAGACATCCGATGTTCACTTCCTCTGACGCGGCCATGCCGATGTCGTGGTGTACCCGTACGCCGTACCTCCGCTTGTTGTCGGCGCTTCGAGAACGAACAGTCTCGTGCGTCCTGTTCTGATCGTTCCGTTATACGTCCTGGTCGGTGCAGCGTTTCAGCATGCCCTCGTACAGCACGGGGGAGCGGTGCACCGATGAACTGGTCCGGCCAAGTCATCCGATCAATCGAGCTCGACGTCGACCGGTCGGGCTCCCGCCCCGCGCTGTCCGGCACCGGCCGGCACTCCCCCCATGAACAGCAAGGAGGGCATTCGATGAGACTGCGCAGACTCGTGCGAGCCGCGCTCGCAGCCGTCTGCATCATGACCGCGACCGCCGTCGGCCTCTCGGCCCCGGCCGCGGCGGCACCGACGGACGCCGCGTTCGACTCCGCCACCGGAGCCCTGAACGTGGATCGCGCCGCCTACCTGTCCAAGCACGACCTCGTCTACAACCGGCCCACCACCAACCCGCTGCACGGCCTGACCGTCGGCAACGGCCGTACGGGCGCGATGGCCTGGCAGAACAACGGGCTGACCATGCAGGTGTCCGGCGTGGACACCTCGCAGCAGACGGCGTTCGGCGCGGGACTGCTCAACCTGTCCACGACCCCGGCGCTCGAGAGCGGCTACAGCACCTACCAGCAACGTCTGTCGCTCTACGACGGCACCCTGACCACCACGTACGACGCCAACCGCACCGTGACGGTGATGGGCGTGCCCAACTCCGAGGTCATGGGCGTGCACGTCGAGGACTCGCGCTCCGGGGTCTCCGCGGTCACCCTCGACCTGGGCCTGTGGGACGTCTCCCAGCTGGGCAACAGCGGTGACGTGCCCGACCTCAACACCTGGAAGACGGTCTCGACGTACGCCGACTCCACGGGCGCCGGGATCAGCCGCGGCCAGTCCGACCCGCAGAACTTCGGCTACACCCTGGCCGCCACGGTGGAGGGAGCGGCCTACAGTGCACGGGTCGTCGACGGCCGGAACGTCCGGCTGTCGATCACCCCTTCACGCAGCTACACCATCTGGTTCACCGCGAGCACCCGCCTCAACGCGCCCTCGCACGACTCGGTGGCCGAGGCCAAACGCGCGCTGGCATCGGCCAAGAGCCGCGGCTACAGCGCGACGCTCGGCGACTTCACGTCCTGGTGGCACGACTTCTGGGGCAAGTCGTTCGTGCAGTACTCGGGGCTGTCCGGGGACGCGGACTACCTGGAGAACGTCTACTACCTGAGCACGTACATGATCGCCGCCGGAGGGTACGGCACCAATCCGTTCCACTTCATCAACGGCGTGTTCCGGGCCACCCGTGACCAGACCAAATGGAGCAACGCCTACTGGTTCTGGAACCAGCGCGACGTCTACAACTCCTTCCTCGCCTCCAACCACGTCGACCTGCTGGCCGGCTTCAACCGCCTCTACAGCCGCAACGCGGCGGCGCTGAAGGCGTACACGCGCACCCGCTACAACGTCGACGGGCTGTGGGTGCCGGAGACCATGGGCTGGGACGGCAACGCCCGGGGCACCGTCAACAGCGACTTCACGAACAACATCTGGTCGACGGGCACCGAGGCCGCGTACAACATGTACCTCCAGTACGCGTACACCAACGACTCCGCCTACCTGCGGGACACCGCCTACCCGTTCATGCGGGACGTGGTGAAGTTCTACGCCGCGAAGGTGTCCTACGACTCCGCCTCCGGCAAGTACTACGTGGCCAGTTCGCACGCGCACGAGACGTACTGGAACGTCCCGAACGCGATCACCGACCTCGCGGCGGTGCGCACCCTGTTCCCCCTCGCGATCCGCGCGTCCCAGTCCCTGGGCCTGGATGCCGACCTGCGGCCGCAGTGGCAGCGGATCGTGGACAACCTGATCGCGTATCCGTCCACCGCGGACGTCTACCTGCCGCACACCCCGCCGCTCGCGCAGACCCGCAACGGGGAGAACGTGGCCTCCGAGATCATCTGGCCCTACGACCGGACCGGCATCGGCTTCACGGACCAGCAGAAGGCCGTCAACACCTTCAACGCACGTCCTTTCCCGTACGGCAACGTCTGGGCCAACGACGCCGTGCAGGCGGCCCGGCTGGGGCTGGGCGACCAGGCGTACCAGGGCATGAAGACGATGCTCCGCAAGTACCAGACCTATCCCAACGGCATGACCGACAACACCAACGGCGTCTTCGAATACCTCGGGGTGCACCTCGCGGCCCTGAACGAGTCGCTGCTCCAGTCCTACAACGACAAGATCCGGGTCTTCCCCGCGGTGCCGGGCGACTCCTCGTTCACGGGGCGCTTCACGCTGCTGGCCAAGGGCGGTTTCACGGTCAGTTCGGAGCGTGAGGCCGGCGAGGTCAAGTACGTCGGGATCAAGAGCCTGTACGGCAACACGACGCGGGTCGTGAACCCGTGGGGGAGCCAGCAGCTGAGGGTCCGCGACGTCTCCGGCGGCGCGACCGCGCTCACCACGAGCGCCACCGAGTTCGACCTCCCCACGGCCGCCGGAAAGGTGTACGTGGTGGAGCGCACCGCAAAGCCGCTGTCCTCCTACGCCCCCGTTCGGCTCACCGGATCCGCGAACCAGGGGGAGAAGACCCTCAGCGGCACCACCTCCACCCTGGGCATGGCCCGGACGCCCAACCCGATGGTGAACAACACCCAGTTGACCTACGACAGCAACTGGCACGCGACCAGCGGGCGAGGCTACGGCGACTACAACGACGACACCCACCACAGCACGACGGTGAACGCCGTCGCCCAGTACACCTTCACCGGTACGGGAATCGCCTACATCTCCGAACGCAACGGCGACATGGGGCCGGTCGACGTCTACCTCGACGGCGCCTTCCAAGCGACGGTGGACCTGCGGGCCTCCGGAGCCCGGCAGGTGCAGCAGACCGTCTGGCAACGCAGCGGACTGACCCAGGGGACGCACACCATCCGCATCGTCAACCGCAGTACATCGGTGGGGATGGTGGACGCCCTGCGCATCACACCGTAGTGCGTCCGCGGACCGGGGGCGGGACGCGCCCCCGGTCGGGTTCCATGGGCTGGGCCGGTGTCCGGCCGAGCCCATGGAACGGCACGCGGGACCCGCCGGCTGCCGGGGCGTTCGTCAGTCCTCGCGGCCGGGGAGCATGGCCAGGCTCTTGGAGCGCTGTGCGACGAGGTCGCGGTACGTGCCGTCGCGTTCGGCCCAGCGGTGCATGAGGACGCCCTTCACGAGGATTTCGCGGGGCGTGGGGTCCTGCGAGAGCAGCTGCACGACCTCGGTGGCGAACTCGTCGAGAGGCAGCGCGTGCGGGTTCGCCTTCTCCTGGCCCGCGGTGGCGACGGCCGGGGGGACGAGCTCGACGACGCCGACACCGGTGCCGTCGAGCTGCGCCCGCAGTGCCTCGGTGTAGGCGTGCACCGCGGCCTTCGAGGCGGCGTAGCTGGGCATGGGCGGGAACGGCAGGAAGGCGATGCCGGAGGTGACGGTGATGAAGGTGCCCTCGCCCCGCCGGACGAGGTGGGGGGTGAAGGCGTCGACGACCCGGATGGTGCCGAGCAGGTTGGTGTCGATCGTCGTCCGTGCCGCCTGGAAGTGCGCGGGGTCGCGCAGATCCTCCAGCAGCATGACGCCCGACATCGTCACCACGGTGTCCAGCCCGGGGTACCGGGCCAGCACGGCGTCACGGAAAGACACGACGGAGGAACCGTCGGTGACATCGACACCGAACGTGCCGAAGCCTTCTCCGGTGAGTTCCGAAAGCGCCTGCGGGCTGCGACCGGCGACGGCCACGGTGCTGCCGGCCGCGGCGAACCGGCGGGCGAGCTCCCGCCCGATTCCCGAGGTCCCGCCGACGACGAGAACGGTGCGGTTGGAGAGATCCACGAGATCTTCCCTTCGGATCGGGGCGCCGCCGGCGTTCCGACCAGCGGCGCAGTCGGTGCCACGAAGTCTTGACGGCATCCGCCGGGCGTGGCAGTGCCCCCGTCCTGCCTGGTCCTGCCAGGACCCCCGCTGGGGGAAGCGCACCGCATTACGGTGGCGGTATGAAGGACGAGGAATCCGGCAACCGGCTCGGCAGCTACCTTCGCGCCCGGCGTGAGCTGGTCTCCCCGGCGCAGGCAGGACTCCCGCCCGGCGGCAACCGACGCGTGCCCGGACTGCGCCGTGAGGAGGTCGCCCTGCTCGCCGGAATCAGTCCCGACTACTACCTGCGCCTGGAACGGGGCCGCGACAAGAATCCCTCGCCCCAGGTCCTCGAAGCACTCGCGCGCGTCCTGCGGCTCGACGACATCGAGCGGACGTATCTGCTCGGCCTGACGGCGGCACGCCCGAAGGCACCGCGCCGCAAGCGGCCCGAGCAGGTACCGGCGCGGGTGCACGAGCTGCTCGCCCACCTCCAGATCCCGGCGTTCGTCGAGGGGCGCGCGTTCGACGTCCTGGCCTCCAACCCCATGGCCGTCGCGCTGTCCCCGCGCCTGCGGCCCGGCGAGAACCGGCTTCGCTCGCTCCTCCTCGATCCCGAGGAGCGGGCCTTCCAGCAGGACTGGACAAAAGCCACCGCCGATTTCGTCGCCGCCCTGCGCACCACCATCGGGGACGACACCGACGATCCACGGTTCGTCGAGCTCGTCGGGGAGCTCGCGCTGTCCAGTGCGCGGTTCCGCACCCTGTGGGCCCGCCACGACGTCCGCGCTCTGGACGGCGGCACGACCACGGTGAACCACCCCGTCGTCGGTGAACTCCGCCTCCACCGCGACAAACTCCCCGTCGACGACGTCATCCTCGTCGTGTACTACCCCGACAAGGACAGCGACAGCGACGAGAAACTGCGGCTGCTCGCCACCCTCTCCCACCCCGGGTCCGCCGGCACCCCGCACCCGCCCGCGTGACGCCGGTACGGCCGCCGACCGCCGCGCAGGGGAGGGGCCGTTCCGCGTGTGCGGGACGACGCCTCCCCCTGCGCGCGTCGACCACGGGCGAAGCCGCCGGGCCCCGTGGGCCCCGGACCGTCAGGGCATGGTCAGAGTGGCGAGGCTGCGATGGGCGGCATCGAAGACGGTGACGCTGTGGAAGTAGGAGCCCACGGGCGCCGGAAGGGGCCGCGGAACGGGAGCACCGGCGTACCAGGCGCCCCAGCCCGGGTGCCCCGGCAGCCGAACGACGGTGCCGCTGACCGTCCCGTCATCGGTGACGACCTCGACCGTGGCCGCGCTGTCCGGGCCGACGTACACCCCGGACAGGAAGAACTCGCCGCCCACGGTTTCGGCCTGCAGCGACACGCTGGGCTCGTCGGGGTCTATGTTGCCGTCCACCACGCTGCGGAACTGGCCCTCGGGCATGTCGGGGGTGGTCCAGTGCTTGCCGTCCCTGGTGAGCCACAGCTCCACCCCGGGGGCCGCGTGAACGCGCTCACCGGGCCGCACGATCCGCGCGGTCGCGGCCTTGGCCGGGTGAACGTCGGCGGCGGCGCCGACGTGGGCCGCCTCGGCCGGCGCCTGGGCGGGCGTCAGCGCGTGTGCCACGGCCGGCACCCCTATCAGCGCCGCGGCCAACACCGTGGCCGCCGCGCACTTCTTCATTCGGGTCATCGTGGAGGTTCCTTGCAGTCGGGTCTACGTACAGCACAGGAGGCGCATCGAGCCCCTCCACTGCCCCAGACCACCGTCCGGCGTGCTTTGGTTGTCAGACCCCGAACGGTCCTCACAGGTGCTCCCGGCAGGGGCTCCCGATCCCGGTCCGCCTCGCCGACGCACATTCAGATCGCTTGACTGGCACTCAACTTCTATCGTGTGGTTTATTGTTCAACTATCGTTTCCGGAGAAAGTTCGCGTTGCTTTTCGAAGGGAATCACGATGAAGAAGCTCTCGCTCGCCTTGGCCATCAGCGCGGGGGCCGTCCTCAGCGCCACGGTCGTCGCGCCGAGCCAGGCAGCCAGTCAGGCCGACTACTGCTACCCGGGCAAGTCGTGTTACTACGACGGCGCCAACGGCACCTACAAGATCTGGACGGCACCGAGCAACGGCTGCCACAACCTGGGCAACATCGGCCTCAACGACAGGATCGATTCGATCGTCAACAAGGGTGGCGGCACCATCCACCTGTACAACTGGAACGGCAGCAACGCCTGGATTCCGCTGGGTGATGTTCCGGTTTCGCACGCCAACTTCCAGCCCGCCAACCTGGGTGGCAACGCGAACAAGGTTGACATGGTGTGCATCGACTAGCGGGCCGGCGCTGACCGGCACGGACGCGGGGCCGGGCCGGTCGCCGGTCCGGCGACCACTGCCGGGCGGTGAGCCAACGAGGCTCCCCGGCGGGTGAGTCGAGACCCCAGGACATCTCGCTCATTCGCCGGGGAGCCCTGTCCGCTCCGCCTTCGGGCGGGCTCGGTCGGCGCCGCCGCCGGTGCTCGCACCCCGTGACCGGACGGCGGACCAGCGCCCCGCCGGTCGTCCCCGAATGTAATGGCAGTGCCAAATTCCGTGATTCTTGTGCCACGACGCCGGAGCCGGCGACGGGAAGCGCCGCGCGAAATGGCAGACTTCCACGACATGTTCACAACCTCCGGGAATTCCGCCGGTGGCACCGACTCCTTTTGATTCCGTCCGGCGCTCTCTGCTAGCGTCACCGATCGTCCTCAGGTCGATTGCGAGCGAACGCCGGACGTCGTCCGGCGTCGACAGACGGCAGGCGCAGTTCCGTTGAGATTCCGGAGCGCCTCGCAGAACGGCACATGCCGTGTCAGTCAGCTTGCCCACAGGGCGACATGACCGTCTCAGACACACTCGGGAATAATTGATGACGACAGAGAGAACCCCTCGCCGGCGGCATGCCGAACGGCGTCGGCCGCTGCTGCTCGCGGCCGCGGCACTGGCGGTGGCTGGTGCGGTCGCCGTGCCGGTGGTGGCACAGGCGACGGGCGAGAAGTCCCCCGACACGTCGAAGCGACAGGCCGACTTCGCGGCCGCGGCCGCGAAGTTCGACGTACCGGAGCAGGTGCTGCTGGCGGTGGCGTACCAGGAGTCGGCGTGGGACGCGCATGCCGGGCAGCACAGCACGGACGGCGGCTACGGGCCGATGCATCTCACGGATGTGACGCCCGCGATGCTCTCCGCCGGTGACGCGGGCATGGCCGGCCGGGCGGACGTGGCCGCATCGGCCGCGGACCCGGCGCTGCACACGCTGCAGGCAGCGGCGAAGCTCACCGGCCTGTCCGCGGAGGACCTGCGCACCGACGCGGCGGCCAACATCCGTGGCGGAGCCGCCCTGCTGGCGTCGTATCAGGAGTCGACCGGCGGCAAGGCCACCCCGGATCCCGACGACTGGTACGGCGCGGTGGCCCGCTACAGCCAGTCCACGCAACGGCAGGGCGCCCGTGCGTTCGCCGACAGGGTCTACGCCACGCTGAAGAAGGGCGTGAAGCGCACGACCGCCGACGGACAGCGCGTGGCGCTGGCGGCAGGCCCGGGAGTGAGGCCGGCCACCGGGCAGTTGGACCGACTGCGCCTGGCCTCGGCGGCGACGACCGGTACCGAGTGCCCCGCCACCGTGGAGTGCACCTTCGTTCCGGCGGCCCCCTCCAACGGCCAGGTCTCCGACCGTCCGGCCAACGGGATCCGGATCGACTCGATCGTCATCCACGACACCGAGTCCTCGTACGAGTCGGCGATCGCCACGTTCCAGACCGCGGGCGGGAGTTCCGCGCACTACGTGATGCGGTCCGCCGACGGCGCGGTCACGCAGATGGTCCCCACGAAGGACCTGGCGTTCCACGCGGGCAACTACTCGGCCAACATGCACTCCATCGGCATCGAGCACGAGGGCTACGCCGCGCACGGGGCGACCTGGTACACCGAGGCCCAGTACGAGGCGACCGCCGAGCTGGTGAAGTACCTGGCCGAGCGTTTCGACATCCCGCTGGACCGGGAGCACATCGTCGGCCACGACAACGTCGTCGGCCCGACGTCGGCGACGGTGTCGGGCATGCACTGGGACCCGGGCAAGTCCTGGGACTGGGAGCACTTCATGGCCCTGGTCGGCGCTCCGCTGACCGGCAGGCACGGTGTCGGCGGGGTCGGGAGTGTCGTGACCATCGCTCCCGGGTTCGAGGGCAACCGGCAGACCGTCCAGGTGTGCCCGTCCGACGACCCGACCGGTGCCACCCCCGAGTGCACCGAGGTGACGGAGCCGTCGAACTCGCTGTTCGTGCGCACCGCTCCGAGTGACACCGCGCCGCTCTTCGGTGACCAGGCGATTCACCCCGGTGGCGACGGCACCGACCGGATCAACGACTGGGGCAGCACCGTGCAGGCCGGCCAGCAGTTCGTGGTCGCCGGCAAGCGGGGCGCCTGGACCGCGATCTGGTTCAGCGGCAGCAAGGTGTGGTTCCACAACCCGAAGGGCCGCAACACCGTCCCCGCTCACGGCGTGACCGTCGTCAAGAGCGGCAGGACCACCGACACCCCGCCGGTGAAGGTGTACGGCTCCAGCTACCCGGACGCCTCGGAGTACCCGGCCGGCTACGGCGCCTCCAACCAGGCCCCGCTGAGCATGTACACCGTCCCGTCCGGCCAGGCGTACGTCGCCACCGCGGCGCCGGCCCTGACCGACGACTACTTCAAGGCCGACGGCAAGGTCGTCTTCGGCGCCAAGAAGATGTACACGATCCAGTACAACCACCGCACCGCGCTGGTCTACGAGGGCGACGTCACCGCCCAGCACCCGGTCAACCCGCCCAGCCACCGCTGACGCACCACAACACCGGACCCTGTGGTGGTGTCCGGGGCGTCCACGCCCTGTCC